>CAMFLH010000282.1 GCA_945957295.1 uncultured Uliginosibacterium sp.
CGTTTGTCCGCCGGTGTAGCGATCGCCGCTGTGGAAGTCGTACCAGTCGCAGCCGGCGGGCAGGTAGACGCGGCGTTCGGCCGGCACCAGCTCTGACTTCGGCGCGTGGCCGGGCCGGCGCCAGGACAGGCTCATCTGCGCGGCGCCGTGGCGGTGCTGGTGCTCGACACGCAGGCGGATCTTGGTGCCGGCGGCGAGCGTGCGCCGCAGCGTGGTGGTCTGCATGCCGCGCGCCTGCCAGGCGTCGAGCACCCGCTCGTCGTCAAACCACATGCGGCGGCCGTCGTTGCCGTAGAGCAGGAATTCGTAGTCGCCGCTGTCGGGCACGCTCAGCTCGGCGTCCCAGCGCAGGCGGTAGCCAGCGAAGGGCAGGCCGGGCGGCGGGCCACCGGCCCAGCTGCCGTTGAGTTCCGCCACCGGTTTGGCGAACACCGCTGCGTCGGAGGTCTCGTCGGCGTAGCCACGCCAGGTCAGCCCGGCTTCGCCCTCGGGCGTGCGCAGGAAGTCGCTGGCGACGATCTCGGCCTCGCGGCGCGGCTCGTGGAACATCGGCGCGAGCACCGGGCAGACCATGATCGCGGGGCCGAACATGAACTGGTCGGCGATGCCGTAGGTGGCGGGGTCGTCGCGGAAATCCATCGCCAGCGGGCGCATGATCGTGCCGCCGTTGGCCGTCACGTCCCAGGCCAGCGAGTAGAGGTAGGGCAGCAGCCGGTAGCGCAGCTGCGCGGCGGCGAGCAGCGCGTCGTAGGCCCAGCTGCCGGCTTCGCCGAAGTGCCAGGGCTCGCGTGCGGTGTTGGTGCCGTGCGAGCGGAACAGCGGGCAGAACGCGCCCCACTGGAACCAGCGCACGTAGAGCTCGCGGTAGGCCGGGTCGGCATTGCCGTCGGGGAAGCGCGCACCCAGGCCGGTGGTGAAGAAGCCGCCGATGTCGGTGGTCCAGTAGGGCATGCCGGCTGCGGCGAAGTTGAGCCCGGCGGCGACCTGCTCGCGCAGCACCTGCCAGGTGGCGGCGATGTCGCCCGACCAGCTTGCGGCCGCGTAACGTTGCTGGCCGGCGAAGCCCGAGCGCGACAGCGTGAACACACGCTTGCCGTTGTTCAGCGAGCGCTGGCCTTCATAGACGCCGCGTGCGGTGAACATCGAGTAGCCGTTGAGCACGCGTCGCCAGCTGCCCAGCGCGGTGTCGCGCTGCGCGTAGCAGGCGCGCACGCCGTCCATCGGGTCGTGGGTGGACACGAATTCCGGCTCGGTGCCATCCATCCACAAGGCGTCGACGCCCTTAGCTATGAGCCCGCGTTGCACATGTTTCCAGTAGATCGCGCGGCCCGGCGCGCTGAAGGCGTCGTAGATGTGGCCCTTGGCCCAGTGCGGATACTCGAACAGCTCGCCGGCGGCCTTCAACTCATTGAACAGCGCGCAGCCCTCGCCGACCACCGGCCACAGCGTGGTCATCAGGCGCAGCTGGTGCTGCTCGTGCAGCTCACGGATCATGCCCGCGGGGTCGGGGAAGACCTTGTCGTCCCACTCCATGCAGCTCCAGGGCTTGTCGCCCCAGTACTTCCAGTCCTGGATCAGCGCGTCGATCGGGAAGCCCAGTTCGCGGAAGCGCGCCGCCGTGGCCAGCAGTTCGGCGCGGTCGACGTAGCGCTCCTTCGATTGCCAGTAGCCGTAGGCCCAGCGCGGAAACAGCGGCGCGGCGCCGGTGAGCTGGCGGAAGCCGGCGACGATGCGGTCGAAGTCCGGCCCCCACACGACGTAGTAGCGGATGCCGTCGGCGCAGTCGCTCTCGAAGCGGAAGTGCTCGCCGGTGCTGGCGAAGCGGGTCAGCGCCATCGAATCCCAGAGGATGCCGTAGCCCGCCGTGGAGACCAGAAACGGCACCGCGATGCCCTGGTTCGATTGCGCCAGCAGCACCTCGCGGTTGCGCCAGTCCCATGCGCCGCCGGGGTACTGGCCAAGGCCGAAGAGCGCGTGCGAAGGGTCGGCGCGGAACTGCTGCACCACCTGCAGGGCTTCCTCGCCGGTCGACCAGCTGCACGCTGAATGAGTCAGGAACACCGTTCCGTCGGCGTCGGCGAACTGCACGGCGTCACCGGCGCGGGTGGTGCGCAGCTCAGCTTCCGGGGCATCGGCCTGTGGCAGCACGAACGGCGAATCGGCGAGCGCGTGGCCGTCTGGCGCGATGCTGACGCACACGATATTCGCTGCCACGGCGCGCACCTTGACGCGGGCGCCAGCGATCGGGAAGTTCAACAGCGCGGGCATGTCGGGTCCTCCGGGGGTACAAGAGGCCAGCATAGCGCCGCGCTGGCGGGCCAGGGCTGCCCAGATCAAGCTTGCCGGTCAGGCCGTCGGCGCCTCGATGAAACCGCCGAGCGCCGGGTGTGCGGCGCGCGCGACGAACTCGATCACCCGGTAGCGCACCACATCGGCCACGACGAAGGGGTCGCGCAGCATCATTGCTTCCGCCTCCTCACGGGTGCGCACGCAGGCAATGATGACGCCGCCTTCGCGCGGCACCTGCGGGCCGGACAGCAACAGCCTCCCCGCCGCGTACTGTTTAGCCAGGTGGCGCCGATGCGCCTCGACATGGCGGTCGATCTCAGTCGGCGGTGCGACGTAGTCGAGCAGAATCAGGAACATCGCCTCAGGCCCTCAGATCCTTGATCGACACCAGCGGTTCGAAGAAACCGACTTCGGGGGCGGCCGCGCACAGATCGGGCACGACTTCGAGTACCCGCTTCAGGTAGGGCGTGCCCATGTGCGTGTCGACGGCGGCCTGGTCCGCATAGCGTTCGTAGAAGTAGAAGCGACCGGGTGACGTCGGGCTGCCGTGCAGCGTGTATTCGATCGCGCCGGTTTCCTGTGCGACCTGGCTGACGAGTTTGCGCAGCGTGGTTTCGAGTTCGGCTTCGCAGCCGGCGCGGGCTTCGAACAGGGCGGTGACGACGGTCATGCTTGCTCCTAGGCGCCTGCGCCGGAGCAGGGGGTGCTCCGTGTTAACGCGGCAGGGGCACCTTATCGGGCGCGAAGATCGGCGGATTGTAAAAATGCGCCGTCGGCGTTGCCGTCTGCAGGAAGCGCGCTGGCGCGTGGCCAACGAAGCTCCGGAAGTCGTGGATGAAGTGCGCCTGGTCGTAGTAGCCATGGTCCAGCGCGGCGGCAAGGTAATCGCCGTCGCCGCCGAGCAGCAGGTCGCGCACCGTCAGGTGGAAGCGTGCGGTGCGCTGGAAGGCCTTGGGCGTCAGCCCGATCTGTTCGCGGAACACGCGTTCGAAGTGGCGCCGGCTCAGGCCCAGCTGATCGGCCAGCGCGTCGATGCGCACCTCGCGGTGGCGGTAGTACAGCGCACGCACGGCCAGCTCGATTGCCGGCTGCCGCTTGCCATGGCGCGCGAGGCAAGCGAGCAGCCAGTCCTGCAGCAGTGCGATGCGGGTGTCGGTGTCCGGCGCTAGCGCCACCTGCTCGGCGATCGCCGTGCCTTCGGCGCCCCAGATATCAGCGACCGGCATCGCCTCGTCGCCGAGTGCCTGCGCTGGTAGCGGGCAGAAATGCCGCAGCGCGCCGGAGCGCAGGCGTACCGAGACGAAGCCGACGCTACCTTGCGCCACCGGCCGGTGCGGCGCGCGCCGAGCGCATAGCAGGTAGGCGGCACCGAGGTTGCGCATCCCGCGTGTGCCAGCTATCGCCATTGGTGTGCGGAAGTGGAACAGCAGTTCCGCGCCGGTGCCGGGCAGCAGCAGCGGCATTGTGGGTGCAGCGTTGCTCTCCCAGCCCCATAGTCGGTCGACGTAGGGCTGCAGGGCAGGGCGGGGGATGACGAAGTAGCGATGCACGCGAGCGTATCCGGAAGCGCTCAAATTCTAGCGCTCATCCGGCGACACCCGGCTCGTATCGGCAGAAAGGGGACAGTGCGTTGCGTGGTAGCCCGCACGTCAGATTAGTGCGATTGCTAAACAAATGACGTCTGCATCGACGACCTGCGCTGGCTCAAGGGGAGGCGATGTTGCGATCGGTACGGTGGCGACTTTCACACCTTTTGTGCTGCGCCGATGCGGCACTCACCCCACGAGGAGCCCCCCAATGCTGCCCCCCGTTCGATGCATGCTGTTTGCCACCACGATGAGCTTTGCGCTCGTTACCGGAACCACCCATGCGGCCGAGGCCCCAGGCATCACCGACAAGGAAATCCTGATCGGGCAGACCGCCGCACAAACCGGCCCCGCGGCCGACCTTGGCCACGACGTGCGTCTTGGCATCGAAGCCTACTTCAAGGAGATCAACGCAAAGGGTGGCGTGCACGGGCGGCAGTTGCGGCTGCTGTCGCTGGATGACGGTTACGACCCCGAACGCGCCGCGGCCAACGCGAAGCAACTGATCGAGAAGGACAAGGTCTTCGCGCTGCTGGGCAATGTCGGCACTGCGACCGGCTTGGCGGTGCTGCCGGTGATGAATGAAGCGAAGGTGCCGCTGGTCGGCCCCTACTCGGGTGCCGAATCACTGCGCGGCCCGGACAGCGGGCTGATCTTCCACATTCGCGCCAGCTATTCGGACGAAGCGCAGGCGATCATCAAGTCGATTGCGAACCCGGCCGGTCGCCGCCTGGCGGTGCTGTACCAGAACGATGCCTTTGGCAAATCCGGCCTCGCGGATGTTGAGCACGAACTCAAGCGGCTCAACGTCGCGCTGGTCGCCAAGGCGCCGGTCGAGCGCAATTCGACCGACGTGGCTGCGGCGGTGGATGCGATCAACAAGGCCAAAGCCGACGGCGTGATCATGATGAGCGCCTATAAGTCCAGCGCCGCTTTCGTGCGCGAACTGCGCCGCCGCGATCCGCAATCCTTCACGCAGTTCTGGGCGGTGTCTTTCGTCGGCGGCAAGGCGCTGGCGAACGAGCTCGGCGCGGACGGCCGCGGCGTGGCGGTGTCGCAGGTCGTGCCCCTG
>CAMFLH010000283.1 GCA_945957295.1 uncultured Uliginosibacterium sp.
TTTTCCGTCAGTCTCGGGTTGCCGGTCCTGGCGCAACTGCGCGACCAGCAAAACTATTTCCAGCTCGCCGCGCATGGGCTCACGTTGTACGACGTCCCCGAGAGCCGTGTGGCGAAGGATCGGCAGCAGTGGGTGCCGATCGAACGGTGGTTGAGGCTGCTGGAGTCATAAGTACGCGCTTCGGCGTCGCGGCTCAATCGGAGCTGCCGGGCGTCACTTGGACGGCGAAGCCTTGCCGCGCCCATGTGCGCAACGGCATCGGCGACTTACCGATTGGCTCTCAGGCTTGCAGCTCCGCTTCCTCGCGTTGCTGCAGCGCCCACATCGCGGCGTAGGCACCATCGCGATTGAGCAGCGCGGCGTGCTGGCCGCGCTCGATCACGCGCCCGCCATCAAGTACCAAGATCTCATCGGCATTCATGACCGTCGATAGGCGGTGCGCGATCACGATGGCAGTTCGTCCGCGGGCCGCTGCTTCCAGTTGCGCCTGAATGGCCTGCTCGGTTTTCGAATCAAGCGCGGAGGTCGCTTCGTCAAAAATCAGGATTGGCGGGTTCTTCAGCAGTGCTCTAGCGATCGCGACACGTTGTTTTTCTCCGCCGGACAACTTCAGGCCGCGTTCGCCGACGCGGGTGTCGTAACCATCGGGAAGGCGCGCGACAAAGTCGTGCAACTGGGCAGCGCGGGCGGCAGCCTCGATTTCCGCCTGTGATGCGCCGGGCTGGCCGTATTCGATGTTGTAGCGGATCGTGTCGTTGAATAGCACCGTGTCTTGCGGAACGATGCCGATCGCCCGGCGCAGGCTGTGTTGGCGGACATTTCGGATGTCTTGTCCGCCAATCTCCAAGCGGCCACCGCTGACGTCGTAGAAACGGAACAGCAGGCGCGCAAGCGTCGATTTGCCTGATCCAGAGTGGCCGACAATGGCGACGGTCTTCCCCGGCGGCACGTCAATATCCACACCGAAGAGGATCTGGCGTTTTGCCTCGTAGTGGAAGTCCACGCTGGCGAAGCGCACGCCGAGGGGGCCTTCCGGAAGGTCGCTCGCGTCAGGCTTGTCTTCAACTTCCCGGTTGGTTTTCAGCAGTCCGAACATCCGCTCGATATCGG
Source organism: uncultured Uliginosibacterium sp. (assembly GCA_945957295.1). Lineage (GTDB taxonomy): Bacteria > Pseudomonadota > Gammaproteobacteria > Burkholderiales > Rhodocyclaceae > Niveibacterium. Next base: position 1,111 of record CAMFLH010000283.1, read on the forward strand.
TGAGTGCTTGGCGGATCTCGCGGTACATCACGCCGAGAAAATTCAACGGGATATACAGCTGAATCAGGAATGCATTGACCAGAACGATGTCGCCGATGGTCATCGTGCCTGTGATGACGCCCCCAACCGCTCGCCACATCATCGCGGTGACGCCGAAGGCGATGATCAGAGCTTGACCGAGGTTCAGCGCGGAAAGTGAGTACTGATTGCGGATCTGCGCCGCGATCCAGGTCCGCAGCTGAGTGTCGTAGCGCTGTGCCTCGAAGTCCTCGTTATTGAAGTACTTCACCGTCTCATAGTTGAGCAGGCTGTCGATCGCGCGCGCATTGGCGGCGGAATCCAGCTCATTGGCCTGCCGGCGCAGCGCAGTGCGCCAGTTCGTTACCGTTATCGTGAAGCCGATGTAGAGGGTTAGCGTCGCCAGTGTGATCAACGCGAAGCTGGGTTCGTAACGCTTGAGCAGGATGCCGACCACCAGCGTGATTTCGACCAGGGTCGGGAGGATTGAATAGAGCGTGTAGCTGATCAGCGAGCCGATCGAGCGGGTGCCGCGTTCGATATCGCGCGTCAGTCCGCCGGTCTGGCGTTCCAGGTGGAAACGTAGCGACAGCGAGTGGAGGTGGCGAAAGACCTCCAGCGAAATATGTCGAACCGCCTCCTGGGTTACCCGCGCGAACACGATCTCGCGCAGCTCGGTAAACAGTGAGGTTGAGAATCGCAACACGCCGTACGCCAGGAGCAGGGCGGCGGGGACCACGATGAAGGCCTGCTCCTTCGTAATTGTCAGCCCATCGATCAGCTGTTTGAAGATCAGCGGCACACCGACGTTGGCGAACTTTGCCGACAGGAGGCAAAGCATCGCGAAGCCGACCCGGCGGCGGTAGCGCCACAGGTAGGGCAGCAGGGATTTGAGGGTGTCCCAGTCGTGACGTTCGCCGGTGGCTGGGCTTGGAGGGGGAAGGCTGGGTCCGCGTCGCATGGCGACATTCTAGCGGCTCGACGCGGCGAAGCCTTTGCCGCGCGAGGAATCATGTAAGTACCCGCATTGCCAGTGCGGACAATGCTGCGGCGCACATACGGATGCGTACGGAAACTTCTTGACACTCCGACGATCTGACGTATGATTAAAACGAACGTTTGAACTGCGGGTGGGGGATCCGTGGCAACTCTGACTGGTGAATCGCGTAGTGGGGGGGATACCCGCGAGCGCATCCTGGATGTGGCCGAAGTGCTTTTTACCGAGCATGGCTTCGAAGGCACATCCATGCGCCTTATCACCGGTCAGGCTGGGGTGAATCTGGCGGCGGTGAACTACCACTTCGGTACGAAGGAGGCGCTCTTTCAGGCCGTCTTCCACCGCCGCCTGTATCAGCTCAATCGCATGCGTCTTGAGGTCCTCGACGGCATGGAGCTCGAAGCGCAGGGGGCGCCGCTCAAGCCCAGCCAGGTGCTCGAGGGCTTCTTCGGGCCGGTGCTGGCGATGGCGACCGATACGCGCCATGGCGGCCACACCTTCATGCGCCTGCTTGGCCGGACCTACACCGAGCCGGCTCAGTTCATTCGCAAATTCATGGCCGAGGAGTTCAGTGATGTGATCAGTCGCTACTCCGATGCGTTGCGCCGGGCGCTGCCCGGGGTGCCGCTGGCCGAGATCATGTGGCGGCTGCATTTCATGATGGGGGCGGTGTCGTACGCGATTTCCGGTATCGATGCCCTGCAACTCGTCAGCGGCCGTTTCGATGACGACCCGGCGCTCATGGCGCCGCGGTTGATGTCCTTTCTTCTCGGGGGATTGCGGGCTCCCCTTCCGGAAATGATTAGCCCGCACGCGCAGTTTCCGACGGGGGATGTCGGGGGCGGGGTCTTGACCCCGGATTTCGGTGCTGCGCGCGCCTAACGCTTAAGGAGACGGCGATGTTTTGGCTTCTGGTTTGCTTGCTTCCTCTCATGGCAATCGCGCTCGCCTTTGGGCGGGCGCCTCTTTTTGCCTGGCTTGTTGCCGGTGTGGCTTGGCTGGCAGGGATGTCACAAGTGGCAGCGTGGTCGGTGCCGGCTACGGCCGTGAGCATCGGTATCTATGTCGTACTACTGGGTGTCTTCGTGTTGCCGCCGCTGCGCCGCGCGCTGATCACAAGCCCGGTTTTCGGTCTCTACCGGAAGATCCTTCCGGCCATGTCCGATACCGAAAAGACGGCACTTGAGGCCGGTACTGTCTGGTGGGATGGCGAGCTCTTCGCTGGCCGCCCTAACTGGAAGCGTTTGCTCGACATTCCGGCCGCCAAGCTCAGCGCGGAAGAAAAGGCCTTCGTCGAGAACGAGACCGAAGAGCTTTGCCGCATGGTCAGCGATTGGGATACCACCAATCTCTATAACGACCTGCCGCCCAATGTCTGGCAGTACATCAAGGACAAGGGCTTCCTCGGCATGATTATTCCGAAGGAGTACGGCGGTAAAGGTTTCTCGGCCATCGCGCACTCCGAAGTGGTGACCAAGCTGGCGACGCGTTCGTCTGCGTCGGCCGTTTCGGTGATGGTGCCGAACTCGCTTGGCCCGGCCGAATTGCTGCTGCACTACGGCACCAAGGAGCAGAAGGACTACTACCTGCCGCGTCTGGCCAAAGGGATCGAGATCCCGGCCTTCGCGCTGACCAGCCCGGTCGCGGGTTCCGATGCGGCGTCGATTCCTGACCGCGGCATCATCTGCAAGGGCATGTACCAGGGCAAGGAAGTGCTGGGCATGCGCGTCACCTGGGATAAGCGCTACATCACGCTCGGCCCGATCTGTACGGTGCTGGGCCTGGCCTTCCGCCTGTATGACCCGGACAAGCTGCTGGGCGATGTGGAAGACCTGGGTATTACCTGTGCGCTGGTGCCGAACACCCATCCGGGCGTGAACATCGGCCGCCGCCATCAGCCGCTCAATGCCATGTTCCACAATGGCCCGAACTGGGGTAACGACGTCTTCATGCCGCTGGAGTTCATCATCGGTGGTCCGAAGATGGCCGGTCAGGGCTGGCGCATGCTGATGGAGTGCCTTGCAGCAGGCCGCTCGATCTCGCTGCCGGGCTCCAACACCGGCATGATGAAGCTCACCGCGCGTGCTGTCGGCGCCTATTCGCGCGTCCGCGCCCAGTTCAAAACCTCGATCGGTAAGTTCGAAGGTATCGAAGAGCCGCTGGCTCGCATTGGCGGCAACTTGTACATGTGCGACGCGGCGCGGACGTTCACGGCCGGCGCGATCGACCTGGGCGAGAAGCCCTCGGTGGTGTCCGCGATCGTCAAGTATCACGTCACCGAACGTGCCCGCACCGTTGTCAATGATGGTATGGACATCCTGGGGGGCAAGGGCATCTGCATGGGGCCGCAGAACTTCCTCGCGCGTGCCTACCAGCAGATTCCGATCGGCATCACCGTGGAAGGCGCAAACATCCTTACCCGCAGCCTGATCATCTTCGGCCAGGGCGCGATTCGTTGCCATCCGTTCGTGCTGAAGGAAATGCAGGCTGCGCAGGATACGGATGTGGCGCGCGGCTTGAAGACCTTTGACGGCGCGCTGTTCAGCCACATCGGCTTCACTGTCAGCAACGCGGCGCGCGCGCTGGTGTATGGCCTCACCGGTTCGCACTGGGTGCGCACGCCGGATGTGGCGCCGGAAACCAAGCGCTACTACCAGCAACTCACGCGTTTCTCGGCTGCGTTCGCTTTCCTCGCCGATGTGTCGATGTTGACGATGGGCGGTGACCTCAAGCGCAAGGAAAAGCTCTCTGCTCGCCTGGGAGACATCCTGTCGCAGATGTACCTGTGCTCGGCCACGCTCAAGCGC
>CAMFLH010000284.1 GCA_945957295.1 uncultured Uliginosibacterium sp.
TGAGGCGGCGGCTTGATGATGCAAGTTGCGGCCGTTAATCTGCAAGGCTTTGCGAATCGGGATATCACTGCATGTGCGGCATAGCGGGGGTGTGGGGGCTGTCTGCGCCGGTCGACGCGCTGAGCGCGATGGTGCGGGCGATGGGCGAGGCAATTGCTCACCGTGGCCCGGACGGCCGCGGCGAGTGGGCGCAACCCGACCTTGGCCTCGCGCTGTCGCACCGTCGTCTCGCGATCATTGACCTGACCGATGCCGGCTTCCAGCCGATGCATGCGGCATCCGGCCGCTGGACCATCGTCTTCAACGGCGAGATCTACAACTACCTTGTCGTCCGTGCCGAACTGGAACGCGCCAAGGGTGGCCACGCTTGGCGCGGGCACTCCGATACCGAACTGCTGATCGAGGCGCTCGATCACTGGGGCGTCGAGGGCACGCTATCGCGCTGCGACGGCATGTTCGCGTTTGCAGCCTGGGATCATGCCGAATCGCGCCTGATCCTCGCTCGCGACCGTCTTGGCGAGAAGCCGCTGTACTACGGCGAGATGCCGGACGGCACCCTGCTGTTCGGCTCCGAGTTACGCGCGCTCTATGCCCATCCCTCCTGGCGCGGGCAAATCGATCGTGATGCGGTAGGGCTGTTGATGCACTACAACAGCATCCCCGCACCCTGGTCGATCTGGCAGAACGTAAAGAAGTTGCCGCCGGCCCATTGGCTTGAGGTGCGCGGCCGCCGTGCCGGCGAACCGAAGCCGTACTGGTCCTTGCGCGATGCGATGCAGGCCGGCGAGTCGAGCCGCTCTGCACCCGCGGGAGCAGAAGGGCCGTGGGTCGATCGACTGGAAGCGGTGCTGGGCGAAGTCGTAGAGCAGGAGATGCTGTCCGACGTGCCGCTCGGCGCCTTCCTTTCCGGTGGCATCGATTCGTCGCTGATCGTGGCGATGATGCAGCGGCGCGCGACGCGACCGGTGAAGACCTTCACGATCGGGTTCCGCGAGGATGCGTTTGATGAGGCCCGGTTTGCGCGCGAGGTTGCAGCCCACTTGGGCACCGAACATCGCGAGTTCTACCTGAGCGGCGACGACGCGCTGGCCGTGGTGCCGCGCGTCGCAGATCTGTACGACGAACCGTTCTCGGATTCCTCACAGCTGCCGACTTGGTTGGTGTCGCACTTCGCACGCCAGCATGTCACGGTCGCACTCTCCGGCGACGCTGGTGACGAACTGTTTGCAGGCTACACCCGCTACCTGGTGGGCGACGGGTTCTGGCGTCGCGCGTCGCGCGTGCCGTATCCACTGCGACGCACGCTGGCTGCCGGGATCGGCGTCGTGCCCGGCAAAGCCTGGGATGCACTGGGTGGCGCGCTCGGCCCCTTGTGCCCCCGCTTGCTGCGCAATTCTCCGGGTGACAAATTCAGCCGCATCGCCCGCATGCTGCGCGAACGTTCGCCGGCGGGTTTCTACGACGAACTGATCTCGCACTGGAAGGATCCCGCGCTGCTGGTGCCGGGCGCACGCCTGCCAGCGCTGACGCTTGCCGAGTCGGCGGCACAAGCCGGCCGCAGCGACATCGAATTCATGCAAGCGCACGACACACTGGCCTACCTGCCGAACGACATCCTGGTGAAGGTTGATCGCGCAGCGATGGCTGTGAGCCTGGAAACCCGCGCGCCTTTCCTCGATCGCCGCGTGGTCGAATTTGCCTGGAGCGTGCCGGAGTCGCTCAAGGTGCGCGACGGCAATGGCAAGTGGTTGATGCGCGAGTTGCTTGCCCGTCATGTGCCGCGTCCATTGTTCGAACGCCCGAAGCAGGGCTTCGGTATCCCGCTCGGCCCCTGGTTGCGCGGCCCCTTGCGCGAGTGGGCCGAATCGCTGCTGTCGCCGGCCGCACTGGCAGATAGCGGATTGTTCGATCCGGCGCCGATCCGTCGTAAATGGGAAGAACACCAGCGCGGCCAGGCTGCCTGGCATTACTACCTGTGGGACGTGCTGATGTTTCAGGCGTGGTATCAGCGCTATCGCTCGCAGGTGTGCTGAGCGATGCGGGTGCTGCTGTTCGCCAACACCGATTGGTTCCTGTGGAACTTCAAGCTGCCGCTTGCCCGCGCGCTGCGGGACGCTGGCCATGAGGTGATTCTGGTGAGCCCGGCAGGCGACTTCGGCGAGCGCTTGCGCGATGCGGGTTTCGACTGGCGTGCGTTCCCGCTGTCGCGCTCGGGTATTCACCCGATCGAAGAGCGCCTTGCGATGTATCGTCTGCTCGCGCTGTACTGCGAGCTGCGCCCGGATCTGGTTCATCACTTCACGATCAAGTGCGTGCTTTACGGGTCGTGGGCGGCGCGCAAGGCCGGCATTGGTCGGGTGGTCAACTCGATCACCGGCCTCGGATTTGCGCTGCTGGCTTCGACCTGGAAAGCGCGTCTGATCCGCCCCGTGGTGGTGGGGTTCTACCGCCAGGCTCTGGTGGGCACGCAGGTCATTTTCCAGAACCACGACAACCGTGACGTGCTGGCCGCTCTGGGCGCACTGAAACACGCGGCGGTGCACGTGATTCCCGGCGATGGTGTCGATACCTCGCTGTTCTGTCCGCCTCCAGCGCATGAGCCCGGCGCTGCCGTGCTGATGATGGGGCGCCTGCTGTGGTCCAAGGGCGTTGGCGTCTTTGTCGAGGCGGCCCGCATCGTGCGGGCGACAAGGCCGGACGCCCGGTTTCTGCTCGCTGGCGCGCCTGATCCCGGCAACCCGGAGAGCGTGCCGGAGGCAGTGCTGAATCAATGGCGCAGCGAAGGGGGTGTCGAGTTTCTCGGTCACCGTAGCGACGTGCTCGCGCTGCAGCAGCTCGCCGACATTGCCGTGCTTGCAAGTACGCAAGGCGAGGGGATGCCGCGTGCGTTGCTGGAGGCCGCGGCGTGCGGGCGGCCGATGGTCGCGACCGATGTGCCGGGCTGCCGTGAGTTGGTCGAGGATGACGTAAACGGTTTGCTCGTGCCGCCCGGTGATTCGCAAGCACTCGCGGGCGCAATCCTGTCGCTACTGGCATCGCCGGATCGCGCGCGAGCGATGGGTGCTGCGGCTCGCGCGAAGGTGCTGGCTGAGTTGTCGGATGCCTGCATTACCCGACGCACCCTGGCAGTGTATGGCGACGGCTTCACGGATGGCGGGGCAGGCTGAACGTGAGCTTCAACTACCTCTTCTACCCGTTTGCGCTGTCGCTGATCTTCTGCCTCGTTCTCGCTCGGCTGGCTCCCTGGCTGGCGCTGATGGACAGGCCCGACGCCCGCAAGCAGCACGGCCGTGCCGTGCCGGTGGTGGGCGGCATCGCGATCATGGCGGCTTACATCCTGGCGCTGAAGTTGCGCGGCATCGGCGGCAACCTGTATGAGGCAATGCTGCCGGTCGGGTTGGTGCTGATCGTGGGCGTGATTGATGACGCGCGCCCGGTGTCGGCGCGCGCCAAGCTGGCCGCGCAGTGCATCGCAGCATGGTTGCTGTTGCGTGCGACAGGGTTCTCGCTTGGCGAAGTGCCGATTCCTGGCGTAGAGGGCGGGCTTCCCTTGGGTGCGCTGGATACCGCGGTGACGATGTTTGTCATCGTCGGCGTGGTCAACGCGCTGAACCTTTCCGACGGCGCCGACGGGCTCGCGGGGGGACATGTGTTGATTGCGCTGGCGGTGTTCCTGTTCGCTGCGCGGGCGGCCGGACGCGATATCGAGGTGCTGCTGATCGCCGGATTGATGTCCTGCGTCATGGGTTTCCTCGCCGTGAATGCCCGCCACCCGATGCTCGCGCGAGCTCACGTCTTCATGGGCGACGCCGGCGCACTGGCGCTCGGCACCCTGCTGTGCTGGTTTGCGATCCACCTGTCGCGCGGGCCGAACCAAGCGATGCCGCCGGTCCTGTTGCTGTATGCCGTTGCGCTGCCGTTGCTGGACATGGCGACCGTATCGGTGCGCCGCTTACTGCAGGGCGCATCACCGATGCGCCCGGATCGAACGCACCTGCACCATATCCTGTGCCTCAAGGGCTTGTCGGTGGAGCTCTCGGTACCGCTGCTGTGGGCGCTCAACGGTCTTGTGGCGGCCAGCGGGCTGGTGCTCTGGCGGATGGGCGCATCGCAGGGCGTGTTGCTGCTGGTCTGGCTTTGCATCCTAGTTGGCAAGATGCTGTGGATGCGGGTGTGGGAAGAGGTGGAGTCCGCCACCGCGGAGCCTGCCGACGAGCGTCGCGAGGTCTGAGTGGTGAAGCCTATCCGCGTATGCGTCGTCATTACGGGCCTGGGCATTGGCGGCGCCGAGCATGCCTTGCTGAAGCTGCTGACGGCGATGGATCGTCAGCGCGTCGAAGTCTCTCTGGTGGTGCTGGGGCGGCTCGACGCGCTTGCCCCGCAGTTTCGCGCGATCGGTATCGAGCCGATCTTCATAGGCTTGCGCGCCGGCCGTTGGCCGCTGGGCGAAGTCGGGCGCTTGATCCGTGCCGTTCGTGAGCTTGAGCCCGATCTGCTGCAAGGCTGGATGTATCACGGCAATCTGGCGGCGAGCTTCCTCGGCGCCCGCCTGGCGCGGCCTGTGTGCTGGAGCGTGCGCGACACGCCGGACGCCGCACACGGCCATAGCCGTTTCACACGCATGACGATAGCGCTTTCCCGCTGGTACCTCGGCCGTGTGACGCGGATCTTCAATGTTTCGGCCCGCAGTGCTGCGTATTGCAGCGAACACCTCGGCTGGCCGGCGGGACGCACCGAAGTGCTGCCAAACGGGCTGGATCTGTCGCGCTTCAGGCCGGATCCGGCCGCACGCGAAGCCTTCCGCCAAGAGCAGGGCTGGTCGACCGATACCCCGGTTGTCGCGATGGTTGCGCGCTGGAGCCCGGTCAAGAACCATCGCCTGTTTCTTGAAGCG
>CAMFLH010000285.1 GCA_945957295.1 uncultured Uliginosibacterium sp.
GAACAGCGGTATTTCAACAAGCAGAAAACTGTCTAGGGAATCCGGGGCGATTCAGAGCTCTAACGTTGAAAGTAACCGGCACTGAAGCGCAGCGTAGGGAACCAAACTGCGCAGCAGTTTGGTGTCCGGTTGACTGCACTGTTAGGTTGCGGGCGGCTGATGGAGATCTTTCCAGAGCGGCAACTTATGCTTCCACCGGCCGTATGCGTAATAGGTTGCCATGGTGAGGCCAAAAAAAGCTCCAGACGTCGCCGCTACGACCGGAACTGCTGGAAGGGCATTTTTCCCGTGGAATGACTCCATTGCCCACGCGAACAACCCCATAAATGTGCCGAAATACAGCCCGCAGATGAGAGAGACCGACCGGAAGCGAGCGAGATGGGGTGGCGGGCAATCGAAGCCAAGACGCCAGAGAAACCTAACACCAGCAGGAGCGTAATTGGACTTCCAAATACCGGTGGAGCTTAGTAGCTGGAGGGCTGCTTCTCGTTTTGCTGAGGTATCCATTGAAGAAACCTAACGTTAAGTAGACCTCAAAACGAGGTTTTATTGGGATATTGATCGCGCAGCGCCGCGTGACGGAATCCTCGCTGTGATTGGGGTTGCGGGAATATGCTGTTTGTATTCTGACGGATATCCTGCATATGAACGCTCATCGTGTCGCCCCCCAAAGTCCTCCGCGCTTGATGGACCAGGTGCGGGACCGTCTTCGGTTGAAGCATTACAGCATTCGCACCGAGACGGCGTATCTGGGCTGGATCAAGCGGTTCATTCTATTTCATGGCAAGCGGCACCCGGCAGAGCTTGGCAAGCGGGAGGTTGAGGCTTTTCTCACGGCGCTCGCGGTGGAGCGGAACGTGGCGGCGTCCACGCAGGGGCAGGCTTTGTCGGCTTTGCTGTTTCTGTATGGCGAGGTGCTCGGGCTGGATCTGCCTTGGCTCGGTGAAGTCACGCGTTCAAAGAAGCCGCGGCGCTTGCCTACCGTATTGTCAGTGGCGGAGGTGCGCGCATTGATTGATGCGGTGGAAGACCCGGCCTTCGCGTTAATTGTGCGACTGCTGTACGGCACCGGGATGCGGGTGATGGAATGCATGCGTTTGCGCGTGAAGGATGTCGATTTCGGGCGGCGCGAAATCATTGTGCGCGAAGGCAAGGGTAATAAGGATCGCGTGACGATGCTGCCGGCCGGGCTGGTGGTGCCGCTGAGGGCGCATATTTCCTTGCGCCGCCGCTTGCATGAACAGGACCTTGTGGCGGGCCACGGCACTGTCCATTTGCCGCATGCCTTGGCGGTGAAATACCCGAATGCCGCCACGGCGTGGGTGTGGCAGTACGTGTTTCCGGCGGCGTCTTTGTCGATTGATCCACGGTCCGGCGTCGAGCAGCGCCACCATCTGGACGAACAGCGGGTGCAGCGGGCGGTCAAACGGGCCGCGGCCCGCGCGGGGATCACGAAGCCGGTGTCGCCGCATACCTTGCGGCATTCCTTCGCGACGCACCTGCTGGAGGCAGGGCAGGACATCCGCACGGTGCAGGAGCTGTTGGGCCATTCGGATGTGTCGACGACGATGATTTACACCCACGTTTTGAATCGGGGTGGCCTTGCAGTAACGAGCCCGCTGGATCGTCTCGGCTGAGTTATGGCGGGCTGGGCAGGAGGGAGCCGGTAGAATCACGGCCTTCCTTTGATTTGCCCGAGTGCCGCCATGCCTTTGCTGACCCTTGATGCCGCCTGCCTTGCCTTTGGCGATGTGGCCTTGCTCGACCACGCCGAGCTGGTGCTGGAGCCCGGTGAGCGGGTGGCGCTGATCGGGCGCAATGGCGCTGGCAAGTCCAGCCTGATGCGGACGCTCGCCGGCATGGCGAAGCTCGACGACGGCACCGTCTGGCGCCAGCCCGGCCTGAAGACCGCCTATGTGTCGCAGGAGCCCGACTTCGATCTGGACCGCGACGTGTTCGCGACGGTGGCCGATGGCGTCGGCGAAGCCGCACGCTTGATCGCCGAGTACCACGCCTGCGCCGCGCTGGTGGGGCAGGGTGATGCGGCTGCCCTGGCGCGGCTGGAAGACCTCCAGCACCAGCTCGAAGCCAGCAACGGCTGGACCCTGCATCACAAGGTCGAACAGGTGATCGACCGGCTCAAGCTCGATGGCGCGTTGAAGGTCAGTGCGCTGTCGGGTGGTGGCATCAAGCGTGTGGCGCTGGCGCGTGCGCTGGCGGGCGAGCCGGATCTGCTCTTGCTCGATGAGCCGACCAACCATCTGGATATCGACGCGATCGGCTGGCTGGAGGAGCTGATCCGCTCTTTCCGCGGCGGGGTCGTCGTGATTACGCACGACCGCGCGTTCATGGATGCGGTGTCGACGCGTATCGTCGAACTGGACCGCGGGCGCCTCGGCAGCTTTCCGGGTTCCTTCACCGAATACCAGAAACGCAAGGCCGATCTGCTGGAGATCGAAGCCAAGGCGTCGGCCGATTTCGACAAATTCCTTGCGCAGGAAGAAGTGTGGATCCGCAAGGGCGTAGAGGCGCGCCGCACCCGCAACGAAGGGCGCGTGAAGCGCCTGGAAGACCTGCGCCGGCAACGTGCCGCGCGGCGCGATCGCATGGGCAATGTGAGCCTGCAGCTCGATCGCGGCGACCAGAGCGGCCAGCTGGTCGCCGAGCTAAACAACGTTACCAAGCGTTTTGGTGACAAGGTGGTGATCCGCGAATTCTCGACCCGCCTGATGCGTGGCGACCGTATCGGCCTGATCGGCCCCAATGGCGCTGGCAAGACCACGCTACTCAAATTGATCCTCGGCGATCTGGAGCCGGATGAAGGCCAGATCCGCCGCGGCACGAAACAGCAGATCGCCTACTTCGACCAGTTCCGCACCCAGCTCGATCCCGAAATGCCGCTGCGCGACGTGATCAGCCCTGGCAGCGACTGGGTCGAGATCGGCAAGTCGCGCAAGCATGTGATCGGCTACCTGGAAGACTTCCTCTTCTCGCCGCAGCGCGCGCGTTCGCCGGTGAAGTCGCTCTCGGGGGGCGAGCGCAACCGGCTGCTGCTGGCGCGCCTGTTCGCGCAGCCGGCCAATATCCTGGTGCTGGACGAACCGACCAACGATCTGGACGTCGAAACGCTGGAACTGCTTGAACAATTGCTCGGCGAGTACGACGGCACCATCTTCCTCGTCAGCCACGACCGTACCTTCCTCGACAACGTGGTGACGCAGACCATCGCGGCCGACGGCGACGGCCGCTGGGGCGAATACGCTGGCGGCTACTACGACTGGAAGCGTGTACGTGACGCCGCTGCAGCGGCCGAAAAGGAAGCCGCCAAGCCGACGCCAACGGCGAAAGTGCCCGAGCCGGAGCGCAAGGCCCCCGCGCGCGGCAACAAACTCTCGTTCAACGAAAAGCGCGAGCTTGAACAGCTGCCGGGCAAGATCGCGCAGCTGGAGAACGAGCAGGCGAGCCTGCAGCAACAGCTGGCTGACCCGGCGATCTACAAGACGCAGCCCGAGAACGTGCCGCGTTTCAATGCGAGGCTCGAGGAGATCGAGCTCGAACTGCTCACCCTGCTTGAGCGTTGGGAGACGCTGGAGGGCAAGGCGGGGTGATCTCCACTTAATGAGAATCAGTCGCAGTTGTTTCGTCTGGATCAAGCTGCGCGCGCTGCTGCCGTGATTACATCCGCCGACCTGACAAAACGACGGAAGTCCGATCATGACCTGCTATGCCTCGTTGCTTTTGTGCCTGCCTTTCTGCGTGCACGCGGCGCATCCGTTGATTTCGGACGACGTTGGCACGCAAGGTGAAGGCGGCTGGCAACTTGAACTGAACGGCGACTACGCGCGCGATCGCGACGCTGGCACGCGGCAGCGCGTGGCCAATGCCACCCTCACACACGGCGTAGTCGACACCGTCGATGTCTACCTCAACGCCACCTGGCTGCGTGCCGAAACCGCGGATGAGGCGGGCGCCGTGCTCGCGACCCAGGGGGCGGGGGATTTGAGCCTTGGCGCGAAGTGGCGCTTCTACTTGGCGGACGGCGCCGCCTTGGCGCTCAAACCCTTCGCGACGATGCCGACTGGGGACCATAGTCGTGGTCTCGGCAATGGCCTGCCGTATTACGGCGTGTCAGCCATCGCCACCTATGAACATGAAGCCTGGACGCTGATTGCCAACGCCGTGGGCGCGTATGCCTGCGGCGATGCTGCGGCCGTGCTCAAGCGGCAGTGGATGCTGTCGGCGGGCATCGGGCACGCCTTCAGCGACGCCCTGCAAGCGGTGGGCGAGGTGGTCTTCGCATCTGGTACCGAGCCGGCGGCCGATCAGCATCCAGCCCTGATGACAGTGGGTCTGATCTATCGGGTGGCGCCGACCTTCGACCTTGACGTCGGCTATCGCTATGGCCTCAACCGCGCAGAGGCGCACCACGGGCTTGGTGCTGGGCTTGCATGGCGTTGGTGAGCTGGCACGCCGTGAGCGTTGCGTTGACCTGACTGCCGCCTGCGCCGCTTTTGTCGCGCGGATAATCGTGGCATGACTGTCTCGCGCCGAACCGCTCTGGTCCGCCTTGCCACGCTGTGGGCGACACCGTTGGCGGTACGCGCCTCCGACTCACCGCGCGCGCTGGTGGTCGACTTCATGATCTCGAGTGGCCGGCAGCGCACTGCTTGGGCGCAGCTGATCAATACCTTCGCGACACTGAATCCCGATCTGACCATCGTCGCGAACGAGTTCCCGCAGGAAGACTACAAACGGCACTTCGCAACACGCTTGGTTCGCGAACCCGTCGACCTGGCGTTCTGGTTTGCCGGTGCGCGGCTGCGCGAGGCGGTGCGGCGCGGCTTGCTGCGCCCAATCGACAATCGCGACACGCTGCAGGCGCT
>CAMFLH010000286.1 GCA_945957295.1 uncultured Uliginosibacterium sp.
GAGCTGGACGGCCGTAACAATAGCAAGGGTGTCGATCACCTAGGCATCAAGATGGTGTGCAAGCCGGTGGACGAGTACACGAAGGAGATCCAGGCCATCCTCGCTGAGAAGCATGAGAACTTTCCCTTCGAGTATTACGGCGTGCACTTCCTAACCTTCACGGACGAGGCGGTTCTTCCCTACAGGAAGCCGCTGCGGCACCTGCTGATCGACAGCTCTCTCATCAACAACGAGTACGCCACGCGCGAGTACACGCGTTCGATGTACGCGGCACACGCGAGCGTCGCGCAGCGCAATCTGCATGCCTTCGAGTACCGCAAGGCCAAAGCAAAGTTCAAGGACGACATATTCAAGACGATGAACGACGCGCTGGACAGCTACAAGTTCGATGTCCGTACCAGCCCGAAGGCCAGCATCGAGACCGACATCATCATCACCGAGGACGACATCCCGGTCGACAGCAAGGGCAAGGGCCGTCAGTGCTTCATCAAGACCGAGTTCGCACTGCGCAACCGTGAGCATGCACTCAACGTGCTGCTGCTGGAGGAGCCGGAGAACCACCTCAGCCACGTCCACATGCGCAAGTTGATCGAGCGCATCCGGGCCTCCGTAAAGAAACAGCTTTTTGTCGCAACGCACAGCAGCTTCATCGCCACGCGCCTTAATCTCAAGAAGGTGCACATCCTGAGCGAGGAGAACCCGTCGCGACCGGCCAGCCTGAAGGATCTCAGCCAAGGCACCGCCGAGTTTTTCATGAAGGCGCCTGACAACAACGTCCTAGAACTGGCCCTGTGCAAGAAGGCCATCCTGGTCGAAGGGGACGCCGAGTTCATCCTGATGGAAGCGCTCTACAAGCTCAGCGCGCCCGGGAATAGCCTCGATGCGGACGGCGTTCACGTGATTTCCGTCGATGGTACTAGCTTCAAGCGCTATCTCGAACTCGCGGAGCTGCTGGGCATCAAGGTGGCGGCAATCCGCGACAATGATCATGACCATGCGACTAATTGCGTGGCGAACTATGCAGGCCACGTGTCGCCGTCCATCCAGATTTTCGCGGACACGGACAACACCCGGCATACCTTTGAGGTCTGCATGTACCAGGACAACAAGGCCACTTGCGAGGCGCTCTTTGCGGCAGGACGCAAGAGCCTGAGCGTCGAGGACTACATGCTGAAGAACAAGACTGACGCCGCTTTCGCGCTGCTGCAGCGTAAGGGTGCCGAGCTTGTCGTGCCGGCATACATCCAACAGGCGGTCGCATGGATAAGAGAGTGATCTTTGCCGTCGCCGGGTCGGGCAAGACGTCCCGTCTGGTGGCAGCACTGGACGAGACGCGGCGCTTTCTGCTGGTCACTTACACCGAGGCTAATCGCGACAATCTGCGCGCCAAAGTCCTCGAGCGCTTCGGTTACCTACCGCCCAACATCGCGATCTACACCTACTTCCGATTCCTGCATAGCTTCTGCTACCGACCGTTCCTGCGATCGAAGAAGGACACGCGAGGCGTGACGTTTCGCCTTCCTCCAACATTCCCGAGGTATCGCCTTACGGACGACCGGCGCTACATGTCGTCCGGCCGCAGGCTCTATGCCAACCGCCTGGCCAAGTTCATAGAGCAGTCAGGCCTGATCGGCGCGGTGGTGGCCCGGATGGAGAAGTATTTCGACGTCTTCTTTGTGGATGAGGTCCAAGACTTCGCCGGGCACGACTTCAACTTCTTAATGGCCATCAGCGTGGCCCGCGTGAGCATGACCTTTGTCGGTGATTTCTATCAGCACACGTTCGACACAAGCCGCGACGGCAACGTCAATGCCGGCCTTCATGACGACTACAGCGCCTACAAGGACAAGTTCAAGCGGGTCAAGCTGACGGTCGACACCGACAGCCTCAAGGAGAGCCACCGTTGCAGCAAGAACGTCTGCGACTTCATCACGCAGAGGATCGGCATCGAGATAGAGGCGCACGACGATCGGACCAGCGAAGTTCGCTTCGAGGATGACCCGGCGGCGGTGGCAGCCATCTACGAGGATTGCGATACGGTCAAGCTGTTCTACAAGGAGCACCACAAATACGGCTGCTTTTCCCAGAATTGGGGGGCCTCGAAGGGCATCGACCAATATCAGGATGTATGCGTCGTCCTGAACCCCGGCAGCGTGAAAGCTTGGCATGGTGGCAGCTTTCGAGACATCAACTCGGAGACACGCAATAAGCTGTACGTCGCTTGTTCGCGGGCGAGGGGCAACCTGATATTCGTCCCCGAGTCCTTGTTGAAAGCCTACAAGCGCTACTAGGACCGAGCGTGTCGGCAGCTCCGTAGCGCCCGGATATTTGAATCAGCTATAGCGGTTGAGCGGTGATCACCGTTGGGCGCCAGCTAAATTGCAGAAGTCGGCGAGAAGCTATCTTCCATGGGGCCGGGAGCTTCAGCGGCGGGACGAGCCGGTCGACCGGCTCATCATGGACAGCGGCTTTGGTCTGCGATCACCGGAATTGAGCGTTGCCACTCCGTACCCCATAGCCATTCACCTTTCGCCCACAACGCTGCGCGCACCAATTCACACCGTAAACCGGCCTCGCCGTGGCTTCATAGGCCAAGTGCCACCCAGTTGATCGCTTCTTTGGTGAATGCCTCAGCTCGATGCTTGGTGAGCCACCACGAACGGCGCTCATATACCTTGGCCCACCGGGCGATTCGATAAGCGGCAACCTGGTCGCCAGCGACTACTCCTTCAGCCATAGCCTTGATCAGGGCCAGAGCCATCTGTTGCTTGGTTGCGAAGTCACGGCCCCGGCGGGGGCCTGGACCGCCACGAAACGCCATGTCCAGTGCTAAGTAGAGCTTGCCGTTCTGCGCTTGAGCCAACTCATCGAGAGAGCCAAGCAGTATCGGTTTGTCGTGCGCAGTGACTATGTCGTAGGTCGTGTCCGGAAAGTCCAAGTATGCATACGACGCGGGCTTCCCGTCGGCGACCACCGTCTGTACACGCGCGTATCGAGGGCCGAGCCCATGTAGCGCGAACAGGAGGTCGTCGAGCTGCACGTAATGTCCTGGAGGCAGTAGAACGGCCGCCTCCAGAACTTCAGGTGAATGTTTATGGGGCACAACGTTGGGCCGGTTGGTCCGATAGACATTCCAGAACAGTCGCAACAAAGGTTGCGAAGGCCGCGGCACAGACGGGACCGCCCTCGTCCGCGCGCGAACGTTCACGGGCGATGATCCTGTCAAGGTGGGAAGGGTGGCGTAGGCCCTTGACCACCGCATTTAGACGGGGGCGCACGCTCACAACCAGCGCGCGAATAGCGGAAGACGAAGAGTTTTCAAGCGCCGGGTCCGCCTCAAGCAACAAATCTTCGATCAGATGGGTTGATACAATTGCAGCAGCCATGACTTACCTCCTTACAGGTGGTTGCGGTTAGGCGAGTACGGCGGTGGCTGCCGTCGAACTCGCCGCTTCGGCTAGGCCGAACTCTTCTCTACATCAGTTCCATCCAGTGCCGGTTTTAGGGCGCGCGCGATCTCTTCGTCGCGGCGACTCATCCCTGACGGCTTGTCGCGCCATACTGCTACAACGGCCTGCAGTCGCCGCGCTTCAGCATCGGTAAGCCAGATCTCCCGCGGAGCTAACCCGGCCGACCGCATTCGCGCTCGGTATTCCGCCATGCGCCGCTTCACGCCCTCTTTTTCGCCTTCAGTTTTGTAGCGAGTGGTCATGGCGGGTCTGCAAGTTCTTGGCACGCGGATCGACGGCAGGCCTATCCATGGCGACTATTTTGAGCCGTATCTAGTTACGGTTCAAGGAACTTTTGGTCCGTCAGCTTTGGCTCGTCGTGTCAAGGGCGAGCAAATGGCAGCGGAAGTGATCAACTACGCAAGCTTCTTGGCAAGATCTTCCGCCCGCGGGTGGTAGTACCGCAGCAGCATCCTCGTGTCCCTGTGTCCCGTGATGCGAGCGAGTTCGTGCATGGGGTAGATGTCGGCCAGCCGACTGGTTGCTTCGTGGCGAAGGTCGTGGAATCGAAGATCTACCAAGAAGGTGTCCGACTCAAGGTGCTTGGCCACTTGGTGCGGGGGCAAGCCGTCTTGCGCAAGGCGCCAGCTGAGCCCAGTCTCGTAGGCCGCTCGGCCGCGCGCGACCGCACGCGCAAATGCGCGCGTGGCAGCGTCGTCAGTCATGCCGAATATTCGGCCATCGAGCCTGACCGGGCGAGCCTCAAAAACGGCCACAGCCTTTGAGGAAAGAGGGACTTCCCGCGCGCTCCCGTTCTTGGTGTCGAGCAGTTTGGCGACGCGACGCTTGGTGTCGACATGCTGACGCTGCAATCCGAGAATTTCGCTACGCCTCATCGCGGTCTCTACAGCGATGGTTACGATGTCAGGCAGATCCTCTGACTCGGTGACACGGGTCAGCATCTGCAGTTCGTCGAGCGATTCGGCAGTCCAATTGCCTTCAGCGTCTTGCTGCCAGACGATCGCCTCGGTAATTCGTCGTTCGCGTTCGTTCCGAATCGTTGGCCGGCGGATCAGTTCAACGGGATTTCCAAGGGACTCCATGCCCCATTCGCGGCGCGCGACGTTGAAGACGTGCGAAATGATTGCAAGCTCTCGGACGATCGACGCCGCTGCCCATCCTTCCGCAGCTCGTTGGTCACGCAGGGCGGCAATGTCGGATCCGTGGATCGACGCCAGGAACCGGCAGGTTAAGGGGAGCTTCCTCAGGACATTGAGTCGGCTGAGCTCTTGCGCTGCGCCTTTCTTGGAGGGGGTGATCTCGCGTTCGTAGCGGGCGAGCGCCTGGGCGAGCGTTGTGGATTCGGCTTCAGTGCGTGAGACGAAGACGCCTCGGACCATCTCCGATTCGATGATCGCGGCCCAAGCCTCGGCC
>CAMFLH010000287.1 GCA_945957295.1 uncultured Uliginosibacterium sp.
GAAGGGGCGCGGGAGGTCGCGCGGGAAAAGCGTGAAGCTGGACGAGAGCTGCGGCGTTGTCAGACCCGCGAGTGCGCGCGGAGGGAAATTCGCGAGGGTTACCGTGAAGTGAACCGCGAGAGGCGAGAGGCTCGCCGCGAGGTACGCCGCGAGATTCGCGAGGCTGACCGCGAGCGCGAGTGGCGAGAGCGATATGACGACGACCGCCGTGACATCCTTGGTGGGGTGATTGTCGGTGCTGCGGTCGTTGGCGTTGCCGCGGCAATCGCCAATTCGCAGGACGACGACTGAGATTGTCCGGACATCCTGCCGCGCGGAGGGAGCCCGGCAGGATGTCCGTGCGGCTCGTCGTCCGCCTTGCGGAATGACAGCATGGTTGGCGTCGATTGCGACATTTCTTCTGTGGCGGCTGTGGCACTCCCGTTTCAGCGCTGTCCGCGCTAGTTGTAGTCTGCTTGGTGGTCGATCTTGTTATCCGAATCGCCTGAACGTCATGGTCGCGGTGGCGTCTGCTCAGCCACTAAAACGCGTAGGCGATGACAGCGAATCCGAACTCACTTTCTTGCTAAGCAGCTTTCCGCTAGCGGTGGCCCACTCCGACCTTTTCCGGTTCTATCCAGCCCTGCGCCGTTGACCGAGGCGGACCGCTTTTGACCCGATCAAATTTGTGCAGTGTTTATTTGTGCTGCGGAAACTTGGCGGTCCAACGCAGGCTTGGGCGGGAAGTTCAGATGCCGACGGCAATCGCAGGCAAGCGGGCAGGGGCCGCAGCAGGACAGACTTCTTTGTCCAAGAAAAACGCCCACCGGTATGAGCCGGTGGGCGTTCGTTTGGGTAAGTGCTTCTGTCAGGCGGCCGTTTCGACCGGCTTCTTCAGCGCATACAGCGCCAGCGCCGTGACGGCGGTACCGGCCAGCAGAGCGACGATGTAGCCGCCGAGGTTGCCGACTGCATTCGGGATTGGCAGCACGAACACGCCGCCGTGCGGAACGCGCAGTGTGCAGCCCAGCACCATCGACAGCGCACCGGCGGTGGCCGAGCCGGCCATCAGTGCCGGGATCACGCGCAGCGGGTCCTTCGCCGCGAAGGGGATCGCCCCTTCGGTGATGAAGGAGATACCCAGCACTGCGGTGGCCTTGCCGGCTTCGCGTTCGTCTTCCGAGAAGCGGTTCTTGAACAGCATCGTCGCGAGCGCGATGCCGAGCGGCGGCGTCATGCCGGCGGCCATCACGGCGGCCATCGGCGCGAACACGTCACTGCCAAGCAGGCCGGTGGCGAAGGCGTAGGCGGCCTTGTTGATCGGGCCTCCCATGTCGAAGGCCATCATCGAGCCGAGCAGCAGGCCGAGGAAGATGGCGCTTGAACCCTGCAGGCCCTTGAGCCAGGCAGTGATCGCACTGAGCACTGCAGCAACCGGTTCGCCGACCACGTAGTACATCAGCAGGCCGACAATGGTGGTGCCCAGCAGCGGCAGGATCAGCACCGGCTTGAGGCCGTCGAGGTTGCGCCCGAGCTGGATCTTGTCGTTGAGGAACTTCACCGTGTAGCCGGCGAGGAAGCCCGCCGCGATACCACCGAGGAAGCCCGATCCGATCGACGCGGCGATCATGCCGCCGATCATGCCGGGTGCGAGGCCGGGGCGATCTGCGATCGAGTGTGCGATGTAGCCGGCGAGGATCGGCACCATCAGCGCAAAGCCGCTCTTCGCGCCGATCGTGAACAGCGTCCAGCCCAGCGTGCCCTTGTGCGCATCGTCATAGACATAGATGCCGCCGAGCGCGAAGCCGAGCGCAATCAGCAGGCCGCCGGCAACGACGAAGGGGATCATGAAGGACACGCCAGTCATCAGGTGCTTGTAGGCACCGGTGCGCGCGGCGGACTGCTGCGCCTTCACATCCTTCACCTTGTCGGCCATATCGGTCGCCGCCGCGACGCGTGCTTCAGTGAGCGCAGTGCGGATTAGCGCGGCGCCATCGTTGATCGCGGCCTTGGTGTTGGTTTCGTAGATGCGCTTGCCGGCGAAGCGGCTCTTGTCGACCTTGGTGTCGGCGGCGATCACGACGATCTCGGCGTTCGCGATTTCGTCGGCCGTCAGCGCGTTCTGTGCGCCGACCGAACCCTGGGTCTCGACCTTGATCGTGCGGCCGACGGCCTTGGCGCCGCCTTCCAGGCCTTCGGCGGCCATGAAGGTGTGCGCGATACCGGTGGGGCAGGAGGTGATCGCCACGATCTGCGGCATTGCCGGGTTGTGTGCTGCGGCGCTTGGCATGGCGGCCGGTGCAGCGCCAGCGAGTGCCTGGCGGATCACGCTGTCGGCGTCACGGATCGCCGGCGCGGTGGGGCCTTCGACGATGCGCTTGGCACCGAAGCGGGTTTTGTCGACCTGCGTGTCGGCCGCGATGATGACCAGATCGGCGGCGGCGATGTCGGCGTCGCTCAAGGTGTTGCGGGTGCCCACTGACCCTTGCGTTTCAACGCGGATCGTGTGGCCCAGCCGCGCGGCGGCTTGTTCGAGCGCCTCGGCGGCCATGAAGGTGTGCGCGATGCCGGTGGGGCAGGCGGTCACGGCGACTATGCGTGCCATGGTGGATCTCCTCTTTTGGTGTGCTGTATGTGCTGCGTGTCGGGTTCAGGCCACTGCGGTGGTGCGGATGCGTTCGGCAAGCGCGCGGACTTCATCGGGCGCAGGCAGATGCGGGCCCAGCCTCGCCAGCTTGGCGGCGGAAAAAGCGGTTGCGAGTTGTGCGGCGCGCTTCAGGCTGGCGCGTTCCAGCGTGGCGGCCAGAATGCCGGCCACCATGGCGTCGCCCGCGCCGACGGTGCTGAGCGGTTCGATCTCGGCCGGGTGCGCCAGCAGAGCTTCGTCGCGGTTCATGAAGAGCGCGCCGTCGCCGCCCATCGACACCACCAGGGTGCGCAGCGCAGGCGTCTTGTCGAGCAAGCTGCGGCCGGCTGCGACGACGGCGTCGAGATCCGGCAGCGCATGGCCGACCAGTTCCGCGAGTTCGTCACGGTTGGGCTTGGCGATGTCGGGGCCGGCTGCGATGGCGGCCGACAGCGCTGCGCCGCTGGCGTCGAGTAGCACGCGCCCGCCGCGTTGATGCACCGCGCCGATCAGGCGTGCATAGATATCGGCCGGCCAACCGGGCGGCAGGCTGCCCGCCAGCACAACCCAGCCGGCCTGCGGCAGCAGGGCATCGAGGCAGGCCTCGAAGTGTGCCGTCGCCTGCGCGATGCCTTCTGCCGAGAGGCTGGGGCCAGGCATGTTGACGTCGGTCGTATCACCGCTCGCCCGATCCACCAGTTTGGTATTGATGCGAGTGAGGCCGTCGAGGTAGTGGAAACGGTTGTCGATCCGCTTGGCGGCAAACAGGGCCTCGAACTGTGCCACGTTGTCGCGCCCGAGCAGGCCGCTGACAGCCGTTGGCACGCCGAAGTCGGCGAGGCAGGAGGCGACGTTGATACCCTTGCCGCCGACATCGGCCTGCATGTTGAGCGCGCGATTCACTTCGCCGAGCTTGAGGCCGCTCACTGCGATCGTGTGATCCAGCGCCGGGTTCAGCGTCAGCGTCAGCACTGCGGGGTGGCGGGCTGTGGTGGTCTGGCTCATAGCGCACGCACCGCTTCTGGGGTGGTGGCGGCCACGGCACGCTCGGCGAGCGTTTGCATGGCGGCGAACGATTCGCCGCGCAGTGCGGCCTTCACCGATGCCACATCCTGCGCACTCATCGAGAGTTCATCCACGCCCAGACCAGTCAGGATGCGCGCGCCGAGCGGGTCACCCGCCAGGCCGCCGCACACACCGACCCAGGTGCCGGATGCCTTCGCGGCACGCACGGTGTTGGCGATCAGCGTCAGCACTGCGGGGTGCAGGCTGTCGGCCTGCGCGGCCAGATCCGGGTGCTGGCGGTCGATCGCCAGTGTGTATTGCGTCAGATCGTTGGTGCCAATCGAGAAGAAGTCGACCAGCGGCGCGAAGCGGTCGGCCATCACGGCAACGGCGGGCACTTCCACCATGATGCCGATCGGCACCACCGGGCCATCGACCTGCGCACGGGCACGGGCGCAGTGGGTGCGCAGCGCTTCAATCTCGCCGGTGTGCGTGACCATCGGGAACATGATCTTGATCGGGCCGTGCTTGGCGGCGCGATACAGCGCGCGCAGCTGGGTGTAGAGCAGATCCTGGCGCGTCAGCAGCAGGCGAGCACCACGCACGCCGAGGAAGGGGTTTTCTTCCGCCGGCAGGTTCAGGTAGGGCACCTGCTTGTCGCCGCCGATGTCCAGCGTGCGGATGATCAGCGGCCGGCCGGCCATCACTTCGGTCATCTCGCGGTAGATGCGGTACTGCTCGTCTTCGTCCGGCGCGGTGTCGCGTTCGAGGAACAGGAACTCGGTGCGCATCAGACCGACGCCTTCGGCGCCCGCCTCGATAGCCGCAGCAGCCTGCTTGGCGTTGGCGACGTTGGCGGCGATCTCGACACGGTGGCCATCTGTCGTTTCAGCCGGCTGGTGACGGCTTTCGCGCAGTGCGGCGCGTGCGGCCGCCTGAGCGGCAACCACCGCTTCGGCGCGATCGAGGTCAGCACGCGCGACATTCAGATAGACCGCGCCGACGCTGCCGTCGATCACCGCCTGGCTGCCCTCGGGCGCTGCGAGCAGTGCGCTGCCGGCCGCGACGATGGCCGGCAGGCCCAGCGTGCGTGCGAGGATCGCGGTGTGCGAGGTGGGCCCGCCGCCGCTGATCGCGAGGCCGACGATGAAGCGCATGTCGAGCTGCAGTGTGTCGGAAGGCGTAAGGTCTGTCTCTTATACACATCTGACGCTGCCGACGAATTAGACGGTGTAGA
>CAMFLH010000288.1 GCA_945957295.1 uncultured Uliginosibacterium sp.
CGCAGCGGTTGCAGCTTCTGCGAGAAGGCAGCAAGCTGCGCAGCAACGTCGGCTCGCTGCACATCACCGAGCGCGCCGTGCGGGTATTCGTTGCCCGCCGCGACGCGCGCCTTGAGCGCGTCAATCGGGCTGCCGGCGAGCACGTCGGCCTCCAACCGCCGGAAGAGTGCGCGGACGCCTTCGTAGTCGGCTACGAAGGGTTCCTCGTCGGCCAACGCCTCTTCACCCTTCGCAAGCTGAATACCCAGCCGTTCGCGCAGCAGCGCACGCGAGGGGTTGCGGAAGAAGCGCACGAAGCGATCCAGCGGCACCTCTCGCTGAGTTTCGTCGATTGCTAGCGGCGCTGTGAAGAAGGGTGTGGCCGCACGGGTATCGGCTTCGTCTTCTGCGTCGTCCGCCTCGTCGGCATTGCTAGGTGATGTTCCGAGCGGCGCAGCGGGCGCACGTTGCGCATCGGCAAGGCCAGCGCGCAGCGCGTTGCAGAGTTCTGCGTTGTGGCTGTGCAGGCGGGCGTCTGCACCGGGCAGGAAGAGATCCAGTGCGAAGGGCTGCAAGGGGTGTTCGACGACGAGGCGAGCGCGGGCGGCAGCTACGGCCTCCGCGGATGTGTCGGCCGCGGTCAGCTCGGCGAGCGAATCGAGCAGTTCCGCGACGAGCACCGAGGGCGGCAGCGCTGCGTTGTCGCGTTGGCTGCGGCCGGTGTAGGCGAGGATGAAGTGATCCCGCGCGCTGAGCAGCAGATCGAGGAAGAGGTTGCGGTCGTCGAAGCGGCGCTGGCGGTCGCCGCGGCGCGGGTAACGCGCGAGCAGGTCAAATTCGGCCGGGCGGTCGGCGCCGGGGAAGGCGCCGTCGTCCATGCCCAGCGCGCAGACCACCCGGTAAGGCAAGGGGCGCAGGCTGGCCATCGCTGCGAAGGTGACGCCGCCGGTCGGCACACCGCCGCGCGCAGGCTGTTCTAGCAGATCTGCGAGTGCGCGGATCACGAGGTCGGGCGTCAGCAGGGCGTCGCCCGACGCATCCATCTGCCTGTGCAGTTCGGCCACGGTGGCGCGCAGCGTGCGCAGGTCTTCCGCCCATTCGAAGCTTGGCGGAATGTAGCGCGCAAGCAGATCGTCCAGTTCGCTGCGCCAGGCTTCGGCGGTGCGCGGTTTGCGCCAGCGCAGGCGTGTGTCGGCAAGGTCCTGCACGAAGCGCCACAGCTGGCCGAGCGCCTGTGCGGCTTGCCCTTCCGGGTTGGCGGCACCGGTGCGGCCGGCGAACACCGCGTCGTCACCCAGCGCGTAGGCGAGGAAAAGGCGCTCCAGCCCGTCGGCGAAGCTGTGCACATCGTGTTCCGGCAGGGCTAGCTCTGCGCGCTGGCGTGCATCGAGCCCCCAGCGGATGCCGGCGGCAGCGACCCACTCGCGCACGGTTTCGAGCGCGGCGTTGTCCAGTTGGTAGCGGGCCGCGATCGGTGCGAGTTGCAGCAGATCGAACACTGCGCTGGCCGGGAAGCGGCCGGGCAGCAGATCGAGCAGGGCTGCCAGCGTGCTCGCGACAAGGTTCTCGCGCGTTTGCCCGCGGCCGGTGATGGTGTAGGGGATGCGGCGCGCGGGCGGTGCAGTGCCGAACACGGCGTCGATCAGCGGTGCGGCGCTGGCGAGATCCGGCACGACAACCAGCACGTCACTCGGCAGGATGGCGGCATCCAGGGCCGGCCCTGCACCACCGAGCAGCGCGAGCAACCGGTCTTGCAGGGCTTCGAGCTGGCGGGTCAGCGAGTGGCAGACGTGGACTTCGATGCTGCGGTCGCCTGCGCCGGGTGCGTAGCTTGCCGGTTCCAGTTCGAGCAGATCGAGCACCGTGTTCTGCACATGGCTCAGCAGAGTCGTTGGCGGGGCTTCGTCGAAGCGGCTATCGGCCTCTTCGAGGGCGTCGTCGTTTTCGAACAGCAAATCGATATGCGCTTGCGTCTGCCGCCCCCAGGCGGCGAGCAGGCGGTTGCCGACCTCGTGGAAATCGGATCGACCCTGGGCGGCAAGAAAGCTGAGCCTGCGCGCGGGGACGATTTCGAACCAGTGCTCCCGGCACGGGTTGAGCACGTAAAGCTGCACGTCGCGGTAGTCCGCAAAGGCGCGCAATAGATCAAGGTGCAGCGGTGGCAGGGCCGGCAGCGCGAACACATGCACCGGGCCGCTGAGGCGTGGCGTAGCCGTGCGCTGCGGCTGCTCCTGCAACAGGCGGATGAACGGGTGCTGGCCTGCCACGCCTAGCGCGGTGGTCACGCGGCGCCACAGATCACCCAGCCAGTCGGCGGTGTCGTGGTCGTTGCCGGCCGGTAGCATTGGCGCGCGACGCAGCCGCCACTGCTCGACCCAGTCTGGTCGGTAAGTCACGGTGTCGGTGAACACGCGGGCGACTTGCTCGGCGAGCTCGAAACGCATCACCGCGTCGGCATCGGCAAGATAGCTGGCGATGCCCGGGTGATGGCGGACGAAATCGTCGTCATTCAATTGCACCTGAATCGCCCAGGTGAGGCGCCCGGTGTCCAGCGGCGAGCGCTCCGGCGCGGGCATCCATTGCCCGACCTCCTGCCACAGCCACTGGCCGAGGAAGGGGAAATCGACCTGCGCACAGAGCCCGAAGCGATCTGCCATGTCGAGTTCGATACGCCGGCGCACGGCGGTGTTCGGCACGATCACCGTTTGCCGGTCGAACGGACCGGGCTGCTCGGCCTGCAGCCGGGCGAGCAGGATCTGTTCAAGGGTTTCGAATCGGTTGGCGAAGCTGACACGGATCGGCATGGTGCGAGTCTATCGCGAGGCACGCTCACCCGATGAGCCACGCCGCGCGGGGCGTGGCTGCCCGTGCGCAAAGTCGGCGACAATCGGGCGCTTGGTCTTGAGGTGATCCATTCATGGCTCGTATCTACCCTGACGGTTGGGAGGCGCTGGCGAACGGCGCGGCGCCCAGTCTCGTACGCTTGCTCGATACCCTGCGCCGCCTCGGCGAGGCCTTGCCCGACGACTGGGCGGTGTTTCACGGCGTGCATTGGCAGCACGGGGCCGAAGGCCAGGCGCTGTTCGGCGCCGTGGATCTGGCGCTGGTAGCACCGTCGGGCGCCTGCGTACTGATCGAACAACGCACCGGCTTTCTGCGCGAGTCAACCGAGGGGCTGTTACGCGGCAGCGCGGCGCAAGCCGTGAACGTGGCGCATCACCTGGGGCGGGCGGTGGCGGTGCTGCGCGAGAAGCTCGCGCGCGTGTCGGCGGACGCTTCGGTCACCGGACTGCTGTTTCTACCCGACTATCGGGTACGCCAGCCGCAGACAGCGGGCCTGGACCCGGCGCTTATCATCGATGCGGATCAGCGTGACGCGCTCGTGGTGCGAGTGCTTGGGCTGGGCGCCGGGCAGGCGCCCGACCCGGCACGCCGCGCCGCGGTATCGGCGTTTCTGGCGGACGAACTGTCACTCACGCCCGACGTCGGCGCCGCCGCCGATGCGTCGCGTGCGCTGTACACGCGGCTCTCGGGAGGGCTGACCGAGTGGGCGCGGCGGCTTGAGATGTTGCCGCATCAATTGCGCGTCGTCGGTACCGCCGGGTCCGGCAAGACGCAGCTGGCGTTGGCGGTGTATCGCGATGCGCTGGCCGCAGGGCGCCGCCCGCTCTATGTGTGTTTCAACCGGCCGCTGGCGGACCATGTGGCTGCGCTGGTGCCGCCCGGAGGGGAAGTCACGTCTTTCCACCAACTCTGCCTCAGCATGCTGCGCACCACCGGGCTTCAGCCCGATCTGCGCCAGCCGGATGCATTCGCGCGATTGGAGGCCGCCTTCGGCGTGATGGCGGTGCCGGCGGAATGGGTGTTCGACGAGATCATCATCGACGAGGGGCAGGATTTCTCGCCCGCCTGGCGCGATTCGGTATTGCGGCTCGGACGCGCCGGCGCACGCTGCTGGTGGCTGGAAGACCCGATGCAGAACCTCTACGCAAAACCGGCCGTCGACATGCCGGGCTGGGTGAGTTTGCGGTCTACAACCAACTTCCGCAGTCCTCGCGCGATTGTCGACATGCTCAACCGCCTGATGCCCGCGGCGCTTCGGCAGGAGCCCGGCAGCCCGATTCGGGGTGACGCCGTAAGCCTCATCAGCTACGCCGATCGCGATGGCTTGATCGAGCAGACCCGCAGGGCGCTCACGCAGGCAATCGGGCTCGGCTTCGAGCGCAGCCAGATCGCGCTGCTGAGCTTTCATGGTCGCGAACGCTCCGCCTTGGTGGGGTTGGACAGGCTCGGGCCGATCCCGTTGCGCCACTTTACGGGGCGCTACGATCTGCTTGGCATGCCGGAGTTCTCCGACGGCGACGTGCTTTGTGAAACTGTGTATCGATTCAAGGGGCAGAGCGCCCCGTGCGTGATACTCAGCGAAGTGGACTTTGCCGTGCTGGATGACGCGGCTCTGCGCAAGTTCTTTGTTGGCGCCACGCGCGCGACGATGAAGCTGTTCGTGCTGGCCTCGGACCCGGCCGCCGCCTTGCTCAACGAAGCGGGCTTCGCCGAGGACGCCTAAAGTCGCTTCATCCCCCGCCGTTAATCGGACGAACGGCGCCCGAGAGCGCGAGCGTGATCAACACGGCGAGGGTCGAATGAGGCAAATCGGGGCGATGATCGTCCTTGGCGCGACAGCGGCGCTGGGGGCGGGGGCCGGAGCTTGGCTCGGGGGTGCAGTGGGTGCTGCGCTGCTGTCCGCACTGCCGGTTCTTGTTCTCTTCTGGTGGATACAGCGTCGCCAGTGTGCAGGATTGCACGCCTTGACTGCGCTGCTCACCGGAATCAACCGGGACGGCGATTTG
>CAMFLH010000289.1 GCA_945957295.1 uncultured Uliginosibacterium sp.
GATAGGCTCCGGTCTCGTGGGCTCGGAGATGTGTATAAGAGACAGCCTTGGGATCGATCGCGCATCAGGTGCTACCAACGACGACGAGGCGTGGCTCAAGCATGTCAGTCCGGCCCACTTCTCGAACATCAACTTCCGCGGCACCTTTACCTTCCCCATCCGGGAGTACGGGGAATGGCTCTTCACGGATGCGACCGCCGTTTCCGCCTAAACGGTTTGCTGCCCGCCGCCACCGCAGGCGGGGTCCTTGGCGGTCCTGCGACAAGCGGGTGGGGAAACAGGCGCCGCAGTACGGATTCGTCAAGTTGCAGCTCCAGCCGCGGCCGCATCAGCCGAACCTGCCTGCGCCCCGGTTCAAAGGCGTCGGGGGCGTGGCCGTGTTTGGCGATGTAGATCGTCGTTGCTTGTTCCTGGTGTTGTGGCGCGAGCTGCTCAAGCCAGTCGCAAAACAAGCGGTCGCGCTTGCGCAGATTGCATGCGGCACAGACGTAGAGCGCATTGCGGATCGAGTCCTCACCGCCGCGCGAGAGTGGATCCATATGATCAAGATGCGCGCTCATCGCATCGCCCACCCTGCCAAGGCCCTCACCGTCCAATGGCCCCAACGGTCCGCCGCAGTAGGGGCAGTGCTCATTCTCGCAATAGAGGGTCACGCGGAATTCATACGGCACCGCGTAGTGGCGCCACCATGACCCAAAGAGAATCTCCAGCTTCCGTAACTTGACGCGTTCGATCGCCAAGCTTGCTTCGCGGACGCTCTGCACGCTCTGGGGTTGCGTCTGTGCCGTGCTCATTTGACGACCCGGAGCGCGCCTGGCAGCTTCTTTCCCGGCCGCGGGGAGTCCTTGGGTGACGTCGACGGCGGCGGGAACGCCTGCGGTGCCGCCGCCTTCCCGGACGACAAGCCCGCTTCAAATCGTGCGTTCAGATCGTGGCCGGCGCCGTCGAGGTAGCGCATCGCCGAGCCCACGTCGCGCCAGCCAACGTATTCCATCAACTCCTGGAGGTCCCATCCGCTCACGCGGGCCCACCCGGCGAAGCCACGCCGCAACGAGTGGCTGCTGTACTGTTCCGGCGCGTCCACGCCCGCTGCGGCGAGCAGCGCCCGCAGCCACGGCGCAATACTTCCCGGCGAGAGCCCCGCACCGGCGAGTGTTCCCCAACGATCAATGCGCCGAAACACCGGCCCCTCCGTGAGGCCGGACACGGCGATCCAGTGCTCGTACGCGGCTACGGGGCAGAGGCGGGAGAGCGCGGGACAGCGATAGCTGCGGCCGGCAAACGTCCGATCGCCTTTGGTTTGCGGCAAGAAGAACAGCAGCCCTTTGCCCGATTCGACGGTGGTGTTTTCGATCGTGATCCGACTCAGCTCATCCGCACGAAATCCGCGCCAGAAGCCGATCAGCAACATGGCTTGATCGCGCGCCAGTCGCAGCCGATGCACTCGTGCGTCGGTCGCCACCCTGGGCTCGTCCGCGGCCTGGTTCAGCCAGGTGCAAACCTGCTGAAGTTGCAGCAGTTCAAGTGGGCGCGCCTGTTTTTCCGGAACGTTGTGCGCCGCACGAATACCTTTGAGCACCTGCGCCACCAGGGGCGAGCGCGTTGGATCCACGAATCCGTGCGCGCTGTGCCAGTGCGAAAGCCCCGCCAGACGCGCTCGAAGCGTGTTGATCGAGAGCGAGGCGGCATACTCGGCGAGATACCGGGCGATCGACTCGGGTGTCGCCGGCAACAAGCCTCGCCACTCAATTTCAAAGTGACGGATCGCCGCGGCATAGCTGCGCTGGGTATTGGGCCGTTCGGCCAGGCTCAGGTACGTGTCGACGCGATCCATGACTGCATCGTAGGACAGAATTTCTCGGTTCGAGCTTGGCTATGCACCCCTACGCCGAACCGCCATCATGGGCGCGGCGGTAGAACGAATCCGAGTCTCCTCGGGATCGCAGCGCGCTCATTGCACTGGCGCCAAAACGGACTTCAATAGCGGGTGACAGCCGGGTGCCGACATGAGCGCTTCGACCCACGACTTGAGCCGTTGGGAATCGGTCCCGGCGTGAGACGCCGCCTCGATCACTGCCGCGTAGGCGTCGCTGACATCGACACCGGTGAGGTCGTAGCCGTATCCGACCGACATCCAGCGCAGTGACGCGAGACCGGCGGCCACCGCAAACTCGGGTTGGCTCTGGGCAAAATCCCTCGCCGCGCGCGTCAGGGTACGCGGGTCGGTCGGGCTGAGGGTCACCCACTCAATGGCGAGATCGAACTGGCCCGCCTCCTTTGCGGCCGCAAACCACTTGCCCTCCGCGCCGGGCGTACTGGCCGCCAGGTCGCGC
The DNA here is from genome assembly GCA_945957295.1 of uncultured Uliginosibacterium sp. Taxonomy (GTDB): domain Bacteria; phylum Pseudomonadota; class Gammaproteobacteria; order Burkholderiales; family Rhodocyclaceae; genus Niveibacterium. The sequence goes on from CAMFLH010000289.1 coordinate 2,334, forward strand.
AGGATCCGCTCCGCCGGCGTGTTCGGATACTTCTTGGCGATCGCGCGAAAGGTCGCAAGCTGGGTGGTGGTCTGATTGGCTTCAATGGCGTAACGCCGGTAGGCCTCTTCAATCATGCCCGAGGCCAGTAGGATGGCCTCGCACGCTTGGGCAATCTGCCATCCCGGGTCGTTGGGCCCGCGCGACTGCTCGGCGTAATGCACGGCCTCAGCCGGCTTGCCCAGCGCGGCCAGCGCTTTGACCCCCCAGCGACGGTCGTGCCACCACTTGAAGGGCGATCGCTCCAGGAGCGCGAGCAGTTGTTCGTAACGGCCCGCGGCATAAAGGGCCGCAAGACACGCGGCCGTTCCCTTGAAAAACCCGTGACCCAAAGCGCGCGGACTCCAGGCGTGTTCGACCAGCGGCAAGAACTCATCGACCCACGTGAGTGCGATTTGCGGTCTTGCGCACAACACGTCCCAATGCTCACCGAGCGAGTCGATGTAGGGCATGTCGTCGTCTTGCACGGCTTGCCACAAGCGCGCGAGCCAACGCTGTCGAATGCCCGGCTCGACATCCGCCTGGGCAATGATGGGCACCAACGTTTCGATGGCCCGGTTGACCGCCGTGCCCAAGGCGCCGGACGAGCTATCGACCTGCTCCAACGCTGGGGAGAGCGTTTCGAGCAGGGTGATTGCGCCCTCGGCCGCCAGTACCGGCTCCGTGCGGGCGACCCGCTTAATCTCGGCGAGAGCTTCCTTGATCCGCTGAATCGGCGCGTCGGAACGCCACCCAAACGCATGGCGGCGGAAACGCGAGGCGAATTGCCATTTGTGGGGCGTCATGATTGGCGGTTGCAGATCCTTGGTATCGCGGGTACCGACCCAAACGGTGGCGTCAGGGCGTCGGTTTGCGACCGCAATCATAAGTTCAACGACCGCCAGACCGGCGCGCAACGGATAGGTGCAAAGTAGCTTTTAAGCTACTATTGGGTCATGTTAGAACTGCTTCGGTATCAACGCGACGATGGGCGTGAGCCTTTCACCGAGTGGCTGGCAGACGTTCGTGACAAGGTCGCCCAAGCGCGTATCCGGGTTCGCCTCCGACAGGTCCAGGCCGGCAACTTTGGCGACAGCGAACCGGTCGGCGAAGGCGTTATCGAGTTGCGCGTCCATGTCGGCGCTGGCTACCGCGTGTATTGCGCCAAACACGGAAAGACGGTCGTGCTACTGCTGTGCGGCGGGGACAAGGGAACACAAACGGCTGACATCAAGCGGGCCAAGGCGTTTTGGTCCGAATGGAAACAGAGGCAATCATGAGCAAACTCAAAGGTGCGGTATCGCATCACGATGCGGAAGTCGCCGAACTGCGGGCCGATCGCGAACTGGCGGTCGAGTACCTCAAAGCGGCGATGGAATCGCTCGACAACCCGGACGACCGTGCTGCCGGGCTACTGGCCCTGCGTACGGTGGCTGAGGCCTACGGCGGCTTGGGTGCGGTGGCGGCCGAAGCCGGCATCAGCCGCGAAACGCTGTACCGCACGCTCTCGCCCAAAGGCAACCCGACACTTAAGACCCTGCTGGCCGTCCTTAAAACAGTGGGTATGCGCTTGTCCGTAGAGTCTGAACACCACGCGCACGCTTGATGGGTTCTCTGGTGTCACGCAGTGACGTTGGTTCCGCCGCAGGTTAGTGGTCTCCTCGGATGCGAAATGGCCCGTGCTGCCTACGCCTGTGACCCAGCCAGGAACCGCACTTCGAGGTCGAATGCCGAAGGTTCCGTTCAGGCTGAAAGCGGTCCGATAGACTCTGTGGGGCAGGGGCTGCGCTCGACCTCGTACGGACATTGAGCCTCGTATGCTGTGAGCGGCGGAAAGTTGAGCGCAGTGGTCGTTCAACACGGGGGCGGGTGAGTCCTATTCGGCCTTAGCCGACACTCACGTGATCGTGTTCGGTGAGTAGCGAACGTCCGCTGCGGAATCTCAGAAGCGCACGGACCCGACGCATTGCAGTCTTTCGTGCCATCCGTCGGACTGGCCATTGCCGCGGAGGGTGCAGCCACTCAGCGTCCAAACCTGGGAGACCACCGCGCCGCGAGCCCGACCGGCTGAGCACATCGACTCTGGTAGCAACGTCGTCCAAAATCCTAACTACGGGCCTTCGACGCAGGCAGTCATAGGAGAGTGACTACTTCAAGGCGTTTCAGCTTGTCCTCGAGATAGGTACGCACTGCCTTTAAAGCCGCGATGCGCTGCTCCACGTCGACAATCTTCTCTCGGAAGATGGTCTGTTTCTCAGCGATGCTGAGCCGACCGGATTCCCAGTCGTCAAGCAGCGCGCCTATCTCACCCAGCGTGAAGCCCAGCACTTTGGCGTGCTGAATTAGCTGCACGCGTTCGAGCGACTGCGGCCCGTAGTGGCGATAGCCAGAGCGGTCACGGGGCCCCTTGATTGTTAGCGCCGGCCGAAAACTGACCATCTGGGAGAGTGGATTCCGGTCGAATATT
>CAMFLH010000290.1 GCA_945957295.1 uncultured Uliginosibacterium sp.
CTTTGACCCGCAGCGTCACACACTCATGAACGCGTAGGCCCGCACCGTACATCAGCTGCGCCATCAACTGCGTGGTGCCCGCCATCGCATCGAGAACCCGTTTCGTTTCAACGGGCGTCAGAACGGTCGGCAAGCGGTGGCCCTGCTGCACGCGCCGCAGGTTGGTCATCTCGCCCAGAGGGCGGTTCAGCACATCTCGATAGAGGAACACCAAGGCATTGAGTGCCTGGGTTTGCGTGGAGGCCGACACCCCTCGCTCGGACGCAAGATGGTTGAGGAAGTGCTCCACCGCCTGAGCGCCGAGCGAGCTCGGATGCTGTTTGTCGGAAAAGAGGACGAAGCGACGAACCCAGTGGCGGTAGGCCTCTTCGGTGCGCGAACTGAAGTGTCGGCGCCGACACACCAGACTGATTTGATCAAGCAGGCGAGGGGATTGCGGTGCAGGACCCCATGACGTTACTCCCAGCAGCGAGGAAAAACTTCACTGTAAGCCGCGTTCGATCAAGCGGCCACGGGGGCGCGCTCGTAATATATACAATAGGCTGACAGGCGCCGGAGTGTGATCCCCTAAGAATCAATCACTTGCGCTCATGTCGGCACGCTTCACTATTAACAATAGGCTGACACGGGTGTCAGCCTAATAACTGTTAGGCCGCGTAGTTTCCATCACTCGACAGGAGGGAAGGCAATGAGTCTCGTCGGAGAAATCCATGTTGCAGTTGCAATCTACTCAGTGATTGCTGGTGCGTTTGTTCTACGCAATCAGAAGGGAACGGTGTTGCACACTTGGCTGGGGCGCAGCTTCGTTGTATCAATGCTTGCCACGGACATCACAGCGTTTCTCTTCATTCCATCCACTGGCATAAGCTGGTTTCATCCACTAGCAGTATTCAATTTCGCGTACATCGTATTGGGCCTGTGGCATGCCTATTTTCGCCGCTCGAACCAATGGCTTGTATATCACTACTACTTCTTTGCGTACGCATTCCTCGGTGTAGTGGCTGCTGCCGCAGGGAGAGTTCCATTGCTGTTCATTGATGGCATCATGAACGCGGCGCTCATTGCCATCGCAGTTGTGTTCGGTATTGGCGTTCCGCTAGTAGAGCGCACCGGGAAGGTGTTACGCCTCCGACAAGCGCATGCAGCCGCCATTTCCACCCATCGTGCGGCCTAACAAGTCCGTCAACGGGACGCCAAAATGCTACGCATTTTGGTCCCCTCCGCTGCGCTCCGGCGCCCGTTACGTCCAACGTTAGCCCGCTCAAGAAGATATGCGATTGAGCCACGTTTCCGGTTTGTCACGAGATCAGCGCGTAATCTGGTACTGCGCATCCTTGGTTTACGGCCTCTGCGTCGCATGGGTGGCGGCCGAATCAGGAGCGTTCTCCGATGGAACGCCGGTGTTTGTTCCGGCTGCGATATTCGGCGCATCGTGGCTGGCCGGCGTCATAGGCCTTCGCGTTTTTGTCCAGTCACTCGGCGCCCAGCCGCGACTGAACGACCTCTTTCGCCTTCCCACTTGGTTAAAGCGCAAGTGAATCCGTCCAGTTTTCCGCACCCAGGCGTTATTCCGCACGAGCGGCGGGCTAACAAGTCCGTCAACGGGACACCCAAATGCTGCGCATTTGGGTTCCCTCGGCTACGCCTCGGTGCCCGTTACGTCCAACGTTAGGCGCTTGTCGTGACCGATTTTTCAATGATCAACGCTGAAATCGAACGCTTTGATAGGTGGTCCGAGCCATGGTCATTTGAAGCGTCCGTTGAAACTAAGCTCGCGGGCTTCGGTGAAGAGCTTTTGCTGTTTCAGTCTGTGTGGGCGACCGCTTGCGAACCGGCAATTTGGGTTAGCGGCACGTTCGTAGAAGCTTGCGCCAATACGGCTATCGCGATTTCAAAACAATATCCGTGGCTTTCCGCGAAGGCAGTTCGCCAAATCTCAAACGGGGCGGCATATCAGTGGCGATAAACGCGCCTAACAGGTCAGTCAACCGGACACCCAAACTGCTGCGCAGTTTGGGTTCCCCTCGCTGGCGCTCCGGTGCCGGTTACTTTCAACGTTAGCCCGCTATTCTTTTTCGAAACATGCGCCAATCCACTCTTGTCATTGTCCTGCTTGCACTCGGTCTGACATTCGCCTCGCTTTCCGCCGTGGTTTATCTCTCAAGCGCAACGTACGGCTGGCTCGCAAGTCTTTCGCCTGCAACACAATCCATGCTTGGCGGCGCCTTGCCTGCACTGACCGGCGTTTTCCTCGGCGCGGCAGCGATCGTTCGTTCCCGTCGCAGCAATTAGGGGTGGTCGGTTTGCACAACGCACAAAACCACATACCAGCGCAGCGGCGGGCTAACAAGTCCGTCAACGGGACACCCAAATGCTGCACATATGGGTTCCCTCGGCTGCGCCTCGGTGCCCGTTACGTCCAACGTTAGGCTCTCTTCGAACAGCCGCAACAACTACTAGTAAGGCTCCATGGCGTTTCTTGCTGCACTCAAAGAATGGGCTCGCCGAATCAAGCTCGACATCCTGGCCGTTTACTTTGCCGCGCGCAATCCAGACACTCCGCCATTGGTTCGCCTGCTGGCTTTAGCAGTTGCTGCGTATGCCCTAAGCCCGATTGACCTGATACCCGACTTCATCCCAGTTCTCGGCTATCTCGACGATCTAATCATTGTTCCCATCGGCTTAATGCTCGTAGTTCGTTTGGTACCGCCCAACGTCCTCGCTATCTCTCGTTCACAAGCGGCAGCAGCACTTGAACGTCCACGAAGCATGGCTGCAGCTATCTTCATTGTTGTAGTTTGGCTCTTTTGCACAGCAACCTTCATTCACTGGCTTAGGCATAAATGACGGCAGGTTCAACATCGGCACTCCATAAAAATGCAGGCCATTTCTACTAGCCCGCCTTTCCACTTCGCGCCCCGGCCTAACTGGGGGTTCAACGCGGACACCAACAGCGGGCATGCCTTCGGCATTCTTATGCCCGCTATTGGTACCCTCCAGCCTTCCGGCTTCCGGTGCCGGTTAACCAGGCGTTATGCGTCATGACAATCACTATTGAGCGCATCGCAGAAGAGCACATCGTTGGGTTTCACGCCTGCCTCGATGCAGTCGCTCGCGAAGAAATGTTTCTTGGTCAAACGCAAGCGCCTCCGCTCGAGCGAGTTGCCGAGTTTGTACGTACAAACATCCAAAGCAACTTGCCGCAATACGTCGCGCTCCACGGCGGGTGCGTCGTTGGGTGGTGTGACGCCATACCGCATTGGGCTGGCGCTCTGTCGCACCGGGCTGGCCTCGGAATGGGAGTGCTTGCCTCTTATCGTGGGCGCCGCATTGGCTCTCGTCTTCTATCTCAAACGCTCGATCACGCTCGTTCAATCGGGGTGCGCCGCGTTGATCTTGAAGTTCGCGCCGACAATGCATCCGCGATTGCGCTCTACGAGTCGGCTGGGTTCAAGTTGGAAGGTCGAAAATCAATGGGGCTGTTGCACCAGGGGCAGTATCACGACACAGTTGAAATGGGGCTAGTCTTTGAACCCACTGCCGCATAACCAGTCCGTCAACGGGACGCCAAAATGCTACGCATTTTGGTTCCCTTCGCTGCGCTCCGGCGCCCGTTACGTCCAACGTTAGAGCTGGTATGCTAAATAACCTTTTGCTTACACTCGTTTTCATTGCTGGACTGAATGCAACAGTCGCAATGGCCGCGAATAGCCTGTGTGAGAAGGGTGAGATCAATTTCTCCTCTTGCACCGTAGGGAGGAAAACCGCATCGTTTTGCGCCTCGAAGTCTGGAGGCCCGGAAGATTGGTATCTTCAATATAGATTCGGAACGGCGCAGAAACTTGAGCTGGTTGTTCCTGACGACAAACGGAAGTCGCGCGGCGTTTTCTTTAACAGCATGCACAATTACTCCGATGGCGACGAAATACGTCTAAGCTTTAAGCATGGCAATTACACGTACGTCTTCTTCAATCTTGATTCCAGGCACGGTGACTCTCGCGGAATCCATATCGTCAGAAGTGGATCTGTAATAAAAACACTTCCTTGCACCAATCCCGTGTCCGACCACGCGTCTATCCCAGATGGACTGATTGGGAACGAAGATTTTGTGTTTTTCAACTAGTACTCGTCGGTGCTCTAACCTTTCCGTCGAGAGGGACCGCCCGCAAGCTGTGCTTGCGGGTGCCCTTCGCGGCTTGGCCGCTACGGCGGCCCCTCACGTCAAACGTTGAGCGCGGTGTCTTCGGCCTTTCTGCGTGACGTCACGCGCAATCCGGTGAATGCGGCCATTCTCGCGCGGTGGCAACAACTTGGGCTCCCGAACGCCTGGCTCGTCGCCGGGTGTTTGTTCCAGACCGTCTGGAACCTTCAATCTGGACGAGCTCCCGGCTCGGGGATCAAGGACTACGATCTGTTCTACTTTGACCCCAACGATCTGAGCGTGGCGGCAGAGCAGAAGGTTCAAGTCAGAGTTAGCAGTGTCCTCGCGGACCTTGGAGTCACCCTTGAAGTGGCGAATCAAGCACGCGTACATCTCTGGTATCCGAACTACTTTGGCCGTCCGTATCCCGCACTCTCATCGTCCGAAGATGGAATCCGGCGGTTTCTCGTTCTTGAGACTTGCGTTGGGGTGCGTCCCGACAAGTGCCATGCGCCATATGGCCTGTCCGGAATCTATGAGGGCACGCTCTCACCCAATCCCCTTACGCCATATCCTGATCTGTTCGCCAGCAAGGTTGAGAGCTACCGTGCCAGGTGGTCTCACCTAGAAGAACGACTTGGTGTCGTCAGCGGTGCGTAGTGGATTGACC
>CAMFLH010000291.1 GCA_945957295.1 uncultured Uliginosibacterium sp.
GTTTTGATCTTCGCGCGGCGAACTGGACGCTCGACAGCCCTTCGCCCTCGCTGGGCCTCTTCGTCTTCACCGGCGCTGATCTGCCTGATCTGCGGCGCGATTACCTGTCGCTTACCGGTACGCCGCCGGTGCCGCCCTTGAAGGCATTCGGCCTCTGGATATCCGAGTACGGCTACGACAACTGGGCAGAGCTCGACGACAAGCTTGCCACGCTGCACGGCAAGGGCTTTCCGGTCGATGGCGCGGTGCTGGATCTGCAATGGTTCGGTGGCATCAACAGCGGTTCGCAAACGACGTCGATGGGCAAGCTCAGCTGGGCGACCGGCAAGTTTCCGGATCCGGCGGGCAAGCTCGCCGGCTATGCGGCCAGCGGGGTCGGCACGATGTTGATCGAGGAGAGCTATATCGGCGGGGCGTTGCCCGAATTCCGGGCGCTGGCGGATCAACGCTATCTCGCGATGGATTGCGCTCCCCCGTGCAAGGAGGCCACGGTCTATTCCAGCAACCCATGGTGGGGCATCGGCGGCATGATCGACTGGTCCAACCCTGGTGCGGGCAGCTGGTGGCACGATGCCAAGCGTGTGGCCTTGATCAACGACGGCGTGCTGGGCCATTGGACCGACCTCGGCGACCCCGAGATGTTCAGCCCTTCGTCGCAGTACTTCGGCATTGACTGGTACGGCGCACATCCGACTCGCCATGCTGACGTGCACAACCTGCTCAACTTCTTCTGGAGCCGCAGCATCGCGGCCGACACCGCACGCACGCACCCGGAGCGGCGGCCGTGGATACTGAGCCGTTCAGGCGCCGCGGGTAGCCAGCGCTTCGGCGTCGCAACCTGGTCGGGCGATGTGCAGTCCTCGTTCGCTGCGCTCGGCGCACAGATGACGGCACAGGCCAACATGAGCCTCTCGGGCTTCGACTACTACGGCTCCGATGTCGGCGGATTCGATCGCGCCGGCATGGGTGGCGCGCCGCTGTCGAAGCTCTACACCCGCTGGTTCGCGACCAGCGCCCTGCTCGATGTGCCGCTGCGGCCGCATGTGCAGAACCTCTGCAACTGCACCGAGACGGCGCCGGACCGCATCGGCGATGCGGCAAGCAATCTCGCCGCGCTGAAATTGCGTTACCGCCTGGTGCCCTATCTGTACAGCCTGGCGCACGCCGCGCACGCCGCGCACGCCAACGGCGATGCCATGTTCCCGCCGCTCGCGTACTACTTCCAGCAAGACAAGGCCGCGCGCAGCGTCGTCACCACCAAGATGATTGGCCCCTGGCTGCTGTTTGGTGCACCGAGTGGTACCGACGCGACGATGGGCGTGTATCTGCCCGCGGGTGCCTGGACTGACTTCTATGCCCCTGCTCGGCGCATCGATTCGCAGGGGGCGCTCAGCCAGGAGAATCTGCTGGTGGCCGATCAGTTACGCGCGCCCTTGTTCCTGCGCGAAGGGGCGATCGTGCCGATGCTGCGTGACGCGCCGGGGCACCTTGGCGACCCGCGCGATCGTGCGATCCACTGGTTCGATGATCTGCTCGTGCGCGTCGTGCCGGCCGCCGCCGAGAGCCGCTTCACGCTGGTTGAGGATGACGGCATCACCCGCGGTTACGAGGCCGGTAAGGTGGCGCGCACGGTGATGACTACGCAGCGCGGCAGTGCAGGCGAAGTGCGTTTCGCGCTGCAGCCAGATAACCGCAGCGGCGCCACGGCCAAGCGCACGCTCACGCTGGAATTCCTGCTTGGCACTGGCAACCTGCGTGAGGTGCGCGTCGGAGGCGCCGTGATGCCGAAGGCCGACGCCGCGGGCACAGCGGCAGGTTGGTTCGTGAGCGAAGGGGGCGTAACCGTGCGGCTTGGCGAGCGCAGCGTTGATGAGGCGCTCGATGTGACGCTGCTGCCTTGAGCAGGGCGCGGGTAACGAAGCGGGCGCATGCAGGCGATCCCGTCCGGCGCATGTTCTGATACCGCCGCACGGCGCCCTTGCGGGTCGCGCGTGCGGCGCGGAATCTGTCGCTGCCGGCTGCATTTGTGCCTCGCGCCGCGAGCGCGCTCGATTGACAATTCCGCCCTGCAAGCACAACCGAAGTCTATCCAAGAGGAAACATGGCAAGCGAATTTCACAAGCCTTCCGCCGCTTTTGTCGGCGCATCGTGGATCGCGTTGTTCCTGGGCGTTGGCGCCTACTGCGCCGGCCTGTGGAATGCGCAAATGCAGCTCAACGAGAAGGGCTACTACTTCACGCTGATCCTGTACGGTCTGTTCGCAGCGGTGTCGCTGCAGAAGAGCGTGCGCGACAAGCTCGAAGGCATTCCGGTCACCGGCATCTATTTCGGTCTCGCCTGGGTTTCGGTGGCGGTTTCGATCCTGCTGCTCTGCGTGGGGCTGTGGAATGCGACGCTGGCACCGAGCGAGAAAGGTTTCTACGCGATGGCTTTCGCACTGAGCCTTTTTGCTTCGGTGGCGGTGCAGAAGAACACCCGCGACAGCCGCCACGACTTCACCCAGAAGGAAGAAAACCTCTGAGCGCGCCGCGCGGCTACATTTGCCGGAACAGGTGGGCGTAGCTGCGCGATACGGTCAGGGTTTCGGGCCGACCAGCCAGCTTGAGCAGCACGCGGCCGTTGCCGTCCGGCCGCGCGCTCTGCACATGACGCAGGTTCACGATGAGACCGCGATGAACCTGCAGGAAGTCGGCCGGGTCCAGCTGATCAAGTAGCTCTTTGAGCGGTGTGCGGATCAGTGACTCGCCTTCCTGCGTAAACACCGCGACGTACTTGTCGGTGGCGGCGAAATACACCACGTCCTTCACGGCGAGCATCTTCACGGTATCGCCAACTGCGGCGCGTACCCAGTTGAGCCGGGCCGGCTGCGCGGGCGCGGTACCACGTTGCAGCGCTGCGATCAGGCTGCCGAGATCCGGCGTTGCGGAGGGTTGTTCCAAGCGTTTGCGCAGCTTTGCGATGCAGTGTTCCAGCCGCTGCGTGGTGAAGGGCTTGAGTAGGTAGTCCACCGCTTCTCGCTCGAAAGCCTCTACCGCAAAGCTGTCGTAAGCGGTGACGAACACCACCAGCGGCGCGATTCCTTCGTCGAGCAGGGTCTGCGCGACCGACATGCCGGACTGCCCCGGCATGCGGATATCGAGAAACGCAATGTCCGGGCGCTGTGCGCGACAGGCCGCCAGCGCGGCGTCGCCGTCACCGGCTTCCGCCACGATCTGCAGGCTGGGCCACAGTTGCTGCAGGGTGTCGACAAGGTCAGCGCGCAACAGGGGTTCGTCGTCAGCAACGACGGCGCGGATGGTCGTGGTCATGCGGGCACTCCGGCACGATGGGCGGCAATCTCGATGCTTGCACACACGCCGCCGGCCGGCGCGCCTTCGACCGACAGGCGTGCGTCGTCGCCAAAGCATGAAGCCAGGCGCGCTTGCACATTCTCCAGCCCGAGGCCGGTGCCGTGCATTGTCGACGCGCCGAGGCCGACGCCATCATCGGTGACCGAGAGGCGCACCCAGCCGTTGTGGTGTTCGGCAAGCAGGGCAATGTGCGCCGGACCGGCCTTCTGTTCGATGCCGTGAGCGATGGCGTTTTCCACCAGCGGCTGCAGCAGCAGCGGCGGGAGCGGTAGCTCGCGCAAAGCCTGGTCAATATGGATCTCGAACGTCAGCCTGCCGCCCATGCGGATGCGCTGGATGTCGAGGTAGGCGCTCAGAAGGTCGAACTCGGCGGCCAGCGTCATGTGCGGTGTGCGCGAGGCCTGCAGCGTGGCGCGCAACCATTCGATCAGGCGATCGAGCAAGGTGCGCGCCAGTTCGGGGTCGCGGCCGATCAGGCTGCGCAGGTTGGCGAGGGTGTTGAACAGGAAATGCGGTTCGATCTGTGCCTGCAGCGCGGCCAGCTGCGCGCTCGCGGCGGCGCGTTCGGCTTCGGTTCGCGCGAAATCGGCTTGCGCGGCGCGGGTGGCGAGTTCCGCCGAGCGGCGTTCTGCGACTTCGCGCCACCAGAAGAATGCGAAGCAGACGGCAAACGCGATGGCAGAGAAACCAAATGTCAGTCGCCAGGCGTAGGGCGACTGCGTCAGCGCGGCGGTGGCTGGATAGCCGCGCAGGGCGGTGGCGAGCATGAGGCCGCCGACCACACCGAGCGCGCCGCCAGCAATGCCCCAGGCGAACTTCAGTGCGGGGTAGCGGATGTAGCGGATCGGGATGGATGACAGATAACAGAGCCCGCCAATGCACTGGCTATACAGCAAGGCTTCGCGGAAGCCGCTGCCGGACACGGTTGTCCACAGTGCGGCGAATACGGTGTTGAAGACCAGCAGCAGCGGCACTTCCTTCAGGTAGTGCCGCGGCGGAACGGGGTTTTGGGTGCATGGTTTCATGCCGAGATGATGCCTTGCGGCCGTAGTGATCCACCAGTGTGCCAAGACGAACCGACGCGTGCGCGGCGCGAAGTGCAGCGAGCGGGAGCGAAATGCAGGCGCCCCTGTGATGGGGGCGGGGACATTACCCCGGGGGGCCGCGATCGGCGGCTCGCACGCCGACAATACCCATCATCGCGCGGACCATCATGTACGCGCCCCAGCTCGCGAAACGCCGGTACCACGGTGCACGCTGATGTTCGGCCAGCAGCAACTCCACGGCGCCATCCTGCATCGCATGTTCAAGACTTGAACGCAGCTCACCCGCAAAGCCCACGTCGCGGACGATCACGTTTGCTTCGCGCGCCAGCATCAGGCTGAAGGGGTCGATGTTCGAAGACCCTACCGTTGCCCAGTGCCCGTCGCAGACCGCCACCTTAGCG
>CAMFLH010000292.1 GCA_945957295.1 uncultured Uliginosibacterium sp.
ATCACAAGCACTGCCGCGATGATCAGCCCCAACGGTAGATAGCTCCAAAAACCTTGCCGTATCCGCTCAAGGTTGATATCGAGCATCATCACGACAAAAAGGAATAGCACCATCACAGCACCGACGTAAACAAGTACCAGTGCAATTGCGAGGAACTCCGCGCGAAGAACCATCCAGATTCCAGCCGCGTTAAAAAACGCAAGTACCAGATAGAGCGCAGCATGCACCGGGTTGCGCGACGTAATCACGCGAAGACCGGCAACGACCATTACGGCCGCAAACATGTAAAAGAGAAAGGTCGAAAATTCCATAAATTCGCTTCCCGCTGACCCTATTCGAGTTAGCGGTACTTAGCCTCCTCTGCGCGGTCCTTCGCAATTTGGGACTCATAGCGATCACCCACGGCCAGCAACATCTGCTTCGTGTAGTAAAGATCGCCGCGCTTCTCGCCGTGATAGTCGAACACACGAGTCTCAACAATTGCATCAACCGGACAGGCTTCCTCACAAAAACCGCAGAAGATGCACTTTGTCAGATCAATGTCGTAACGTGTTGTACGCCGTGATCCGTCCTCCCGCTGATCGGACTCGATGGTAATCGCCATCGCCGGACATACCGCCTCGCAAAGCTTGCAAGCAATGCAACGCTCCTCCCCGTTCGGATAACGTCGCAGTGCGTGCAAGCCACGAAAGCGCGCGCTCTGTGGCGTCCGCTCCTCCGGATACTGAACCGTAATCTTACGAAGGAAGAAATGGCGGCCCGTGACCGACAAGCCCTTCACCAGCTCCTTGAGGAGCAGGCTGACAAACAATTCCTTAATGGCGCCCATCGCCAATTACCTCCAGATCGACCAAGGCGACATCATCCAGATCCCAACTACGAGGATCCATACGAGCGTAAGCGGAATAAAGACCTTCCAGCCAAGACGCATAATCTGGTCATAGCGAAACCGCGGGAAGGTGGCCCGGAACCAGAGGAACAAAAAGAGGACGAAGCCGATCTTCAACACGAGCCACGGAAAACCATCGGGGATGAAGCCCACTGGGGACAGCCAACCACCCAGGAAGAACACCGACGTCAACGCGGAGACCAAAATCATGTTTGCGTATTCAGCCAAGAAGAACAACGCAAACGCCATGCCGGAGTACTCAACCATGTGCCCGGCAACGATCTCGGATTCACCCTCGACAACATCGAACGGAGCGCGGTTCGTCTCCGCGATGCCGGAAATCAGATAGACCACGAAAAGCGGAAGGAGCGGCAACCAGTTCCAACTCAAGAAACCCACACCGTAGTTGGCGAAAACACCTTTACCCTGCCCGAGTACGATATCCGACAGATTCAGCGAACCGGCAACCATGAGTACGCCCACGAGCGAGAAGCCCATCGCCAACTCGTAGGAAACCATTTGAGCGGTTGCGCGAATTCCGCCGAGGAACGCGTACTTGGAGTTGGACGCCCACCCCGCAATGATCACGCCATAGACACCAACCGACGTGATTGACATGAGATAAAGCATCCCGGCGTCAATATTCGCCAGTACTAGGTTCGGTGCAAAAGGAACGACAGCCCATGCAGCGAGGGCCGGCGCCATGACCATCATCGGACCGATCACAAACAGTGCCTTACTCGCACTGCTCGGGACGATGATTTCCTTGAACATCAGCTTCAGCGCATCTGCAATAGGCTGCAGCCAGCCTTTCGGACCGACGCGGTTCGGACCAATCCGAACCTGCATGTAGCCAATGACCTTTCGCTCTGCAAAGGTGAGGTAAGCAACGCTGAGGATCAGCGGCAGAACGATGGCGACGATCTTGACCAAGGTCCAGACAACAGGCCAGAGCGGGCCAAACAGTGCGGCAACGGGTTGCAGTAGCGCTTCCATCAGACACGCTCCACAGTAAGTTCGCCAAACATTGGGCCCAGCGCCACAGTTTCAGGTCGGCCAGCGGCAACCCGCACGCACCCCACGGCGACCGCATCATCGCGCTGTGCATTCAGCACAACCGAGCCAGAGGACGACGAAACCTTCACCACCTCACCCGCAACAAGGCCTAGCTTCGCCAGCGTTTCGGCCGACATACGCGCCGCCGGCACTGAAGCGTCACGCGTACGCTGCAGCGACGGAGCGCGCCGGACGAGCACGTCAGTCGAATAGATTGGCACATCCGAAACGCGCTGGAGACCTGAGACAGCTATAGATTTCGCAGTTGGGACTCCGGTCACAGCGTTGGACAGAGGGTCCGTGTTGCGCAAAGCTTCGTCGCGAACTGCTTCTGAGCTCTCATATTCGAACCCGTCGAGATCAAGCATTCCGCCCAAAACACGGAGAACCTTCCAACCCGGACGAGCGTCAGCAAGCGGTTTTACGACTGCATTGAAACTCTGCACAACACCCTCGCAGTTAGCGAAAGTACCAGCCGTTTCAGAGAACGGTGCAATCGGCAGCATGAGATCTGCGACCTCTTCCACCGCCGATCGGAAAGCAGTCAGCGCGATAACGGTCTCTGCGCTCTTCAGTGCAGACGTCGCCAACGCGCCATCTGCGAAATCAAGCTCTGGCTCTACACCAACCAAAATCGCTGCCTTGAGCGGATCCGAGAGCATCGACGCAGTATTGTGTACTTGGCTGAACGCGTGCGCGTAATAGCCGCCTACGGTATTTGCCGCCTCACCGAAGAAACCAAGCTTCGCACCAGACAAGCGACTGATCTCGTCTGCGATTGCCCAAATGACCCCGAACGCAGCGTTCTGCGAGACGGCATTGCCCAAGAACAACGCCCTACGCTCGCCCGCACAAAGGCCTTCAGCGACGGCAACGACATCACAATGGACGCTCGAATCAACGAATGACTCGACGGCCGCCGACAGCTGCATTCCTTTTTTCTGCGCGATCGCAGCCGCCACATTGGCGAGCGCAGCCACGATTTCACGCGGAGCAACCTTGACCGCGTTCGCGAGCCTCAAGAGCGGATCATCAATCGCAGAGGCAAGCACCGATACCGCTGCCCCGCGCTTAACCGCCTGACGCAGTCGCTGAGCAAGCAACGGGTGATCTTTGCGTACTGTGCTACCCACCACAAGCACGCTATCCAAATCCGCGAGGTCTCGGATCGACATGCCAAGCCAAGGTGTGCCGCCCCGCACCCCGTCGGCAGAGAAGTCGGACTGGCGAAGGCGGAAGTCAACTTTGTCAGATCCCAAGCCACGAACAAGCCGCTGCGTCAGGAACATTTCTTCCAACGTCGCATGGGGAGATACAAACGCGCCAAACGCCGATACCCCATGGTCGGCAACCACACCCTTCACAGCCTTCGCCGCATAATCCAGAGCGTCCTGCCAAGAAATCTCAATCCACTTGCCGCCTTGCTTGACCATCGGTTTGGTCAAGCGATCATCAGAACTCAGCGCCTCATACGAGAACCGGTCTTTGTCTGACAACCAGCATTCATTGATCGACTCGTTTTCGAGCGGCAGAACACGCATGACCCGATCGTGCTTGACCTGTACTACCAGGTTCGAACCAAGCGAATCGTGCGGGCTCACTGAACGACGACGCGACATTTCCCACGTCCGCGCCGCGAAACGGAATGGCTTCGACGTCAATGCGCCCACCGGGCAGAGATCAATCGAATTGCCTGAAAGCTCCGAATCGACCGTACGGTCCACGAACGCCATGATCTCGGAACGCTCGCCGCGATTTGCGACACCGAGCTCCATGATCCCGGCAATCTCCTGACCAAAACGCACACAACGGGTGCAGTGAATGCAACGCGTCATGTCCGTTGAAATCAGCGGACCGAGGTTCTTGTTTACAACGACGCGCTTCTCTTCCTGATATCGGGAGGCGTTGCCGCCATATCCGACAGCAAGATCTTGCAGCTGGCACTCGCCGCCTTGATCACAAATTGGACAGTCCAATGGGTGATTGATCAGCAGGAACTCCATCACCCCTTTCTGGGCCTTAACAGCCTTTTCAGAGTGAGTGGCGACCTTCATACCGTTCGTCACGGGCGTCGCACACGCAGGAAGAGGCTTCGGCGCTTTCTCAACGTCAACCAGACACATGCGGCAATTCGCCGCAATCGACAGTTTCTTGTGATAACAAAAATGGGGAATGTAAGTACCAACCTTGTTGGCCGCATCCATTACGGTGCTGCCATCGGGCACTTCAACCTTTTTGCCGTCGATTTCGATCTCTAGCATGTTCAGCCTACGTAGATCTTGCTGCCTTCACGCTGAAGCTCAACCGGCACCAAGCAGTGCTTGTTGTCAACGTGATACTGGAACTCGCTACGGAAATGCTTAATGAAACTCTTGACCGGCATAGCGGCAGCATCACCGAGCGCGCAAATTGTCCGACCCATGATGTTGTCGGATACGCTATCGAGCAAATCGATGTCTTCTTGTCGGCCCTGACCGTTCTCAATTCGGTGGATGACCCGATAAAGCCACCCGGTGCCCTCCCGGCACGGCGTGCACTGGCCGCACGATTCTTCGTGATAAAAATAAGACAGCCGCTCCAGCGCCTTGACCATGCATGTGCTCTCGTCCATGACGATGACCGCGCCAGAACCCAGCATCGAGCCGGCCTTGGCAATACAGTCATAGTCCATTGTAGCGTCCATCATGATTGACGCAGGCAGTACGGGAGCCGAAGACCCGCCCGGAATGACCGCCTTCAAACGACGCCCGCCTCGCATGCCGCCGGCCATTTCAAGCAATTCTGAAAATGGCGTACCTAACCGTACCCTG
>CAMFLH010000293.1 GCA_945957295.1 uncultured Uliginosibacterium sp.
GTTCACGCCACCACCAAAGCTTGCGTACTTCAGCACCGGCAGGCCCTGATCGTGATACATCGCCAGCACCGCGTCGCCACGCTCTAGTTGATGGGGGGTGAACAGCGTATCGGCGGGCAGCGGGCCGATCAGCGTCATGCCCTGCGCGCGCAGCGCGTCGAGTACCGGGCTGATCACATCGATCTCCTCGCGCCCCATGTGGCCCGATTCTCCGGCGTGCGGATTCAGGCCTGCCACGAGAATACGCGGCTGCGCCAAACCGAAGCGTTGGCGCAGATCGGTATCCAGGATATGAAGGGTTTGCGTCAGGATTTCGGCCGTGAGCACTGCAGGCACGTCCTTCAACGCGAGGTGCGTGGTAGCCAAAGCGACGCGAAGACCACCACCTGCGAGCATCATCACCACTCGGTTCGTGTGTGTGCGCTCGGCAAGGTATTCGGTGTGGCCAGTGAAGGGCACGCCCGCATCGTTGATGACACCCTTGTGCAGCGGCGCGGTGACCATCGCATCGAAACGGCCGTCCACGCAGCCATCGATCGCGGCATCGAGGATCGCGAGTACATGAGCGGCGTTCGCCGCGTTCAGCACGCCGGCTTGCGAAGGTACGCCAAGCGGCACATGCAGCACATCGAGCACACCGGCTTCACGCGCACTGCCCGGCACCCAGTTCCGCAGCGTAGCGGGGATGCCGAGTGCGGTTGCACGCGCGGCGATCAGGTCGCGATCGCCGATGGCAACCAGATGGGCGGCAACGCTGTGGTGCGCGAGCGTTGCGACCAGCTCGGGCCCGACACCGGCCGGCTCGCCGCAGGTGATCGCCAGTAGCGGCAACGCGACGCTCATGGTTGTGCGGTCGCGTAGGGCGGGCGCAGTTCCACAAAGGCGCGGTCACGCAACTGCCGCACGAAGTCGTCGAAGGCCTCGTCGGACTTGCGCTCACGCAACGCGCCGCGCGCCTGGTTGCGACGGCGTTCGCCGGAGACATCTTCGGTCTTGCGCTCCAGCACCTGGATCAAATGCCAGCCAAACGGCGATTGCACCGGCTGGCTGACTTCGTTGATCGGTAGCGCGTCCATCGCGCGTTCGAAATCCGGCACGGTGTCGCCGGGGTTGATCCACCCCAGGTCGCCACCCTTCGGTGCGCTACCGTCGTTCGAATGGCGCTTGGCCATGTCGCCGAAATCGGCACCACGCTGGATCCGGTCACGCAACTGCTCCAGGCGCTGGCGCGCCTCGGCATCGCTGATGGTTTCCGATGTCTTGATCAGGATGTGCCGCACATGCGTGCGTTGCACCGAAACCGGCGCGCTGTCAGCGCCGCCACGGCTATCGATCAGCTTGACGATGTGCAGACCCGCGGGGCTACGCAGCACTTGGGTCAGCGCACCCGGCTTGAGCAGGCGCACCGCGTCGGCGTAGAGCGTGGGCAGGCGATCGACGCGCCGCCAACCGAGGTTGCCGCCCTGCAGGGCATCCGGCGCATCGGAGTTGCCTGCGGCAAGCTTGGCGAAGTCCTCGCCGCCTTGCGCACGCGCCAACAGGCTCTCGGCACGCTGCTGCAGCTTGCTCCACTGCTGCGGTGTTGCAGCGTCAGGCGCGCGCAGCAGGATGTGCGCGACCATGATCTCCTGGTTGCCGGTTGCCGACTGCGCCGCTAGGAAGGCGTCAACTTCGGCATCGGTCACGATCACGCGGCTCTCAACCTCGCGCTCGCGCAGCCGGCCCAAGGTCATTTCGCTGCGGACGTCTTCGCGGAACAGGTTCCACGACATGCCATCTTTCTCCAGCGCAGCGCGGAACTGGGCCGTCGTCATCTTGTTGTTCTCGGCCACGCGCTGCAGCGCCCGCTCAAGCCCGGCGTCGTCGACGCGCACCGAGGTTTCGCGCGCGTACTGCAGCTGAACTCGTTCATACACCATGCGCTCAAGCATCTGGCGCGCGAAGACTTCGCGCGGCGGGAGCTGCGTGCCCTGCTTCTTCAATTGTTGCGAAGCCTGGTCCACGCGCAGATCAAGCTCGCGCGCGGTAATCACTTCGTCGTTGACCACCGCGACGATCGCATCGATGGGCTGCGGTGCAGCCCACGCGCAGCCCGCTACGAGGGCAATCGATGCGAGCAGGGTGCGGATCTGACGTTTCATGCGTTGCTTCCTCTTGGCCGTATGAGCGGCCGGAACGTGTGTCATTGCGAGCCAAAGACCGGATCGGACACCGGCTGGCTGATTCGACCATAGCCGACCACGCTGCGTTCGAGCAGTGAGACCGGGCTGTTACCGATACTGATGGCGCCGCCGAACTCGAACTGGAAGTAGTACGCGTTCGTGTAGGCGCCGGAAGTGTTGAGCAAGGACTCGGCCGCCAGGCGGAACACCCAGCAACCGCCGTTGTATTCCAGGCCGGCGATCGCCTGCGTGAGCTTGTCGGTGCGAATGTCGCCATTCACGCGACCCACAACATAGAAGTTGTTCACCACCGGCCACTGCAACGCGAGGTCGACGTCGGTGTAGGACAAGCGCTGGTATCGATACGATGCCGAGGCCACTTTCGCGAAGCCCGGCTGGTAACGCAACCCGACGGTGCCGCGTTCCATTCGCGTATCGCGCGGGTTGTACTGCGCGAAGAGGTCCAGCGTTGTGTTCGGCAGCACACGACCGGAGAAGGCGCCCAACAGGTCGGCCAGTTGTTCGGTTCGCGGCGTTTCGCCGGGCAGCGTGACCTTCTGATCCTCGAAGTACATGCGGACACCGAATGCACCGCGCACCAGTTCCTCCCCGTTCTCGGCATTGAGCAGACGGGATGTGACGCTACCGGTGATCTGGCTCGCGTTGGCATAGCGATCCTGGCCGGAATACAGGTTCTCGGAGAATATCTGTGCGAAACCGAAGTCCATCGGCGCGGAGTCGAACACCGGCAGCGTGTTCTGGTTCCGGTACGGCACTTTCAGGTAGTACAGGCGAGGTTCGAGCGTCTGCACCACGTCACGGTGGCCGATGTGGCTGTCGCGCTCGAAAAAGAGGCCGGCGTCCACGCTGCCGATCGGCAATACCCGCGATTCATCGAGCGGGCCAGCAGAAACACGATCCTGCAGCGCATAGCGGGTGGCGTGCACACCGATCTTCGGCGTGATGAAACCGCCCGGGCGCACGAAGTTGTAGGCGATCTGCGGATACACATAGGTCCGCCACCCCTGGTCGGAATCAGAGCGGTGGAAGTTCGCCGCTTCCATCGGCATCTTCAGCGAGAAGCCGCCGACTTCGGGCAGGTAGGCCAGGCCGGTCATGACCGGCAAGCGGTTGTACTGCGGCGAACCGGTCAGGGACTGGATCCGCTGCGTCAGCACCGAGCCCGAGAACCAGCTGCCCGCGTTGTAGCTCAGCGACGCCTCACGCATCAGGTTGTCGGTCGAGGTCTGCGTGACGCGCGAACTCAGGTCGGTGAAGTAGTCCTTATCACTGACCGCGTTGTAATTCACCCGCCCGGAGAAGCCCCGCCCGAACTGCTGGTCGTGGATGAAGCTCACCGCGCTGCGCGACTCGCCATACACCTCGTCGCGCGCGAGGTATTCGGTGCGCAGGCTGCCTACGTAGCCCGGCTTCAGGTAGCGGAACTCGTTGTTGAGCTGCACCCCGCGCCGCGCGATGTAACGCGGCACCACGGTGTCGTCATAGTTAGGCGCAAGGTTCAGGTAGTACGGCAGCGTGACGTCGAGACCAGTCACGTTGGAAATGCCGATCGTCGGCGCCAGCAGGCCCGAGCGCCGCTCGCCGCTGAGCGGGAACGGCGCCGCCGGGGCGTACATCACCGGCAGACCGCCAAAGTGGAAGGTGCCGTGCGTCGCGTCGCCCACATTGCGGTCGAAATCGAGATCCAGCTCTTTCGCCTTCACATACCAGGCCGGGTCGTTCGCCTCGCAGGTCGTGAAAGTGGCGTTCTTCAGGTGGTAGCGGTTCTCGCCTTCCAGCTCGATCGACTCGGCTTGGCCGTGGCCGTGCACCGTCACATCCGCCGGGCGCGTGATGCCGGCGCTGATCGCCTGTTTGCTGACACGTGCCGGCCGCTTGCGGACGATTTCGTAAGTGGGTGTTTCGAACTCGCCGACCTGCTCTTCGACGCGATAGCGCAGACGCGGCCCGCGGATCGTGTCGGCGCCACGTTTGAGCACCACGTCGCCGGTAGCCACGGCTTCATCGCTGAGCAGGTCGTACTGCACGCGGTCTGCGTCGAGCCGTGTCGCATCGCGCTCGACCACCACACGGCCGCTGGCATCCACACGCACATCCTGCTGGCCCTCGATCTTGTCGGCCGTGACGACGGTGGCAGTGTGCTCCTTCGGCGCGGCCGGCGGTTTGGGCTGGCGCACCGTTACCGCCACGGCGGCTTGCGCCATCGCTGCGCGGAAGGCGCTGATCGAATAGCCGGCCGGCTCGGCCGCGCGCAAAGGGGCGGCCACTAGGCCGCAGGCAAGCAGCGGCAGGGCAAGGCGCAGATTCGGTCGGCTCAATTGGGTCACGCGTGGCGGCCGGGCGCGAGGCCCGTTTGCTAAAATCCGCGATTTTACATCAAGCACTTGGCCGCGCCCCTGCGGGACGCACGGCCGTGACTGGAGCCCTGGCTTGGATCGACTCGAACTCCTGCGCAACTGGGTCGCGCAGCAACACCCCGGCCGCGCGTTCTCGCTGAGCCCCGCCTCGGCCGACGCCAGCTTCCGCCGCTATTTC
>CAMFLH010000294.1 GCA_945957295.1 uncultured Uliginosibacterium sp.
TCGAGGTGATCGACCCCTTGACGATGAAACCGGTGCCACGCGATGGCGAAACCATGGGCGAGATCATGTTCCGCGGCAACCTGGTCATGAAAGGCTATCTGCGCAATCCGCACGCCACTGAAGAGGCTTTCCACGGCGGCTGGTATCACACCGGCGACCTGGCTGTGATGCAGCCCGACGGCTATGTGAAGATCAAGGATCGCTCGAAGGACATCATCATCTCGGGCGGCGAGAACATCTCGTCGATCGAGGTTGAAGATGTGCTCTACAAACACCCGGCCGTGATGGCCGCCGCAGTGGTGGCAGTGCCCGACGAAAAGTGGGGCGAGGTGCCATGTGCCTTTGTGGAACTGCGCGAAGACGAACGGGTGGACGAGGCCACGCTGATCGAGTTCTGCCGCGAGCGGATGGCGCGCTTCAAGGCGCCGAAGCGGATCATTTTTGGCACGCTGCCGAAGACCTCGACCGGCAAGATCCAGAAGTACGTGTTGCGCCAGCGAGCCAAATCAACCGACGCAATCGAATGATGTACGTAAGGCCATAGGCCCGCAGCGATGCAAGATTTAAGAGGCTCCGCAATGACGGCTGAAACCGAACCCTATGTTCTGCGCAGTGACGCCGCCGGCGTTGCAACGCTGACGCTGAACCGCCCGGCGCAATACAACGCTCTCTCTTCGGGGATGATCGATGGATTGTCGGATGCGCTGAAAACCCTTGCGGACGACACGGCGATCCGAGTAATCGTGCTGGCCGCTGCGGGTAAGGCGTTCTGCGCCGGGCACGATCTGAAGGAAATGCGGGCGACGCCAACGAAGGCCTTTCAGCAGGCGCTGTTTTCCCGCTGCGGCAAGCTGATGACCAGCTTGCTTGCTCTGCCACAGCCAGTTATCGCGCGGGTACATGGCATTGCGACGGCGGCGGGCTGCCAACTCGTGTCGATGTGCGATCTGGCGGTTGCTGCGGACAGTGCTCGTTTTGCGGTGTCCGGTATCAACGTCGGTCTGTTCTGCAGTACCCCGGCCGTGGGGCTTTCACGCAACGTTGGGCGCAAACGCGCCTTCGAGATGCTGGTGACGGGGGACTTCATCGACGCAGCGGCGGCCACCCAGGCCGGGCTGATCAACCGCGCGGTGCCCGCCGACGCGCTGGATCGCGAAATCGCGCGCCTCGCGGAATCGATCTGCGCGAAGAGTCCTCATGCAATCGCCGTCGGCAAGCGCTTCTTCTACCGCCAACTCGAAATGGGCATCGAAGCGGCCTATCAGATCGCGGCCGAAACCATGGCCTGCAACATGATGGCCGAGGACGCCGCCGAGGGCATCGATGCCTTCATCGCCAAACGGGCCCCCGTTTGGCGGGGGCGTTGATCGCGCGGTGCTGATCGACACCCACATTCACCTCGACGCTGCGGAATTCGATTCCACGCGGCGCGAGGTGATGCAATCGGCCCGAGACGCTGGCGTTGCCGGTTTCGTGTTGCCAGCGGTCGAACCGGACAACTTCGCAGCGGTGGCGGAACTCGCTGCGTCGTGCGCGGATGTCGCGCCGGCGTATGGCTTTCACCCGCTCTACATCGATCGTGTCGGCAACGGAGCCTTTGATCAGCTGCGCGTTCAGCTTGAAGAACGGCGGCCGATAGCAGTCGGTGAAATCGGGCTCGACTATTTCGTCGAAGGGCTGGATCGCGAGCGCCAGCAAATCGTTCTGGCGCGGCAGCTCGCCCTGGCCGTCGAGTTCGATCTGCCGGTGCTGTTGCATGTTCGCCGTGCGCAGGACGACGTGCTCAAGCATCTGCGCCGAACGCGCGTTCGAGGCGGGATTGCGCACGCCTTCAACGGCAGCCGTCAGCAGGCCGATACCTTCATCAAGCTCGGCTTCAAACTCGGTTTTGGCGGGGCGATGACCTACAGCGGTTCCAGCCGCATCCGGGCGTTGGCTGCTGCGCTACCGCTGGAGGCTATCGTGCTGGAGACGGATGGGCCGGATATTCCGCCCGCCTGGCGGCCGCAAGGGCCATCGCTGCCGGCGGAAGTGGTTCGTTACGCGGCGGAGTTGGCTGCGCTCCGCGGCGAGCCGCTCGCGCGGATCATCGAACAGACCGGGCGCAACGCTTGCGAAGCCTTGCCCGGTCTGGAGCGCTACCTCAGCCGGGCGTAGTGCCGCGGGCGATGAAGTCGGCGATCTGGGCGCGCAGCGCTCCGACATCACCGTCGAAGTGTTCGTAAATCATCAGGCTGAGGCCGAAAGAGTAGGCGTACAGCAGCAGCGAACGGCTCGCCGCTTCCTGCGCCCCCATGCCCGACGCAATAAACAGATCCTTGGCACTTTTTAGGCGCCACTGATCGACTTCCTCAACCACCTTAGCCGCCTTCGGATCGCGCCGAGCCCAGTCGCGAACGGCCAGCTCGATCTGGATACCGCGACGGTTGCGCGACGAGGAATAAACGTCGATCACCCGCACGAGCTGCTCCAAGGGCTTGCCCGGTTCCCCGCGTGCCTGTTTGCTGACGTCGCGGATGCGGCCTTCCTTCCAGAGGTTCAAGACCTCGTCGAGCAGTTCCTGACGGTCGCGGAAGTGCCAATAAAAGCTGCCCTTCGTTACACCGCAGCGTTTGGCGAGCACTTCAACACGCAAGCCGGCAAGGCCTTCCTCTGCGAGCGCGTCCGTTGCAGCTTGGATCCACGCCTTGCGGTCAAGGGGCGGGCGATTGGCGGCCGAAGCGCGCGATTTCGGGGGTGTCTTTTCCATTGCTTTCGCGATTGACAGGGGGAAAGGCCATACGTTACCGTATGGCTAACCATACGCGAACGTATGGGTGATTGTCCGGCCCAAGACCGACACTGTCAATGTTCTGGCCGGGAGGCGCGATAATGACGTGCTTTGCGCTGCTGGCGCCAATCCCGCATCCGATTGAAGGAGATTGAGTTGAAGATCCTTGTTCCGGTCAAGCGAGTCGTTGATTACAACGTCAAGGTCCGCGTCAAGTCCGACGGTACCGGCGTTGAACTCGCCAACGTCAAGATGTCGATGAACCCGTTCGACGAAATCGCAGTCGAAGAGGCCGTTCGCTTGCGTGAAGGCGGCATCGCCACTGAGACGGTTGCCGTTTCCTGCGGCACCACCGCAAGCCAGGAAACCCTGCGCACCGCGATGGCGATTGGCGTCGACCGCGCGATTCTCGTCGAAAGTGATGCCGAACTCCAACCCCTGGCGGTTGCCAAACTGCTCAAGGCGGTGGTTGAACGCGAGCAGCCGCAACTTGTGATCCTCGGAAAGCAAGCGATCGATGACGACGCGAATCAGGTCGGTCAGATGCTCGCAGCCTTGCTCGGCTGGCCGCAGGCCACGTTCGCCTCGAAGGTCCAGATCACCGATGGTCGCGCCGTTGTGATGCGCGAAATCGATGGTGGCCTCGAAACCGTAGAAATCGCTTTGCCGGCAATCATGACGACGGACCTGCGCTTGAACGAGCCGCGCTACGCCACGCTGCCGAACATCATGAAGGCAAAGAAGAAGCCGCTCGATACGCTGAAGCCGGCTGATCTGGGCGTCGATGCAGCGCCCCGCCTGAAAACGCTGAAGGTGGTCGAGCCGCCGAAGCGCGCGAGTGGTGTGAAGGTGGCGGATGTGCAGGAACTGGTCGCCAAGCTGAAGAACGAAGCCAAGGTACTGTAAGGAGTCCGAGCATGACGATCCTGGTAATTGCAGAGCACGACAACGCCACGCTCAAGGCTTCCACGCTCAATACGATCACCGCGGCGGCGGCCATCGGCGGCGATATTCATGTGCTGGTCGCCGGGCACAATGCAGGCGCCGCTGCGCAAGCCGCTTCCCAAGTCGCGGGTGTGACGAAGGTGCTGCTGGCCGATGCGCCTCACTATGCGGATCAGCTCGCCGAGAACCTCGCCGCGCTGGTCGTGGCACAGGCAGCCGGTCGCAGCCATGTGTTGGCCCCGGCTACGACATTCGGCAAAAACTTCATGCCGCGCGTCGCAGCGCTGCTCGATGTGGCGCAAATCTCCGACATCATCGCAGTGGAATCGGCCGACACCTTCGTACGCCCGATCTACGCCGGCAATGCTTTGGCGACCGTGCAAAGCAGCGATGCGACCAAGGTAATCACTGTGCGTACCGCGGCGTTTGACGCGGCCGCCAGCGGCGCCTCTGCACCGGTCGAAGCGATCGCAGCTGGCGCGGACCTCGGTGTCGCGAAGCTTGTCGGGCGCGAGCTGACCGTTAGCGCGCGACCGGAGCTCGGCGCCGCAAAGATCATCGTTTCCGGAGGCCGTGGCCTGGGCAGTGGCGAGAACTACCATGCCGTGCTGGAACCGCTTGCCGACAAGCTTGGCGCAGCCATGGGTGCGTCGCGCGCCGCAGTCGATGCGGGTTACGTGCCGAACGACTATCAGGTTGGCCAGACCGGCAAGGTTGTCGCGCCGCAGCTCTACCTCGCCATCGGTATCTCGGGCGCGATCCAGCATCTGGCGGGCATGAAGGATTCCAAGGTGATCGTTGCGATCAACAAGGATCCCGATGCGCCGATTTTCCAGGTGGCGGACTACGGTCTGGTGGGTGACCTCTTCGAGCTGGTACCCCAGCTCACGGCGGCCATCAATTAAGCAGGGCGGGGAGGGGC
>CAMFLH010000295.1 GCA_945957295.1 uncultured Uliginosibacterium sp.
GAGATAGGCTCCGGTCTCGTGGGCTCGGAGATGTGTATAAGAGACAGGCTTGAAACAGCGCGGATCGACCAGATTGAGGCTGCCGGTCCAGCCGATGACGCCATCGATCACGATGATTTTGCGATGCAGGCGCAGGTCGAAGCGGACAAAGGAGGCACGCAGCAGGCCGACCGAGAGCGTCTCGACGACGCTGACGCCCGCGTTACGCAGGTGCGCGGGCCATCGGCTGCGAAAGAAGGCGGCGCTGCCCACCGCATCGAGCAACACCCGGCAGCTCACGCCCCGCGCGGCGGCGTCGATCAGCGCTTCGGCCACGCGATCTGCGTCGCCGCCTGGGTTCCAGATATAGAACTCCATCAGCACGGTGTGTTGCGCGGCGCGGATATCGTTGGCGATCGCGAGCAGGATTGCCGATGAGTCGCTGCGCAGGTCGAGGCGATTCCCGATCGTCGAGGGGAGCCCCGCCGTACCCTGTGCCGTGCGCCGGATGCTGAACCAGCGGTCATCGCGATCATGCTGACTCAGCATCGCAGGCGGGAGCTGGCGCACCCAGTCTTGAAGCAGCGGTACCAAGGCGCGCGCATGGCTGCCGCGCCGCCGGCCCAACTGGCGCTCACCCATCAATAGATAGAGTACGGCGCCGAAGTAGGGCACCCCGACGATCAGCAGCAACCAGGCGAGGGTGGTCGAGGGCGGATGTCGCTGCATCAGCGCGCGCACCGCGAAGGCGGCTGTAATCGCGATGTGAGCGGCGGCGGCGAGGCTCCCGAGGTGGTCGCTGAGGGTCATCGGCAAGTGATGTCCGGCTGCAGGGTAGGTGCCAAGCATAGCCGAGGTGTGGGGTGGCGAGTCGGCGTGCAGAACCGCGTTACGTGGTAACACGATAGGGCGCACCGCGATGCTATGCTCCCGCGCCGTGTGATCTGTCGATCACGTTTCATCTTCGGAGTCTGCCTGTCATGCAATTGCGTTCGTTTGCTGTATGCGCCGCCCTGGCCCTGGCTGCATCGCCTGTTGGTGCCGCACCGGCGTCGATGAACTTCACTGCCGCATGGACCCACGTATTCGAGACGGATCTCGGGCAAGGGGGGACGGTCGCGCTATCTGGTTTGACGGTGACTGGCGGCGCGACATGGGGGCTCTCACAGACCTCTTCGCTGGGGCTGCAGGCGCGCGTGGACGTGGACAACTGGCAGTTCGACAAACCGGCCGGTTTTGGCGGACTGACGCCGTGGCAGGCGACCAACCGTTTCTCGCTGAGCCTGCCGTATGCGACACGGCTTGAGAACGGGTGGAACATCGCGCTGACGCCCAGTATCGAGAGCAATGGCGAGGAGGGCGCCTCGTCGTCCAAAACCTTGGCCTACGGCTTCACCGGGATGGTCATGAAGGGGTTTGCGCCGGACAAGGTCATCGGTCTGGGCCTTGCGGCGTTCCGCAACATCGAGGAAACGCGCTTCTTCCCGTTCTTTGTCGTGGACTGGAAGCTGGCTGAGAACTGGCGTTTGTCCAACCCGCTGCAAGTGAGCCCCTCGGGCCCCGCTGGGCTGATGCTCTCCTATCAGCTGTCGCCGCAGTGGGAACTGGGGGCTGGCGCTGCCTATCGGTCCTATCGTTTCAGGCTCGCGACCGACAATGCGGTGGCGCACGACGGCATTGGCGAGGCCAACTACATGCCGGTCTTCGCACAAGCGACCTATCGCGGCCAAGGCGGTTGGCGGTTCGATGTTTACGGTGGCGTGATGGCAGGCGGCCGACTGAAAGTCATGGATCGCAGTGGTGACAACGATATCGCGAAGGACGACGTTAAGACTGCTCCCGCGATGGCTGCATCGTTCTCCACCCGCTTCTGACTCTTGCTTGAGCGAGCGCTATGGTGCCTCGCGCGCCATAGCGAAAACGGCGCAAGTCGGGGCTCCGTCTTGCGCCGTTTGTTCATGCGTCGAGAAGTGTGCCGCTCAGCGGCGTTCGCTCACGCCATTTCTTCGTACAGCGGCAAGGTCAGAAACTCGGTGAAGTCGACCCGGGTGCTCATGTCCTCAAAGATCTGCGCCGCGCGCTCGTAGGTCGAGGTGTTTTCGCCCTGGGCGCTGACGGCCTTGCAAACCTTACCCAACTCATCCGCGGTCAAGCTGCGCACCAGTTCGGCCGTAACCTTGCGGCCATCTTCCAGTACACCCTTCGGCGAGCGGATCCACTGCCAGACTTGTGAGCGTGAGATCTCAGCCGTGGCGGCGTCTTCCATCAGATTGTGGATCGGCACACAGCCGTTGCCAGCCAGCCAGCTGCCCAGATAATGGATGCCGACGTTGATGTTGTTGCGCAGGCCGGCCTCGGTGATCGGTGCTTCCGGCTGGAAGTTGAGCAGGTCACCCGCCGCCACGCTCACATCGTTGCGCTTCTTGTCGATCTGGTTCGGCTTGTCGCCCAGCACCGCCTTGAATTCGGCCATCGCCGCCTCGACCAGCCCCGGGTGCGCTACCCAGCCGCCGTCGTAGCCGTCGGTCGCATCCCGCTTCTTGTCGTTGATGATGCCCTGCATCGCGACGGCGTTCTTCTCCGGATCGTTCTTGATCGGGATCAGCGCGGACATGCCGCCGATGGCTGGCGCATTGCGCTGGTGGCAGGTTTTGAGCAGCAGCAGGGCGTAGGCACGCATGAACGGCGTCGTCATCGTGATCTTGCTGCGATCAGCGAGGCAGAAGTTCTTGTCGACCTTGAACTTCTTGATGCACGAGAAGATGTAGTCCCAACGGCCAGCGTTGAGGCCGGCGGAGTGCTCGCGCAGTTCGTACAGAATTTCGTCCATCTCGAACGATGCGAGGATCGTTTCGATCAGCACCGTTGCCTTGATCGTGCCGCGAGGGATGCCGATTTCGTCCTGAGCGAGGCAGAAGATGTCGTTCCACAGCCGCGCCTCAAGATGAGATTCCATCTTTGGTAGGTAGAAGTACGGGCCTGCACCACGCGCGAGCTGTTCTTTCGCGTTGTGAAACAGGAACAGACCGAAGTCGAAGATGCCGCCAGAGACGCGCTGGTCATCCACCAGCACATGCTTTTCGTCCAGATGCCAGCCACGCGGACGCACCACCAGCGTCGCAACCTTCTCCTTCAGGGCATAGCGCTTGCCGTTCGAGTCGAAATCGATCTGGCGGCGGATGGCGTCGTAGAGATTGATCTGACCCTGGATCTGGTTTTCCCAAACGGGCGAGTTCGAATCCTCGAAGTCCGTCATGTAACTGTCGGCGCCCGAGTTCAACGCATTGATGATCATCTTGCGTTCGACCGGGCCAGTGATCTCGACGCGGCGGCACTCGAGTGCCTTCGGAATCGGCGCGATCGTCCAGTTGCCGTCGCGGATTTGCTGCGTTTCCGCCAGGAAGCCGGGGCGCTCACCTTCGTCCAGCCGTTTTGTGCGCTCGACACGCGCTGCCAGCAGCGCTTGGCGGCGGCTCTCAAAGCTGCGGTGCAGCTTGGCGACAAATGCGAGCGCATCGGGCGTCAGGATCGCCTCGAATGCCGGCGTCACCGGTGCATTGATCTGCATGCCTGCGGGTAGTTGAAGGGCCATGTTTGTCTCCTTGTCTTCTCAATCCGATGTTCTTCGCCTGCAAGCGCGAGTGCCGGCGACGAAGTCGATCAACTCGGTCAGCGAGCGCCCCTCGGCACTCGGTGCAATATCAAGGTGTTCGCGGGGCAGCCCAGCGCGGTTGCACCAGAAGGTGTCAAAGCTGTACCAACCCGCGCCTGCCGCATCCCAGCCATTTGATGACACGAAGAGGATCTCGCGCGCGGCGCGTTTCAACGCCTGAGGGCCTAGCGCGTACGCCGTGGGCGACGTCTTGTACGCACCAACCGCATCGACCGACAGGACGGTGTCCAGCAGCGGGGCCAAACCGGCACTCTTGATAGCGATGTCCAGCATTTGTGGTGTGCCGTTCGACAGAATGCCGAGCGTCAGTCCTGTGTCCCGCAGCGCTTTCAGCGTGGGCTTCACGTCAGGGAAGGCGGCTAGGCATGCATACTGGTTCATCAGCCGGTCACACTGCGTGGGCGTCAAACCCAGCGCAAGTCGCTCATTCGCGAAGTTCAGCGCGTCGCGGGTCACTTCCCAGAACGGCTTGTAACGGCCAGCCAACGTTCGAAGTTGCGTGTACTCGATCTGCTTCTGGCGCCAGAGCATCGAGAGCTCCGCCCCGCGTCCCGGCGCCAACTGCTCGGCGAGTGCCGCGACGGAATGAACGTCGAACAGCGTGCCGTAAGCATCGAACAGGACGGCCGAATACCGCATCGCTTCCCCCGAAAAAGCAGCCGCCGCCTCCCGTCCCCCCGGCGAGAGGCGGCGCTGCGCAGGTCAATGCGCAAGCTGCAAGGACAGTTTATTCGCCATCAAAGATGTTTAGAATCCTTGCGCAGGTCAAAGGATTTTTGTTGAAACGTAAAAAATGGATCGATTCAAGGAAATATCGGCCTTCGTTCTGTCCGCGCAGCGGGGAAGCCTTAGTGCGGCAGCCGAAGCGGAAGCGGTCACGCCGGCAGTCATTAGCCGCCGCCTCGATGCTGTCTCTTATACACATCTCCGAGCCCACGAGACCGGAGCCTATCTCG
>CAMFLH010000296.1 GCA_945957295.1 uncultured Uliginosibacterium sp.
CACTCGGTCGCTCAGCAACGATACCCGGCTAACCTGGGATGCGAGTGCCGAGCGCGATGTGGCCGGCTATCGCGTGGTGTGGCGTGAAACCACCGCGCCGGTTTGGCAGTATCAGCACGACGCCGGCGACGCCCGTGAGCTGACCCTCAAGGGCGTATCGAAGGACAACTACCTGTTTGGTGTGATCGCACTCGACGCCGAGGGCAACGAGAGTGCCGCGCGCTTTGCCGGCATTGAGCCTTGACGGGCCGGGGCGCGTGACGAGCATCACGCGGCTCACGGCAATAGCGAAATTTTAGGATTCCGCGAGCCAAGATTTAGGAACGGCGTTTCCACCGTCTTTCTATTCTCCAGTCACCCGATGCGCAGGCATCGGCTTACCCCAAGACAGAAGCTGGAGAACATCATGCAACACCCGCGTCACGACATTTACGCCTTCATCCACAAGGGCCTGCGCGCCTTCATGGCGCATACGCTGGTTCGCGTCGGCCGGTTCGATGCGCACGACAGTGCCGACATCGCCGTGGTCAGCGAAGAAGTGCGTGCCCTGCTCGATATCTGCGAGCATCACCTCGAAAACGAGAACCGCCATGTGCATCCGGCGATGGAAGCCCGCCAGCCCGGTTCCTGCGCCGATGTTGCCGCCGAGCACGAAGCGCATGCGCTGGAAATCGCGCAGCTGCGCTGGCTGCTCGATCGTGTGCCGGGCAACGACGAGGCCGCGCAGGGGCTCTACCGCCGCCTCTCCGACTTCGTCGGTCATAACTTCGAGCACATGGGCAAGGAAGAGCGCGAGCACAACGCGGTGCTGTGGGCGCACTACAGCGACGAGGAGATCCGCGCGATCGAACACGCCATCGTGTCGGGTGAAGCGCCGGATCGCCTGCAGCTCGCAATGCGCTGGATGCTGCCGCACATGACGCCGAACGAGCGTGCCGGCATGCTCGGTGGCATGCGGCGCACGGCACCGGCCGAGGTCTTCGACGGCGTGCTGAACCTGATCCGCCCGCTGCTCGGCGGTCGCGACTGGCGCAAGCTCACGCTCGCGCTGGGCATCTGAGGAGGCGACCATGACCCGACAGGCACAACGCTGGGTGCTGCTGGCCCTGCTCTATTTCGTGTTCGCTGTGGCGCTGGGTGTGGGGATGGCGGCGAGCCATGACTTCCGTCTGCGCCCGATTCATGTGCATCTCAACCTGCTGGGCTGGGTGTCGCTCGCGCTGACCGGCTGGGTCTACACCCAGTTTCCGCACGCGGCCGCCAACCGCGCCGCGACGCTGCACTTCTGGCTCTACAACCTTGCTCTGCCGGTGATGATGGGCGGGCTGGCCGCCTTGCTGCTCGGCACGCCTGCTGCAGAGCCGGTGGTGGCGATCAGCAGCGTGCTGGTGTTCGCATCAGTCGTGTTGTTTGTCGTGAATGTGATCCGGCATCGTCTGCCAGTCGGCAAGGCCGCGGCCTGATGACCGTGAAGGAACGGAGGGGCGACCTTGGGTCGCCCCATTTTCGTCGTGCGTCCAGACTACAGATCGCGCAGTTCAAGCGGCATGTCGACTTCGAGCCGGAACAGCCCGCGCCCGGTTTTGCGCAGGCGGATGCCGGTGTTGCGCTCGTCGAGGCGGCGTTGCAGCAGGATCAGACGGGCTTCGAGGTTGTCGCTGAGTTCCGGTAATCGCAGGTCGGGCGATACCCGCAGTTCGCGATTGGAGAAGTCTTCGCGGCCCGTCGCCGCGCGCGTTTGCAGCAGGCACCACAGGATCGCGCCTGCGACGCCCTTGATCAGGTAATCGCCGCCGATGAACACGCTGTTGTTGGCCGCGTAGTGGCGAACTTCCAGTGCCTGGCCCACAGGTGCCGGCGTGGGTTGCGCTTCGCGTTCGGTCACCGCGGACTCGACCAGCGCCTGTTGTTGCAGCGCGTGGATCGCCGAGCCGAGCTGGGTCGCCAGCGCGACCAGGGCGTCCTCATCGTCATAAGTGAAGCGCAGGTCCTGCGGGCTCTCCACGCACAGCACGCCGAGCAGCCGGCCGTGCGCGAGCACCGGCACCGCGAGCTGGCTGTGCGGCTCCGGCAGGCCGGGGAAGGGGATCTGCGCTTCGAGTGACCAGGGGTGAGCGCAGGCGCCGTCGAGGGCTGCGCGGCCGTAGCTGTACTCCATGGTCATGTGATTGATGCGGATCGGCGTGCGGTACTGCGCTGCCACGCCGATCACACCGTCGCCGAAGGCGATCTCCGAGCCGACACCGGTGACCGGATAGCCCCGGCTCGCCACGGTATAGAGGCGACCACAGGCTTCCTCGGCGAACAGCAGCATCGCGTGCTCGATGCCGAAGTCACTCGCAAGCGCCTCGACGGCCGCATCCACCGCGCCATCGAGGTCCACGCAGGCAGCGATGCGCGCGCTCGCGCTGCGCATGGCGTTGAGCAGGTTGCGGCGTGCTTGCGGGTTGGGCAGTACCGGGCCGGGGATGCGCTCGACACCGAGCACGCGGTAGACATCCGCGCCCTGCAGCCGGAAGACACCCACCATGCCGGAGTGCGATGCGATGCCGGCGAGCTTGGCCTTCATGTGCTGGAACAGCGCGCCCTCGGTTTCAGTACGCAGGTAGAGCAGTTCGATGTGGAAGCTCTCGCCGCTGATCGGGTCGATCACCAGCGCGGTGCTGCGCGGGTTGGCGAGGATGTTCTCGCGTGTCTTGTTGAAGAACTGGAAGGACAGCGCGACGTGCCGCGGATCGACGTAGTGCATCTGCGACACATAGGTCACGTTCGGCGTGCCGTCGGCGCTCGCGGTGGCGAGCACCGCCGGAATCGAGCCTTCAAGGCAGCCGCGAATCGATTCGAGCTGGATCATGGGCGCCTCGCCAGTGCTTCGCCGGCGCGCGGGCCGGGCGTCTGACCGAACACGCCGTCAGGCGTGAACCGCACTGCCAGCAGATCGGCCGGATCACGCCAGAACACCGCGTCGACAAACTCCGGACCCCAGCCGAGCAGACCGATATCTTCGGTGAAGAGATCGAGATTGCGCCGTACGCAGGCAACGTCGCCCGGTTCCAGCGCCACAGTGCGTGCGTCGCGCCCCTTGATCTGCAAGGTTTCATGCGTACTCGGTCGGCTGAAGGTCACCGCGATGCGGCCGATGGCGGCGATGTCGCGGCAGGTGGCCTCGGCGCTTTCGGCAAACAGGAACACGGTGAGCGTCGACAGATCTTGCGCCGGCCGGCAGCCGACCCCCTTCGCGATCGAAGGCACGAGGCGGTTATCGCAGGACGCAACGGTGATCGACAGCCCGCCAACGATGAACTCGGCGACCGCGGGTGTCATCAGCGGGGCTTGGGGGGCTGCTGGCATCGGATTCCGGGGGGAAGGGGCGACTTCATCAGGCTAGCACCGGGGCGGCGCCGCGCAAGTGTCAGCCGATACCTTGCGATACGCAAAGGGCGGCCGACGCGACTCACCCTACAATCGCCGCCTTCTTGTTCTTCGGCGCAGTCGATCATGCGTGCAGCTCCCCTTCCCGCTTCGTTCTTCGGCATGGTGCTCGGCTTGTCCGGGCTCGGGCAGGCTTGGCGCCTGGCGCATCGCCTGTGGGGCGTGCCGCCCTGGATCGGCGAAGCGGTGCTGATGCTCGCAGCTCTGGTGTGGGCGACCCTGTTGCTGGCGTACGCAGTGCAGGCGCTGCGCGCGCCGGCGCACGCGGCGGCCGAGTTCAAGCACCCGGTGCAGGGCAGCACCCCCGCGCTGCTGGGCGTGGCGACGCTGCTGATGGTGCTGGCGGTGCAGCCGTATTCGCAGCTAGCGGCTTGGGGGCTGGCGCTGGCCGGCATCGGCTGGCACCTCGCTTTCGCGCTGTGGCATACCGGCCTGCTGTGGCAGGGCGGGCGCGAGGCGCAGCACACGGTGCCGGCGATCTACCTGCCGACGGTTGCGGGCAACTTCACCAGCGCCGCGGCGCTGGGTGCGTTGGGGCATGCGGACTGGGGCTGGCTGTTCCTCGGTGCCGGCGTGTTTTCATGGTTTGCGCTCGAATCGCTGGTGATGCAGCGGCTGTGGCAGGGGCCGGCTGTGCCGGCGCCGCAGCGCCCGCTGATCGGCATCCAATTCGCGCCGCCGGTCGTCTGCGCGATGGCCTGGCTGATGTTGGAGCCGGCCGGCCACGACCACTGGCTCTTGATGCTTTGGGGCTACGGCCTGTTCCAGTTGCTGCTGGGCGTGCGTCTGCGTCGCTGGCTCGCCGCGCAGCCGTTCGCGCCTTCGTACTGGGCTTACACCTTCGGTGTGGCGTCGGCGACGGTGGTCGGCCTCAAACTCGCGCTTGCCGGTATTCCCGCGGCCGGCATGCTGGCGTTGCCGGTGTTCATCGCTGCGAACCTCTTCATCGGTACGCTGG
This sequence comes from uncultured Uliginosibacterium sp., assembly GCA_945957295.1. Taxonomy (GTDB): domain Bacteria; phylum Pseudomonadota; class Gammaproteobacteria; order Burkholderiales; family Rhodocyclaceae; genus Niveibacterium. The sequence continues at coordinate 4,391 of CAMFLH010000296.1, forward strand.
CGGTTCGTACTGCATGGCTCGGCTTCAAAGGCCGGCTGCTGCCGCGCACCGTGCCCTGAAACAAAACCGCCCCTTTTCGGGGCGGTGCTTGGTCTGTGGATTCAGCGTGCGGCGCGGCGACGGCGTGTGCCCGCCGCGACGATGCCCAGGCC
>CAMFLH010000297.1 GCA_945957295.1 uncultured Uliginosibacterium sp.
GGTGGCCGTACCGTTGGTGCTGGCGTCGTCGCCAAGATCATCGAGTAATTGTTGTGCGAGGGCGCCTGATCGGGCGCCCTTTGTTCTTTGCGTTCTTTACCGCTCTTTAGGAATACATCATGCAAAGCCAAAAAATCCGCATCCGCCTGAAGGCCTTTGACTATCGCCTAATTGATCAGTCGGCCCAGGAAATTGTCGAAACCGCGAAGCGCACCGGCGCTGTTGTGCGTGGTCCGGTGCCGCTGCCGACCCGTATCGAGCGCTACAACCTGCTGCGTTCGCCGCACGTCAACAAGACCTCGCGCGATCAGTTCGAAATCCGCACCCATCAGCGCCTGATGGACATCATCGATCCGACCGACAAGACGGTCGATGCGCTGATGAAGCTCGACCTGCCGGCTGGCGTCGACGTGGAAATCAAGCTGCAATAATTTGAATCGCTTGCGTATTTTTTAAGCAGGCGGTTATAATTTCGGATTCGCGTCCATCTGTTTGGGCGCGATTCGACTTTTTTAGCGGTCCGGTCAATCGCAACCGGATTTTCAGGAGAACAACATGAGTCTAGGCCTTGTTGGTCGCAAGGTCGGCATGACTCGCGTCTTCGCTGAGGATGGTGTTTCCATCCCGGTGACGGTGCTTGACGTGTCGAACAACCGAGTGACCCAGATCAAGACGCCTGATATCGACGGCTACGCCGCGATCCAGGTGGCTTTCGGCAAGCGCCGTGCAAGTCGCGTTAACAAAGCGGCTGCCGGTCATCTCGCCAAAGCCGGCGTCGAAGCCGGTCACGTCCTGAAGGAATTCCGACTTGCTGACGAACAGCTCGCCTCTTACAAGGCTGGCGATGTCATCAGCGTCGAAATCTTCGCCGTCGGCCAGAAGGTCGATGTGACGGGCGTGTCCATCGGTAAGGGCTTCGCCGGCACCATCAAGCGTCACAACTTCGGTTCGCAGCGCGCAACCCACGGTAACTCGCGTAGCCATAACGTGCCGGGTTCCATTGGTATGGCGCAGGATCCGGGTCGTGTTTTCCCGGGTAAGCGCATGTCGGGTCATCTGGGTGCTGTCCGTGCGACGGTCCAGAGCCTCGAAGTGGTGCGTGTGGACGCTGAGCGCGGCCTGCTGCTCGTGAAGGGCGCTGTGCCCGGTCACGACGGTGGTGACGTCGTTGTGCGTCCGGCTGTCAAGGCCAAGTGAGCGGGGGCGAGATGGAACTGAAGCTGATTAATGAGCAGGGCCAGGCTTCGTCGACCGTTCAGGCATCCGATGCTTTGTTCGGCCGCGAATACAACGAGGCGCTGGTGCACCAGGTCGTGGTGGCTTACCAGGCAAATGCCCGTTCTGGCAACCGTGCGCAGTTGACCCGCGCTGAGGTCAAGCACACGACGAAAAAGCCGTGGCGTCAAAAAGGTACCGGTCGCGCGCGTTCCGGTTCGACGTCCAGCCCGCTGTGGCGTGGGGGTGGTCGTACATTCCCGAATAGCCCGGACGAGAACTTCACGCAGAAGCTGAACCGCAAGATGTATCGCGCCGGCATGGCATCGATTCTCTCGCAGTTGGCTCGTGAAGATCGTTTGGTGGTGATTGACGGTTTCGGTATCGAAGCCCCGAAGACCAAGCTTCTGGTTCAGAAGCTCAAGGGCATGGGTCTGGATTCCGCGCTGGTGATCACCGACAACCTGGACGAGAACCTCCTGCTGTCCTCGCGCAACCTGCACGATGTGCTGGTGCTCGGCGTGCAGGAAACCGATCCGGTTTCGCTGATCCGCTTCCCGAAGGTGATCGTCACCAAGGCAGCGGTCGCCAAGATGGAGGAGATGTGGCAATGAGCTTCTCTCAAGAACGTCTGTACCAGGTTCTGCTCGCGCCGCAGATCTCCGAAAAGGCGACTTATGTCGCGGAGAAGAACGAGCAGGTGATTTTCAAGGTGGCGTCTGATGCCACCAAGCCGGAGATCAAGGCTGCCGTCGAACTCCTCTTCAAGGTTGAAGTGGATTCGGTGCAAGTTGCCAACGTCAAGGGCAAGGTCAAGCGTTTTGGTCGCACGACGGGTCGCCGCAAGGGCTGGAAAAAAGCCTTTGTGTGTCTGAAGGCCGGTCAGGAGATCAACTTCGTTGAAGGGGGGGCCGCTTAAATGCTGGTCAAGGTCAAGCCGACATCCGCGGGTCGCCGCGGCGTCGTCAAAGTGGTCAACCCGAATCTGCACAAGGGCAAGCCGTTCGCCGGCCTGGTCGAGAAGCAGACGAAGAACGCTGGCCGCAATGCGCATGGTCGTGTCACGGTGCGCCACCAGGGTGGTGGTCACAAGCAGCACTACCGCGTTGTCGATTTCAAGCGCAACAAGGACGGTATCCCGGCCAAGGTTGAGCGTATCGAATACGACCCGAACCGTACCGCCCACATCGCGCTGCTGTGCTATGCCGATGGCGAGCGCCGCTACATCATCGCTCCGCGTGGTCTGGAAGTCGGTCAGGTGATCGTTTCCGGTTCCGAGGCGCCGATCAAGTCGGGTAACGCTCTGCCGATCCGGAATATTCCGGTTGGTACGACGATCCACTGCATCGAGATGCTCCCGGGCAAAGGTGCCCAGCTGGCTCGCGCCGCTGGTACTTCGGTCCAGCTGCTCGCTCGCGAAGGTAGCTACGCTCAGCTGCGTCTGCGTTCCGGTGAAATCCGCCGTGTGCACATCGAGTGTCGCGCGACGATCGGCGAAGTCGGCAACGAAGAGAACAGCCTGCGCAAGATTGGTAAGGCTGGTGCTCAGCGTTGGCGCGGCATCCGTCCGACGGTCCGTGGTACCGCGATGAACCCGATCGATCACCCGCATGGTGGTGGTGAAGGTAAGACCGGTGAGGGTCGCGTGCCTGTCAGCCCGTGGGGTACCCCGGCCAAGGGTTACCGCACCCGCTCGAACAAGCGTACGGACACCATGATTGTCCAGCGTCGGCACAAGCGCTAAGAGGTAAGAAATGGCTCGTTCTATTAAGAAAGGCCCCTTCGTCGATGCGCACCTTCTCAAGAAGGTCGATGCCGTTCGGGGTTCCAATGACAAGCGTCCGATCAAGACCTGGTCGCGTCGGTCGACCGTGCTGCCCGAGTTCGTCGGCTTCACGATCGCGGTGCACAACGGTCGCCAGCACATTCCGGTGTACATCACCGAGAACATGGTCGGTCACAAGCTCGGCGAATTCGCGCTGACCCGTACGTTTAAGGGTCACGCCGCCAGCAAGAAGGCGAAGAAGTAAGGAGCGACGATGGAAACCAAAGCAATTCTGCGCGGCGTCCGTCTCTCCGCCCAAAAGGGTCGGCTGGTGGCTGACCTGGTGCGCGGCAAGAAAGTCGACCAAGCCCTGAATACCCTGACGTTCTGCCCGAAGAAGGGCGCCAAGATCGTCAAGAAGGTGCTCGAGTCGGCGATCGCGAATGCGGAGCATAACGACGGCGCTGATATCGACACTCTCAAGGTGACGAGCATCTACGTCGAACAGGGTACGTCGCTCAAGCGCTTCACGGCGCGTGCAAAGGGACGCGGTAATCGCATCCTCAAGCCGACTTGCCACATCTACGTGACTGTCGGCGAGTAAGGAGCACACATGGGACAGAAGATTCATCCGACTGGCTTCCGCCTTTCGGTGACGCGTAACTGGACTTCGCGTTGGTTCGCGAACAGTCAGAACTTCTCCGGCATGCTGCTTGAGGACCTTCAGGTCCGCGAGCACCTGAAGAAGAAGCTGGGTCACGCTTCGGTCGGTCGTGTGCTGATCGAGCGCCCGGCCAAGACTGCCCGCATTACCGTGTTCAGCGCCCGTCCGGGCGTTGTGATCGGCAAGAAGGGTGAGGATATCGAGCAGCTGAAGGCTGACCTGCAGAAGATCCTGAAGGTGCCGGTGCACGTCAGCATTGAAGAGATCCGCAAGCCGGAAGTCGACGCCAAGCTGATCGCCGACTCGATCGCGCAGCAGCTGGAAAAGCGGATCATGTTCCGCCGCGCGATGAAGCGTGCGATGCAGAACGCCATGCGTCTGGGTGCCCAGGGCATCAAGATCATGAGCTCGGGCCGTCTGAACGGTGCCGAAATCGCACGTACCGAGTGGTATCGCGAAGGTCGTGTGCCGCTGCATACGCTGCGCGCCGATATCGACTACGGCACCTCGGAAGCCAAGACGACCTACGGGATCATTGGCATCAAGGTGTGGGTCTACAAGGGTGACACCCTCGGCCGTGGCGAACAGCCGGCGGTCGTCGAGGCTCCGGAAGGTGAAAACCGCCGTCCTCGCCGCGGTGCCAAAGAAGGTGATGCGAAGCCGGGCGCACGTCGTCCGGCCCGCCGTGCAAACGGCGATGGGGCGGCTGACAAGGCCGGTGCCAAGCGGGTAAACAAAGCAGGAGCGAACAATGCTGCAGCCGGCGAGAAGGAAGTATCGTAAGGAGCAGAAGGGCCGCAACACCGGCGTTGCGACCCGCGGCACCAAGGTCAGCTTCGGCGAGTACGGCCTGAAGGCTGTCGGCCGTGGCCGTCTGACTGCTCGCCAGATTGAGTC
>CAMFLH010000298.1 GCA_945957295.1 uncultured Uliginosibacterium sp.
AGGAAACAAACTGGTGGCGGCGCTTGCCAAGCACGTTGAGTACAACACCAAGCTGGCGACCGATGGGCGCGCGAGTGCGGCCAGCATGCAGAAGACCGGGCTCGCGATTGCGTGGGGGCTCGCGATTGGCTGCAGCATCGTCGTTGCGCTGCTGGGTGCCGCGCTGGTGCGGCGGGTGAGTCATGCCCTTTCCGGTGTTGAACACACGGTGACGCAGATCGACCGGGATCTCGACTTCACGTTGCGCGTTCCCGGTGGCGGGCACGATGAGGTGGGTCGCACCGCGATTGCGGTGAATCGCTTGCTTGAGAAGCTGCAGGCCAGCCTCTCGTCGATCAGCCAGTCTGCTTCGGCGGTTGCGAATTCGGCCAGCGAAATGGCGATTACGTCCGATCAGGTGGCCACTGCCGCCGCGGCGGAGAGCGAATCGGCTGCGAGTATGGCCGCGGCGGTGGAGGAACTGACTGTCAGCATCAACCACGTCGGTGAACGCGCAGGCGACGCCAGCGCGCATTCCGCCGAATCCGGCCGGCTTGCGGCAGATGGGGTGCAGATCATCGCGCAGACGGTCGGCGACATCGACGAAATCGCCCGCAAGGTCGATGAAGCCGCCGGCCGCATCAATACGCTGGAGAGCCAGAGCCACGACATCACCAAGATCGTGTCTGTCATCAAGGAAGTGGCGGATCAGACGAATCTGCTGGCGCTCAACGCGGCGATCGAAGCGGCCCGTGCGGGCGAGCAGGGCCGGGGCTTCGCGGTGGTGGCCGATGAGGTGCGCAAGCTGGCGGAGCGTACCGCGCACTCGACGCAGGAGATCACTCGCACGGTGGATGCCATGCGCGAGGGGGCTCGCGAAGCGGCGGGTTCGATGTCCGGTGCGGTCGATACCGTGGCCGCGAGCGTCGAGCGTGCGCGCGTTGCCAGCGCGGCAATCGAACAGATCGGCACATCGAGCGGCCAGGCGGTTGCAATGGTGCAGGAGATTTCCAGCGCGATCCGCGAGCAGAGTACCGCCAGCACCAGCATTGCCCAGTCCGTCGAGCGGGTTGCACAGATGGCCGACGAGAGCGCGGCCGCCGCGGCGGGCAGTGCCGATACCGCGCGCAACCTCGATACGATTGCCCGCGCGATGCAGGAGACCGTGGCGCGCTATCGCGTCTGAAGCAGAGAGGCCGACGCATGAAGCTCTACACCTACTTTCGTTCGTCGGCCGCGTGGCGCGTCCGTATTGCCCTGAACCTGAAAGGCATCGTGGCCGAGCAGTTGCCGGTGCACCTGCTGCGCAACGGGGGTGAGCAGAAGCAAGCGGCCTATCTGGCTCTCAATCCGCAGGGGCTGGTGCCGGCGTTGGATGACGACGGCCACCTGCTGACCCAGTCACTCGCGATCATCGAATACCTCGATGAAACGCATCCCGAACCACCGCTGCTGCCGCGCGATGCCTTGGGGCGCGCGCGCGTACGGGCGATTGCGCAAAGCATCGCCTGCGAGATTCACCCGCTGAATAATCTGCGGGTGCTGGGTTACCTGAGCGGCACGCTTGGCATTTCGGACGAGCAGAAGAGCGCGTGGTACCGGCACTGGGTGAGCAACGGTTTCGCGGCGCTCGAGCAGCAGCTCAGCCATGACAATGCGAGCGGTCGGTTCTGCCACGGCGATACGCCTACGCTGGCGGACTGTTGCCTTGTGCCGCAATTGTTCAATGCCCGTCGCTTCGACGTGGCGCTTTCTCCATATCCCACCCTGCTGCGTATTGAAGCCGAATGCGCGGCCCTTGAAGCATTCGCCGCTGCGACCCCTGCGCGCCAGGCCGACGCGGCTTGAGCGTGCGCGGCGTCGCTCAAGCATTGACCCGCGCCGGCCGTAACTGAAGCATTGCCCGCCCTTGTGCGGGTGCGCCGCGGAGAGGGTGAATGAGCGCTGGCACGCGCCGTGTGCTGCCATGGCTGGTCGGGTTGCTGGGAATCGTGGTGCTGGTCTGCCTCGCGCAGGCGCTTGAGCGACAGCAGGTCTTGCTGACGCAGCGCTCGCTCGATGCGGAGGCCGCCGCGTTGGCGCGCGCAGCTGAAACGGTGATGAACGACCGCATCCGCTCGCTCGCGCGCATGGGCTTGCGTTGGGAGGCAGGTGACGGCACGCCGGAGGCCCTGTGGCGCCGCGACGCGCGCGCCTATGTCGATGATCTGCCGGGCACCGCTGCGGTGGAATGGGCTGACACGAGCGGCGTGATCCGCTGGATCGAACCGCTGGCCGGTAACGAGAAGGTGCTGGGGTTCAATCTCAACCGCAACGGAGTGCGACGGGAGCGCATCGCCCAAGCGCATGCCACGGGCAAGGCCATCGCCACGCCCGTATTCGATCTGGCACAGGGCGGGCGCGGCTTCCTTGTCTTCGTGCCGTTGCAACGCCGCGGCCAGAACGACGGAACGCTGGTCATGGTGTTCCGTGTCGAAGCCTTCGCTCCGTTCCTTTTCCCGGAGCATGCGCGCCAGCGCCTTGGGCTGCAGTTGACCGACGCGGCGCAGCCCGTGGCGAACGTAGGCCTGAGCTTGTCAGCCGATCAGATCAGCGCCCGAGCCAGTGCGCCGATCCGCTTCGCCGGCGGCGAGTGGCGGCTGGAAGTGTTGGCACCGGAGTCCTACGGTGCCACGGGCTTGCGAGCGACGCGGCAAACCTTGCTGGTGGCAGGCGGGCTGATCGTGTTGCTGATGGTGCTGCTCAGCCTGCTCATGCTGCGCATGCGCGACAAGAATCGGGCCCTCGCGACAGCCAATCACTCCATGGAGCAAAGCCTGGCCGATCAGTCACGTGTGTCGGCCGAGCTGGCGTTTCGGCAATTCGCGCTGGATCAATCGGCGATTGTTGCGATAACCGATTCAGCGGGGTTGATCGAGGAAGTCAATGAGCGCTTCTGTCAGATCAGCGGATACTCGCGTGAGGAACTGATCGGCGCCAACCATCGCATGATCAATTCCGGCTACCACTCGCCCGAGTTCTTTGCTGCGATGTGGGCGACGATTTCTGCCGGGCGTGTCTGGCACGGCACGATCCGCAACCGCGCCAAGGACGGCTCGTACTACTGGGTGGATGCAACGATCACGCCGCAGTTCGACCCGGCCGGCAAGCCGCGCCGCTACATCGCGGTGCGTTTCGACATCACCCGCCAGAAGCTGGCCGAAGAGGCCCTGCGTGCGACCTCTACGCTGCAGAGCGCGATTCTCGACAGCGCCGGCTCCGCGATCATGGCGACCGATGCGCACGGGCTGGTGACACGTTTCAACGCTACCGCCGAGCGGATGCTGGGCTATCGCGCGGACGAAGTGCTCGGCCGCCAGACCCCCGCGCTGTGGCACCTGCCGGAAGAGGTCGTGGCTCGTGCGGCCGCTTTGTCCGAGCAACTTGGCGAGACCATCGAACCCGGTTTTGAAACGTTTGTTGCCCTGTCGCGGCGCGGCTTGCCGAACGAGTTTGAATGGACCTTCGTTCGGCGAGACGGCGGGCATGTACCGGTGCTGCTGGTGGTGACCGCGCTGCGTGAGCGCGGCGGGCAGATCACCGGTTGGTTGGGGGTGGCGCTGGATCTGACTCAGCGTCGCCACGCCGAAGCGGCGCTGCGCGAGGCCAACGCCCTGATGGAGGCGGCCGGTCGCATCGCTCGAATTGGCAGCTGGGAGGTCGATCTGCGGTCAGGCGGCGTGAAGCTCTCTGACGTGTGCTACGAGATTTTCGGCTTGCCGCAAGGCGCCACCGTGACGATGCCCGACTTGCTCAACATGTACGTTGAATCGGCGCGGCCGCAGATTGCTGCGGCGATTGAGAATGCAATTGCCGCTGGCGAGCCATGGGAGCTTGAAGTGATCCTGAATGCGGCGGACGGCATCAGTCGCTGGGTCCGCGCGCGCGGCGAGCCGGTCTCCGACGTAGATGGTTCGGTGCGCCTGCGCGGCGTGCTGCAGGATATCGACGAGGAGAAGCGCGCTCAGATCGCGCTGCGCGATCGTGAAGCGATGCTCAAGGCGATCATCGAGAACGTGCCCGGCGGCGTTTCGCTGATCGATTCAAACCTCGAAGTCGTCGCCTGCAACGAACTCTTCAAACACCTGCTCGGCTTTCCGCCCGAGATGTTCGCCGAGCACATGCCATCGCTTGAAGCGATCTTCCGCTTCAACGCCGAGCGGGGCGAATACGGCCCCGGTGACGTCGAGACCCAGGTACGTGAGCGCCTGGCGCTCACCCGGCAGATGAAACCGCATCGCTTCGAACGGGTGCGGCCGGACGGCACTGTGCTGGAGATTTCCGGCATGCCGCTGCCCTCAGGCGGGTTTGTCACCTTCTACCTCGACGTGACCGAGCGTCGCAGGCAGGAGCAGGAGCTGGTGCGCCACCGCGATCACCTGCAAGAGCTGGTCGCCGAGCAAACCGCCGATTTGCTCGCGGCCAAGCAGGCGGCTGAGGCGGCCAACACCGCGAAATCGGAGTTTCTCGCCAACATCTCGCATGAACTGCGCACGCCGATGCATGCGATCCTGTCG
>CAMFLH010000299.1 GCA_945957295.1 uncultured Uliginosibacterium sp.
AGATAGGCTCCGGTCTCGTGGGCTCGGAGATGTGTATAAGAGACAGCAGCAGGTGTTCGAAAAGACCGCCACGCTGGATGCCGCCACGCTGATCGCGCTGTTCGATCGCTGCGACGCCTGGCGACGGCCGCGTCGCTTTACCGACCTGCTCGCCTGCGCCTCGCATCTGGTGCCCAAGGCACCGCTGGCCCGCATTGCAAACGCGTTGGAGAACGCTCGTGCAGTGGACGCCGGCGCCGTCGCAAAGCTATGCATGGAGAAGAGCGAGATTCCGCGCCGTGTCCGCGAAGCGCGTATCGCGGCGGTTGCGAAAGGTCTCGACTAGGGCATGTTGCAAGCGTTTCGTCGTGGGGTCCTGGTCGCCGCGCTGGCAAGCGGCACGGCCGTAGCACAATTGCCGAGCTTCGAGCAGGTCCGTGCGGCGCACCACCCGTCAGACGCGCTGTTGCTCGATCGAAACGGTGAGCCCCTCGCGGACATCCGATTCGACCTCACACGCCGCCGCTTCGAATGGGTGCCGCTTGCGCAGTTCTCGCCAGCGCTGCGTGAGGCGCTGATCGCGGCGGAAGATCACCGTTTCTACGAACACGAGGGCGTCGACTGGCGCGCCTTCGTCGGCTCGCTGTGGCACAACCTGCTGCATGACAACAAACGTGGTGGCTCAACGCTGACGATGCAGCTTGCCGGTCTCCTCGACCCCGCCATCGCAATTCCCGCCGCGCCCGGCGCGCGGCGCAGCGTGGGCCAGAAATGGGACCAAGGTCTCGCTGCACAGGAACTCGAAGCGCACTGGAGCAAGGCCCAGATCCTTGAGGCCTATCTGAACCTCGCGCCCTTCCGCGGCGACCTGCAAGGCGTGCACGCGGCCAGCGCGGTGCTGTTCGGCAAATCGCCCGCGGCGCTCGATCGCCCCGAGGCGCTGCTGATCACCGCGCTGCTGCCCAGCCCGAACGGGCGCGCCGACCGCACCGCGCGACGCGCCTGCGCACGCGCGAAGAAGATGGGTGTCGGCAACCTTTGCCCGCGGCTCTACGAACTCGCGCCGCGGCTCGATACGCCGCGCAACCGGCCGCGTTTCACACTGGCACAGCACCTCGCGCGCCGAGTGCTGCACGCTGGCGGCGAACGCGTCACGACGACGCTCGACTCGGCGGTACAGCAGGCGGCAACAAGCGGCCTGCGCGACGCGCTGCAGGGCGCGACCCCGCACGTCAGCAGCGTTGCAGCGCTGGTGCTCGACACTAGCGACGCCAGCGTACGCGCATGGGTCGGCGGGCTCGATGCACGCAGCACTGATGCCGTTACGGCAGTGCGCAGCGTGCAGCCTGCCCTGTGGTTGCCGTTCAGCGCGGCCAACCTGATCGAGCGCAAGCTCGCAACCGGGGCCACCCTGCTGCCGAACTTGAGCGAGGGCGAATCGCCCTGGCGCAGCCTACGCGTGACGCTTCAGCAACCCGACTCCGGCAGTCAGGCGGCGTTGCTTGCGCTGACGGACCCACCTAGCGAGCGCATGCGCCAGGCCGGGCTGGATCTCGCGAAAGACGCCAGCGCCACGCCCGAACTGACTTTGCTGCAGGCCGCGCAGGCCTTCCGCCCCTTCGTGGCCGGCGGCAACTGGCTGGCCGCACGTTGGCTTGCCGACGGCCCCGCCGCGACACCGCGACGTGTGTGGCGAAACGACACCGCCTACATCGTTGCCGACTGGCTTGCCGACCCGACACAGAAGGGCGCTGCGAGCGAGCTATTGCGCCCGGAGGCAGGCTGGCAGGCGGTATGGCGAATGAACGATGCGGCGCGCGATACCGCCATCGCCATGCTCGCTGGCGAGCGCTACCTGATCGCAGTACAGGTGTCGGGTGGCGGCAGCGGTGCTGAGCAGCCAACGCGGCTCGCAGCGCGCGCCATCGGTGCAATCCAGCACCACCTTGGGAGCCCGCCGTCCAGGCCGCCCCGGACACCCGCTGGCGTCGTGCTGGGGGTCGTTGCCTTCGACCCGCCGGTCGAGCCAGCCCGCCGCGAGTGGTTCCTGCGGGGCACCGAGGTCTCGCTGTCCGTTGCGCCCGGCCACGACAACACGCTTCCACACCGGATCGTGATACCCGACGCGAAGGACTCGAACACCTCGCTGCGGAGTGGCGAAGCCCTGCTACTGGAGAGTTCGCCGGCGACACCGGATGCCCGCTGGTGGGCCGACGATGAACTGATCGGCGAAGGCGCCTCGATTCTCTGGGCGCCGCCGGCCGGCCACTACCGTATCGAACTGCGTTCGCCGGACGGCGCGGTGTGGGATCGCCGTGAGCTCACACTCGGCTATCAGGACGAAACACCCGCGCCCGGGGGCGGTACGAACCCGGCGCCGCCGCGCGCGCCGCGCTAGCAAGGGCCACCGGCGGCCCTTCGCATGTGATGAACTTGCGCAGTACGCTGCTGTCTGTCCCATCCAACCGCACCGCTCGCCACCATGTCCGTTGCCCTTGTCTGGTTTCGCCGTGATCTGCGCGACCACGATCACGCCGCGCTGTATCACGCGCTCAAGACGCATACGCGGGTCTACTGCGCCTTCGTGTTTGACCGCGAGATTCTCGATGCGCTGCCAAGCCGCGTTGACCGCCGCGTCGAGTTCATCCGCGCCTGCGTCGTCGAACTCGACACCGCGTTGCGCGCCCGCGGTGGTGGCCTGATCACGCTTCATGACCATGCGCGAGAGGGCGTTCCGGCACTCGCCCTGCGGTTGAATGTCACGGCAGTGTACGCGAACCACGATTACGAACCGGATGCGCTCGTACGCGACGATGCGGTGCGAGGCGCGCTCGGTGCCGCTGGCATTGCGTTCCATACCTTCAAGGATCACGTGATCTTCGAGAAGAGCGAGGTGCTGACCGGCGCCAGCCGTCCTTTCTCGGTATTCACGCCCTACCGCAACGCCTGGCGCCGCCAGCTCACGCCTTTCTTCCTGCAGGCCTATCCAGTTGAGCCCTATGCCGCGCACCTGTGCGCGCCGCCAACCGAGTATCCCGTCCCGAGCCTCTCGCAGTTGAGCTTCGAACCCAGCAACCTTGGCGACATCGCCCTGCCCTGCGGCATGTCCGGTGCGCGTGCTCTGTGGCACGACTTCCGCGCGCGTATCGGCGACTACGACCGGGCCCGCGATTACCCGGCGGTGAAGGGCGTCTCCTATCTCTCGACACATTTGCGCTTCGGCACCATCTCGATCCGCGAACTCGCCCGTGTCGCCTTTGATACGCCGGGTAAAGGCGCGGAAACCTGGCTCAACGAGCTGATCTGGCGCGACTTCTATCAGCAGGTGCTGTGGCATCGCCCGGATGTCGTGGCGCGCAGCTTCCGCCCGGAGTTCGACGCCGTCCGCTGGGAAGAGGGGCCGGATGCCGAGCGCCTGTTCCTCGCCTGGTGTGAAGCGCGTACCGGCTACCCGCTGGTTGACGCGGCAATGCGCCAACTCAACCAGACAGGCTGGATGCACAACCGCCTGCGCATGGTGGTGGCCAGCTTTCTCACGAAGGACTTGGGCATCCACTGGCTGCGCGGCGAACGCTACTTCGCGGAGAAGCTCAACGACTACGATCTCGCTGCCAACAACGGCGGCTGGCAGTGGGCCGCCTCGACCGGCTGTGACGCACAACCGTGGTTCCGCATCTTCAACCCGGTGACGCAGTCGGAACGCTTCGACCCAGACGGCCGCTTCATCCGGCGCTACCTGCCGGAACTGGGCGAAGTACCCACACGTTGGATTCACGCGCCATGGCTGATGAGCCCGTTGGAGCAAACGGCGCACCGCTGCCGCATCGGCAGCGACTACCCGGCCCCGATCGTCGATCACGCTCAAGCACGCGAGCGCACGCTGCAACGCTTCAAGCAGGCCAAAGCCGCTGAAGCGGAGTAAGGCTGCGGCGCAGATTGCACGAAAAAAGAAACCCCGCCGTGGCGGGGGTTCTGATGTCGGTTAGCGAAAAGCTCAGCGCTTCACGAAACCCTGGATCAAACCAAGCAACTCTTCTTCGTTGTACGGCTTGCCGAGGTAATGATTCACACCGATCTCGAACGCGTAGTTGCGGTGCTTGTCCGCCATGCGCGACGTGATCATGATGATCGGCAACGGCCGCAGACGATCGTCGGCGCGGATGTTGCGCGTCAGGTCGTAACCGTCCATCCGCGGCATCTCGATATCGAGCAGCATCACGTCCGGCATGGTTTCGACCAACTGTTCCAGCGCGTCGACACCGTCCTTCGCAGTCACCACGCGGTAGCCTTCGCGTTCGAGCAGACGGCTGGTGATCTTCCGCACGGTCAGCGAATCGTCGACCACCATCACGGTCGGCACGTAAGAGGTATCGACCGGCGGCGGCGCAACCGGCTCACCCGCAGCAGCAGCAGCCTCGGCATGTGCCGTAGCGGACTGCAACTGATCGGCAAGCACCACCGGGTTGATGATCAGCGAAATCTCGCCGTCAGCCAGCACTGTGGACGTCTG
>CAMFLH010000300.1 GCA_945957295.1 uncultured Uliginosibacterium sp.
CGCGCCAATACACAGACACAAGGGCGAGGTCTCGCGCAGCCACACCAACAGAGCGCGGTCGTGATCATCTGGTTCCTCGGGGGGGGTGCCATGTCCGACTTCGAAATCGTCGCACGCTCGGATTTTTCCGACGTGACCTTCTCGCTTGAGGTCCGCCATCCGCTGATGGCGCGCGCCGCCAAGCCTGGCCAGTTCGTCATCGTGATGGAACACGAACACGGCGAACGCATCCCGCTCACGTTGGCGGATTTCGACCGCGACAAGGGCACGATCACGCTGGTGATCCAGGCCGTCGGCAAAACCACGCGCGAGATGCAGCAGAACTGCCGCGTCGGCACCCGCCTGCATGCGCTGGTCGGGCCGATGGGCATCCCGAGCCACATCGGTGCGGCGAAGAAAGTGATCTGCGTCGGCGGCGGGCTCGGCGTCGCGCCGATCTATCCGCAGGCCCGTGCCTACAAGGAAAGCGGCGCCTACGTGATCGGCGTGCTCGGCTTCCGCAACAAGGGGCTGATCTTCTGGGAAGACAAGTTCCGCGCCTGTTGCGACGAACTGATCGTGTGCACCGATGATGGTTCGGCCGGCATCAAGGGGCTGGTCACCGAGGGCATCAAACAATCGATCAGCGCGCATGCCGACATTGACGAGGTCGTCGCGATCGGACCGCCGATCATGATGAAAGGCTGCGCCGAGGCGACCCGGCCCTTCGGCATCAAGACCATGGTCAGCCTCAACCCGGTGATGGTGGATGGCACCGGCATGTGCGGCGGCTGCCGCGTGAAGATTGGCGAGGTGGTCAAGTTTGCCTGCGTCGACGGGCCAGACTTCGACGGCCACCAGGTCGATTTCGATGACCTGATGGCCCGCCTGGGCCGTTTCCGCCCGACCGAAAAAGCCGCGCTTGAGGCGTGGCAGGAAAGCTGCCGCCTGCGTGGCGGCGCCGGACACTGAACCCGTCTCTCGCCACCGCGAGCAGGAGGCCAGCATGGCCAAGAGAAAGACGATCCGCACGATTCCGCAGGCGCGCACGCCGATGCTGGAACAAGCGCCGGAGATCCGCATTACCAACTTCGACGAGGTGGCCTGCGGCTACCGCGAGGAAGACGCACTGCTGGAAGCCGAGCGCTGCCTCGATTGCCCGGACCAGCCTTGTGTGCGCGGCTGCCCGGTCGGCATCGACATCCCCGGCTTCATCCGCAAGATCGCCGAGAAGAACTTCCACGGCGCCTACGACGTGATCACCGACACCAACCTGCTGGCAAGCGTCTGCGGCCGGGTGTGCCCGCAGGAAAGCCAGTGCGAAGGTGTATGTACCGTCGGCGAGCGGCTGGAGCCGGTGGCGATCGGGCGGCTGGAACGTTTCGTCGGCGACAAGGCGATCAGCGAAGGCTGGGCCAACCTGCCCTACATCGAACACAACCGCCACAAGGTCGGCATCGTCGGCTCCGGCCCGGCGGGCATGGCCTGCGCGGCCGACATGGCCAAGGCGGGCTGCGAGGTCACGGTATTCGAAGCCTTCCAGGAGCCGGGCGGCGTGCTGAAGTACGGCATACCGGACTTCCGCCTGCCCAACAGCGTGGTGGATGTGGAAATCGACAAGCTGCGCCAGCTGGGCATCCGCTTCGAGTGCAACACCCTGGTCGGGCGGCTGTTCACGCTGGAACAGATGCTCACCGAAATGGGCTACGACACGGTGTTCGTTGGCACCGGCGCAGGCTACCCCAGCTTCATGGGCATCCCGGGCGAATCGCTCGGCGGTGTGCTGTCGGCCAACGAATGGCTGACCCGCTGCAACCTGATGCACGGCCGCGACTTCCCCGCGTACGACACGCCGCTGCAACCGGGCAAGCATGTGGCGGTGATCGGCGCTGGCAATACCGCGATGGACGCGATGCGGGTCGCGCTGCGAGTGGGCGCCGAGCGGGTCACCTGCGTGTATCGCCGCAGCGCCGAAGAAGCCCCGGCGCGCGCAGAGGAGCTTCACCACGCAAGGCAAGAGGGCATCAACTTCGAATGGCTGACCAGCCCAGTCGAGCTGCTCGGCGATGAACAGCACCGGGTGCGCGGGATGCGTTGCCAAAGGATGGCGTTGGCGGAGCCGGATGCCTCAGGCCGGCGGCGCCCCGAACCGGTTCCAGGTAGCGAATTCGAGATCGAGTGCGACATGGTGGTCTTCGCGATCGGCACCAACGCGAACCCGATCCTTGGCCAAACCTCCGGCCTCAAACTCGACAAACGCGGCTACATCTGGACCGACGACACACTCGCCACATCAATCATGGGCGTCTATGCCGGGGGCGACATCGTTACCGGCGCGGCCACGGTGATCCAGGCCATGGGCGCCGGCCGCCGCGCCGCACGCTCGATGAAAGCCTACCTTGGTCTGCGCGACAGCAACGCGGTTTACCTCGCCCAGCACGACACGCCCTCGGAACGCCTGTTCGGCATTCCGCGCCAGGAACGCGGCTTCGCCCGCGTGCATCTGCCGGAGACATGCTCATGACCGACACCGCCACGCTTGATCGCCCCGCCCAAACCGCCCCGCGCGCAGCCGTGCCCTTGAGCGAACACATCATCGAAGTGATCAGCGATTCCGGCGAGGGCGCGCAGCGTTGTGGGCAATCGCTGGCCGCCATTGCCGCCCGCATGGGTAACGGCATCTGGACGACCGAGATCATCCCGGCCGAAATCCAGCCGCCGGCGCGCAGCGTTGCCGGGGCAAGCGGCATCCGCATCCGCATCGGCGCGCAGCGGGTCACCAACGGCGGCGACCAAACCGAGTTCGTCGTCGCCTTCAACGAGCAGGTGCTGCTTGGCCGGGTGCGCGCGGGTGAGTTGAAGCCGCGTGCGACGATCTTGCTCGAATCGATGTGGCGCAGCCACCGCGATCCGGCGATTGTCGCCTCCTACACCGAAACGGTTGATGCGCTGCGTCGCGACGGTTTCGATGTACACGAGGTGCCGCTGGAAGAACGCTGCCGCGAGCTTGTGAGCGACCCGCGCAAGGGCAAGAACATGTTCGTGCTGGGGCTGCTGTGCAACCTGTACGGCTTCGACGCGCGACTGGCGCGTGAGCAGATCGCCCGCATCTTCGGCAAGAAGGATGCGAAGGTGATCGAGAGCAACGTGATGCTCTACGAAGCCGGCGCGGCGTGGGGCGAAGCGCATCTGCCGTTCAAGTTCCGCATTCCGGCGCAGCGCTCGCAGGTGCCGCAGATCGTGGTCAACGGCAACACCGCCATCGCACTGGGCGTGATCGCATCGGGCATGGACATCTGCGCGATGTACCCGATCACGCCGGCGACATCGGCCTCGCACTACCTGAGCGAAATCTTCGAGAAGGTCGGTGGGCTGGTGCATCAGGCCGAAGACGAAATCGCCGCCTGCGCCTTCGCGATCGGCGCGAGCTACGCCGGCAAGTGCGCGGTGACGATCACCTCCGGCCCCGGTTTCTCGCTCAAGCAGGAGGCAATGGGCCTTGCGGTGATGGCGGAGATTCCGCTGGTGGTGGTCAACGTGCAGCGCGGCGGCCCCAGCACCGGCCAGCCCACCAAAGTGGAACAGGGTGATCTGCTCACCGCGATCTACGGCAGCCATGGCGACGCGCCTAAAGTGGTGATGGCACCCTGCTCGATCGAGGACTGCTTCTACTCGATCATCACGGCACGCAAGATCGCGGAGACCTTCGGCATGGTGGTGGTGGTGCTCTCCGACGCCAGCCTCGCCACCGCACAGCAGCCCTTCCCGCGGCCGCAGTTCAGCGAGGATTGGCTTGCGCCGCCGGTGGATCAGACCCCGGTGCCGCCCGGCGCCAAGCCCTACGAATGGGACCCGGTTACCGGCCTCTCGCGCCGCTTCCAGCCGGGCCAGCCGAGCGGCATGCACACGCTGACCGGGCTCGCGCACGACCGCAACAGCCGCGTCGCCTACGACCCGGCCATCAATGAAGAAGGCCTGCGCGCGCGCAGTCTCAAGCTCGCAGCGCTGCAGAAAACGGTGAAGGCGCCCGCCGTCTACGGCGGAGATTCGGGCGACAAGCTGCTCGTAGGCTGGGGCAGCACGATGGGGGCGATCGAAGAAGCAGTCACCCGCCTGCGCAAGGAAGGCTTGGCGGTGTCGGCTATGCACCTGCGTTTCATCCAGCCGATGCCCTCGGGCATCCGCGAGATCTTCAAGCGCTTCAAACATGTCATGACGATCGAGGGCAACTGGTCGGACAAGCCCGCCGACGAGCTGATCGATGAAGACAACCGCCGCTACTCGGCGCTGGCGATGATGCTGCGTTCGCGCTTCCTGGTCGATGTGGATTGCTGGAGCGAGGCACGCGGCCAGCCAATCAAACCGGGCGACATCTGCCGCGTGGTGCGGGATGCGATGCAACGCAAGGAGCGCGAATCATGAGCGGACTGATGAGCCAGTGTGTGATCTGTCTCTTATACACATCTGACGCTGCCGACGACTAGTCGAGTGTAGAT
>CAMFLH010000301.1 GCA_945957295.1 uncultured Uliginosibacterium sp.
CCGTAACCCGGGTGCACCGCCTGGGCGCCGGTCCGCTTGCAGGCGGCGATGATCTTGTCACCGACGAGGTAGGACTCTTTCGACGGTGCCGGGCCGATGCACACGGCCTCGTCCGCCATCTCGACATGGCGCGCGTCGCGGTCCGCCTCGGAATACACCGCGACGGTCTTGATGCCCATCCTGCGGGCGGTCTTGATGACGCGGCAGGCGATTTCCCCGCGGTTCGCGATCAGGATCTTTTCAAACATGTTCGTGTCTCCCCGTCGCGATCAGAGCGGAATGTTGCCGTGCTTGCGCCACGGGTTCTCGAGCTTCTTGTCGCGCAGCATCGCGAGCGAGCGGCAGATCCGCTTGCGTGTCTCGTGCGGCATGATCACGTCGTCGATGTAGCCACGGTGCCCCGCGATGAAGGGGTTGGCGAACTTGGTGCGGTATTCCTGTTCGCGCGCGGCCAGCTTGGCCGGGTCGCCCTTCTCTTCGCGGAAGATGATTTCGACGGCGCCCTTCGGCCCCATCACCGCAATTTCGGCGCTGGGCCAGGCGAAGTTCACATCGCCGCGCAGGTGCTTGGAGCTCATCACGTCGTACGCGCCGCCGTAGGCCTTGCGGGTGATCACAGTGACCTTCGGCACCGTGCATTCGGCGTAGGCGTACAAGAGCTTGGCGCCGTGCTTGATGATGCCGCCGTATTCCTGCGTGGTGCCCGGCATGAAGCCCGGCACATCAACAAAGGTGACAACCGGGATGCCGAAGGCGTCGCAGAAGCGCACGAAGCGCGCCGCCTTGATCGAGCTCTTGATGTCGAGACACCCTGCGAGCACCAGCGGCTGGTTCGCGACGATGCCGACGGTGCGGCCTTCCATGCGCGCGAAGCCGATCATGATGTTCTTCGCGTACTCGGGCTGCAGCTCGAAGAAATCACCCTCGTCGACGATCTTGATGATCAGCTCGCGCATGTCGTAGGGCTTGTTCGGGTTGTCCGGGACCAGGGTGTCGAGCGAATCGTCCATGCGGTCGGGGCTGTCGGTGGTCGGCCGAACCGGCACCCCGGCACGGTTGTTCGCCGGCAGGAAGTCGACCAGCCGACGCGTCATCAGAATCGCTTCAACGTCATTCTCGTAGGCGCGATCCGCCACGCCGGACTTCGACGAGTGCGTCAGTGCGCCGCCCAGTTCCTCGGCGGTCACCTCTTCATGCGTCACCGTCTTCACCACTTCCGGGCCAGTGACGAACATGTAGGAACTGTCCTTCACCATGAAGATGAAGTCGGTCATCGCCGGCGAGTACACCGCGCCGCCCGCACAGGGCCCCATGATCAGCGAGATCTGCGGGATCACGCCGGAAGCCAGCACGTTGCGCTGAAACACCTCGGCATAGCCGCCGAGCGAAGCGACCCCTTCCTGGATACGCGCGCCGCCCGAGTCGTTGAGCCCGATCACCGGCGCGCCCACCTTCATCGCGTGATCCATGATCTTGCAGATCTTCTCGGCGTGCGCTTCCGACAAGGAACCGCCGAACACCGTGAAGTCTTGCGAGAAGACGAAGGTCATGCGGCCGTTGATGGTGCCGTAGCCGGTGACGACACCATCGCCGGGCACCGTCTGTTCCGCCATGCCGAAATCGTGGCAGCGGTGTTCCTTGAACATGTCCCACTCTTCGAAGCTGTCTTCGTCGAGCAGCAGTTCGATGCGCTCTCGCGCGGTGAGCTTGCCCTTGGCGTGTTGCGCCTCGATGCGTTTCTGCCCGCCGCCGAGGCGCGCAGCACTGCGCTTCTCTTCGAGCTGACGAATGATGTCGTGCATGTGTTCCCCCAGATTGTCGTGTCGCCGCCGGCCATGCCTGCAACGATGCGTCCCCCGACGCGGCACCCCGCTATGCGGCCGGCGCCCCGCCCTTACTCCGCCGCCCGACGCAGCAGCTCCCCAGCTGCTGCGCCCGGCGTTGTATCCCCACGTTCCACAGCTTCACTCAGTGCACCCAACGCGGCACGCACCGCAGGATGCGCATCGAAGCGTGCCTTGAGCCCGCTTTCGATCAGCGCCCACATCCACGCCACCGCCTGGCTGCGGCGCTTGGCCTCGAAGTCGCCGCTCGCCTGCATCGTGTCGCGATAGCGCTCCACCGTTTCCCAGAAGGATGCGACACCTTCCTGACGCAAGGCTGAAAGCGTGAGCACCGGCGGCGCCCAGGCCGCGTTCTGCGGCCGCAGCATCGTCAGCGCAGAACGGATCTGCCCCTGCGCCAGCGCCGCTGCGTTCGGATCGATATCCGCCTTGTTGATGACGATAAGGTCGGCCAGCTCGATCACGCCCTTCTTGATCGCCTGCAGATCATCGCCCGCGTTGGGCAGTTGCAGCAGGCAGAAGAGATCCGTCATGCCGGCCACCGTCGTCTCGCTCTGGCCGACGCCCACGGTTTCGACGATTACGACATCGAAACCGGCCGCCTCGCACAACAGCATGGCCTCACGTGTGCGCTCCGCGACACCACCAAGACTGCCCGATGAGGGTGACGGCCGGATGTAAGCCTCGATGCGTTGCGAGAGCCCTTCCATGCGCGTTTTGTCGCCGAGGATGGAACCACCGGTGACGCTCGAACTCGGGTCGACCGCCAGCACGGCTATGCGGTGGCCGCGCGCGATCAGCCACAGGCCAAGCGCTTCGATGAAGGTGGATTTGCCGACACCCGGCACGCCGGAGATACCCAGCCGCAGCGCCTTGCCGGTGCGTGGCAGCACGGCCTGCAACACGGCATCGGCCTGCGCGCGGTGATCGGCGCGAGTGGATTCGGCAAGCGTGATCGCCTTGGCGAGCGCGCGCCGCTCGCCTGCGAGCAGTCGGGCGACGAGCGCTTCCGAGGCGGCGTCCACGCGGGGCGCCCTCTGATCAGCCAAGCCGCTTGCGAATCTGCGCGAGCACTTCGCGCGCCGCAGCGGGGATCGGCGTGCCCGGCCCAAAAATGCCGGCCGCACCCGCGTTGAACAGGAAGTCGTAGTCCTGCGCCGGGATCACGCCGCCGACGAAAACAACGATGTCATCCGCGCCCTGTGCCTTCAGCGCGCTGACAAGCTGCGGCACCAGCGTCTTGTGGCCGGCCGCCAAGGTCGACACACCGATCGCGTGCACATCGTTTTCCACCGCGTGGCGTGCGGCTTCGTCCGGTGTCTGGAACAGCGGGCCGATATCGACATCGAAGCCGAGGTCGGCGAACGCCGACGCCACCACCTTGGCACCACGGTCGTGACCATCCTGACCGAGCTTCGCGACCATGATGCGCGGGCGACGGCCCTGCTCGGCTGCGAAGGTCTCGATCTCGCCCTTCAGCGACTGCCAGTCTTCCTGACCTTCCACGACGCCTCCGTACACCCCACTCACCGTCTGCGGATTCGCGCGGTGGCGGCCCCAGACCGTTTCCAGTGCGTCCGACACTTCGCCCACCGTGGCGCGCGCGCGCACTGCGTCAATCGACAGCGCAAGCAGGTTGCCTTCGCCAGTTTCAGCACACCGCGTCAGCGCATCGAGGCACGCCTGCACGCGTGCCGCATCGCGGCCCGCACGGACCTGCTTGAGGCGCGCGATCTGCGATTCCCGCACTGCGGTGTTGTCGATATCGAGAATATCCACCGCATCCTGCTTCGCGAGCTTGTACTTGTTGACGCCAACGATCACATCCTTGCCAGAGTCGATGCGCGCCTGCTTCTCCGCCGCGCACTTCTCGACCTGCAGCTTGGCCCAGCCGGATTCGACGGCCTTGGTCATGCCGCCCATCTTCTCGATCTCTTCGATCAGCGCCCAGGCCTTGTCGGCCATCTCCTGCGTCAGCGTCTCCATCATGTAGGAGCCGGCCCAGGGATCGACCACGTTACAGATGTGCGTCTCTTCCTGGATGATGATCTGCGTGTTGCGCGCGATGCGGGCCGAGAACTCGGTCGGCAGCGCAATCGCCTCGTCGAGCGCGTTGGTGTGCAGCGATTGCGTGCCGCCGAACACCGCCGCCATCGCTTCAATGGTGGTGCGCACGACGTTGTTGTATGGGTCCTGCTCAGTCAGCGACCAGCCGGAGGTTTGGCTGTGGGTGCGCAGCATCATCGACTTGGCGCTCTTGGCGCCGAAGCCCTGCATGATCTTGTGCCACAACAACCGGCCGGCACGCATCTTGGCAACTTCGAGATAGAAGTTCATGCCGACCGCCCAGAAGAAGGACAGCCGCCCGGCAAAGGCGTCGACATCGAGCCCGCTCTTCACGCCGGTGCGCACGTACTCCATGCCGTCGGCCAGCGTGAAGGCCAGCTCGATCGCCTGGTTCGCCCCGGCTTCCTGGATGTGGTAGCCGGAGATCGAGATCGAGTTGAACTTCGGCATGTGCTGCGCGGTGTAGCCGAAGATGTCCGCAATGATCCGCATCGATGGCGTCGGCGGATAAATGTAGGTGTTGCGGACCATGAACTCCTTGAGGATGTCGTTCTGGAT
>CAMFLH010000302.1 GCA_945957295.1 uncultured Uliginosibacterium sp.
GCATAGGGGTGCTCGAAGCGACGGCGCACCACGATGTGGCTGCCCTTCACCAGCCGCACGGTCTTCTCACTGCCGACGCGCAGTACGCGTTGCAACAAGCGCCCGACCCACGGACCGGCGGCGTTCACCAGCACACGCGCGCTCACCGTTTCGCGCCGCCCATGCTGATCCTGCAACGTCAGCAACCAGGTGTCCTCCTCGCGCTTCGCCTCAACCAGGGCGGTGCGTGTGGCAACGCGGGCGCCGTGTTCGCGGGCGGCCATCGCGTTCAGTACGACGAGGCGGGCGTCCTGCACCCAGGCATCGGAGTATTCAAAGCCGCGCGCGAAGGCGGGTTTCAGGGCCGCCCCCGCCGGGTGCTTTCGGAGATCGACGCCGCAGGAGCCGGGCAAACGCTCGCGCACCGCCAGGTGATCGTAGAGGAACAGCCCGGCACGAATCATCCAGGCGGGTCGCTGGCCTTCGTCATGCGGCATCACGAAGCGCATCGGGCCGATGATGTGGGGGGCTGCGCGCAGCAAGATCTCGCGCTCCTGCAGCGCCTTGCGCACCAGACCGAACTCCCGGTATTCGAGGTAGCGCAAACCGCCGTGGATCAGTTTCGTACTGGCGCTGGAGGTGTGCGCAGCAAGGTCGTCCTGCTCGCACAACATCACGGACAGGCCGCGCCCTGCAGCGTCGCGCGCGATGCCCGCTCCATTGATGCCGCCGCCCACCACGAACAGATCGTAAGCTGCCAATTCGCTGTCCTCCGATATGCCGCGCCGCAGATCCACACAGGCCCGGCAGTTCTGCTGCCTGCAAGGGTTAACGGACTCGGCCCGACGATGCTGAGTGCGCGGCATCGCCCCCCCGCAACGGAGGCAGCGGTGGCAAAGCGGCGCCAGCGCAATACCAGCACAAGCCACTGGCGAGCTTTGCGGTTTACCGCTACAGGATTGGCACTTTCGCAACAATCGCACAGCTACACGGCGCCAATCCTGCCGCGCTGATTGTTGTGTAACAGCCCCCTCGGTAGAGTCGTCTGCACCCCCGATCACCTCGGGACTCCAGCCACACAGCAATCCGGTGCCGACACCGATTTCATCCTCCCCGTCCGAACTCGCGAGCATCCTCGCCAGCAACGTTCCGATTGCGCTGTTCGAGAACAACCTCGACGCCGACGGCGTTACGCGTGTGTTTTCGCAGCCAGCAGGCATCGTGCTGGCATGGGACGGTGCGTCAGTACCCGGCGCGCTGGCTGCGATCGAGGCGGCCGTCGCGGCCGGAGAATGGGTCACGCTCGCGGCGGGCTATGAACTCGGCTACGCGCTGGAGCCCAGCCTGGCGGCCCGACTCCCGCAAACCGGGCGGCCCTTGCTGCGTGCCTGGCGCTGGCGGCGCTGCGACGAACTGGACCGTGCTGCAACCGATGCGCTGATCGAGTGCGCGTTGGCGCTGCTCCCGCTCGACGCACGGGTGGCCGGCCTCGGCGAGCTGACGTTCGGCCTTGATGAACGCGAATATCGCGCTGCGCTGGAGCGTATCCGTCAGTTGATCGGCGCAGGCGACTGCTATCAGGTCAATTACACCTTTCCCGTCCATGCGCAGGCTTATGGCCATCCACTCGCGCTGTACAGCCGCCTGAGAGCGGCCCAGCCGGTAAGGCACGGCGCTTACCTGCAGCACGCCGACGGCGCAATCCTGTCGCGCTCGCCGGAACTGTTCGTGGCGCGCGAAGGCGAACGTCTGATCACCCGGCCGATGAAGGGCACGGCGCCGCTTGGCCAGGCACAGGCCCTGGCGGCATCGGACAAGGACCGCGCCGAGAACCTGATGATCGTGGACCTGATCCGCAACGATCTGGGTCGGCTCGCACCCAAGGGCGGCGTGCGGGTCGAACGTCTGTTCGAGATCGAGGACTACGCAACGCTGCATCAGATGACCTCCACCGTCGTCGCAGCACCCGTCGACGCGGGCCTCGGCGAGATCTTCAGCGCGCTGTTCCCCTGCGGCTCAGTCACCGGGGCACCGAAGATCCGCGCGATGGAGATCATCCGCGAACTGGAAGCTGCGCCGCGCGGCCTGTACTGCGGCGCTTTCGGCTGGTTCGCGCCGGACGGGCGCCTGAGCCTCAACGTGCCGATCCGCACGATGGAGCTCGACCACAGCGGTGCGGCTTACATGGGAATCGGCAGCGGCATCGTCGCCGATTCCGACGCCGCCGCCGAATGGGCGGAATGCCACGTCAAGGCGCGCTTTGCCACGCAGCTCAAACCCGACTTCGCGCTGTTCGAAACCCTGCGCTGCGATGGCGGAAAGCACCCGTACCCGCTGCTCGAACAGCACCTGCGCCGCCTTGGCGATTCTGCATCGGCGCTGGGGATTTCCTTTGATGCCGGCACCGCGCGAGTGATGCTTGCACGCACAGCCGCCACGCTACCCGACGACACCTCACCTCATCGTGTGCGACTTGCGCTATCGGCCGATGGCAGCTTGGCGATCACCCACGCGGCGCTCGATCCCGTGCCTGCGCGGGCAACGGTCTGCCTCGCCAAACACACCCTAAGCGCCGACGACTACCTGCTGCGTCACAAGACAACGCGCCGCGAGCGCTACGACCGCGCCATGCAGCAAGCAATTGCCGCCGGGCATTTTGACGCGCTGTTCTTTAACGACGCCGGAGAGCTGTGCGAGGGCGCTCGCAGTAACGTATTCCTGAAAATCGATGGTCGCCTGGTCACGCCACCGACTCGGTGCGGGCTACTTCCGGGGGTGATGCGCCAGACGCTGCTCGACGCCGGTGAAGCCACCGAAGCACTGCTCTACCGCCGCGATCTCGAACGTGCCGAAACGATTTACGTCAGTAACGCATTGCGTGGCCTGCTGCCCGTGGAGCTCGTAGATTGACCGCCAGACGTGGTTTGCGTCCAACGCGAAGCGGCGATCTGGCTTGACAAGCTGAAATACATCGGGCAATGCGTCCGCCTTCGGCCTATAATCGCGCCCTTCTTGAATCCGCGCGGCAAATTTGCAGGCCCGTCCTGCTACTGCGCTTGATGGGTAACTATGTCGTTTTCCGAACTCGGTCTGATTCCCGAACTACTTCGCGCCGTTGAAGAGGCGGGCTACAGCGAGCCAACGCCAATCCAGCGTCAGGCGATCCCTGTTGTACTGGAGGGGCGCGATGTCATGGGCGGGGCACAGACCGGCACCGGCAAGACGGCGGGCTTTACGCTGCCGCTGCTGCACAAGATCTCGCGCTGGGCCAATACGAGCGCATCCCCCGCGCGCCACCCGGTGCGCGCACTGATCCTGGCGCCGACCCGCGAATTGGCGATGCAGGTGCACGAATCGGTGCAGACCTACGCCAAACACCTGCCGCTGCGCGCGGCCTGCATCTACGGCGGCGTGGATATCAAACCGCAGCTCGATGAACTGCGTCGCGGCGTAGAGGTTGTGGTCGCCACCCCGGGTCGCCTACTGGACCACGTCGAACAACGCAGCATCGCGCTAGGCCAAGTCGAGTTCGTCGTGCTCGACGAAGCAGACCGCATGCTCGACATGGGCTTCATCCCGGACATCCGCCGCATCCTCGCGCTGCTGCCGTCGCAACGGCAAAGCCTGCTGTTCTCGGCCACCTTCTCGGACGAGATCAAGAAGCTCGCCGACTCGATGCTCAAGAGCCCGCAGTTGATCGAAGTCGCGCGCCGCAACATGGTCAGCGAAACGATCACGCACCGTGTTCACCCGGTGCCGGGCGCAGTGAAGCGCGATCTGCTGACCTGGCTGCTGCTCGAAGACGTCGCCGCGCCGCAAGTGCTGGTGTTCTGCAGCACCAAACTCGCGTGCGCCCGCTTGGCGCGCCAGTTGCAGAAGGACGGCATCGCCGCAGACGCGATCCACGGTGACAAGAACCAGCAGCAGCGAACCGAAGCCCTCGAAGGTTTCAAGAGCGGCGCGATCCGCGTGCTGGTCGCAACCGACGTAGCGGCGCGCGGGCTCGATATCGACGACCTGCCCTGCGTGATCAACTACGAACTGCCGCCGACCGCGGAAGACTACATCCACCGTATCGGCCGAACCGGCCGTGCGGGCAAGCAAGGCAACGCGATTTCGCTGGTGTCACCCGACGAACACCTGCGCCTTGCCGCGATCGAAAAGCTCATCAAGCTGAAGATCACGCAAGAAGTCGTACCAGGTTTCGGAAACGACGCTACGGCCGACTCGGCCCGGCGGATCCTGCGCAACCAGAATGCCGATCGTCGCGCCCATTCGTCCCCCGATCGCGAACGGCCGCGCCACGCGGCCCCCGACACGCTAGAGCGCAAGCCGAATCTTGCAGCGGATGGTTTTGACTTCAACCGCCCGTATTCCGAGAGCGACGCCGCTCCGGTCGTCGCCGGCAAGGCGATCAGCCAGCCGAGCGCGCCGCGCAGGGCCGGCCGCCCGGTACCCTGTCTCTTATA
>CAMFLH010000303.1 GCA_945957295.1 uncultured Uliginosibacterium sp.
CGCCGGGTGGGACTTGCACCCACTGGGAAGCGCCGCCTTTGCACGGCGCACGCCTTAGCCGACATTCAGGTAATCGTGTTCCGTCAGCACGCGAACTTCGGCTTTGAAATGCCATGGCTGCAAGTGTCCAACGCAAAGCGGACGTTCAAACCTGTCACAGCAACAAAGCGTTTGCAGTCCTTCGCAGTGGACGTCCGACTTCACGGTCACGGCGCCACTTCGGTCACTGAGACTCTATGGCATCGAGCCGATCTCGGGAGTCGCAGGCGGCCACCTCCACTATCATTCAGTGGATTGGGCGCGTGTTTTCCGCCTGCTCGGCGGCCTCGGCGAGCGTTTCAGCAATGCTGGCGTGACGTCTCGCCGCTGCGGCGGCAAGAGCATTGAGACCATCCGCGTTGGCTGCATCATGTTGTGCACCGTGTGCGAGCAATAGCACCACAATGGTCGGAAAGCCTTTCCATGCAGCGACCATCAGGACCCGCTCACCGTCCCGGCTCTCGAAATTGGGATCGGCTCCGAAGCGCAGCAGGAACGCTACAGCAACTTCTTGACCGTTGAGGACTGCCCAGAACAACGTCGTCCAGCCGTTCGGCAAACGCCGATCCACCTGCGCGCCAGCTCGAACCAGAAGTTCGGCAATGTCGAGACGGCCTTTGTCGACAGCCCGAAACAGCAACGGAAAGCCATCACAGTCGACGTCGTCGGGTTGCCATCCACTAGCCAACAAAGCCTGCATAAATGCTTCAGGCGGCTCTCGATTGAGTGCGTTGATCAATACTTCCGGCATTGATTCGTTTTTCCGCATTGACATTTCACCACCCGTCGTTCAGGAGAACGCCCTGGGGCAGTCGCTCGCAAAGCGCAAAGCTCATGTGGTCGATTATGCTGAAGTGACGTCTATGAGCTCTCGCCGGGCACAGCTCCATTTCCCACGCAGGCTCCGTATTTCGTTCCAGCACGGCGTTGGCAATGCAACGGCAACGGCAACGGCAACGGCAACGAACAGGAGCTTTGATCTTTTTCATGCTGACCGTTGTGCTCTTCGCAACACGCGCGGCAACCTCCAACCCCGCCCTTGGCGGCGCGTTCGGATATGGGTTCTGCCCGATAACTGCCCATCAGTTTCATCTCAGAACGTTGGTTCTGCTTCAACCGATGGCGCACTGGCCGCGCCCTCAGGAACAGGACTACGACGGACCGCAATGGCGCGGCCCGTCTTTCCGTCAAGGTCTGTGGATCAGTCCGAATCAGCAGTGATACGCCGTGGAACGGCGGAGCAGGCACTGTCGTCGAAGCTGACCCGATCGCCCACTGTTGCCTGTTGCCCGCTGCTCGACGCGAAAACCCGAGTCCGATACCCCACCGGCGAGCGGTACATCACCACATAGCCGCGCTGCTGATCGAACTCGGCGCTTGGTTGCGCGCAGCGATCCGGACGCGTCGGCTGCAGTTCGGCGAGCAGACCGACCGCGACAACATTGCCAGTTCGTACGCGCGCCGAATCCCTCTCGCCAGCACCACTCGAGGTCGAGCACGCGGCGAGCCAAGACAGCATGAGTGCGGCCAGCCACAGCCGACCTCGCCTCGCCACGCGACGAGGCCGATTCCCGACGCCCGGACGGATCATTCGATAGGCTCCGCCGTGAGCACGTCAAGGACATAGACCCACCCGCAACAGCCTCCGCCGGTGCGTGCCGTCGTCTTGATCAGGTCGACCAGTTCAGCGACGTCGGCGTCGTCGCACACGAACTCCAGCTTGTATTCGTCGATCACAGCGTCACCCAGATCCAGCGAGTAGTGCTGCTCCTGCTGGTCAAGCGCCTTCAGCGAGCCCTTCACGACGTAGGCCGTCAGGTTGTGTCGGTGGGCGCCCTCGCGACCCTTGAAAGGATTTGACTCCTTGAGCGCCTGCATCACGTCGGCGATGCGGCTGCGATGCACGTAGGCCTTGATTTCCTTCATGTCAGGCTCCTTCCTTGGCGAGGTCGAGCGCGGCCACGCGGCGCGCCTCGGCGCGCTGTTCGGACCATTCATAGAGCAGCGGCAGCA
Source organism: uncultured Uliginosibacterium sp. (assembly GCA_945957295.1). GTDB lineage: Bacteria > Pseudomonadota > Gammaproteobacteria > Burkholderiales > Rhodocyclaceae > Niveibacterium. The sequence goes on from CAMFLH010000303.1 coordinate 2,053, forward strand.
GCAACAGCGTCAGCGCCGTTGAGGTGAAAAGCCCCCCGACGACTACCGTCGCCAGCGGGCGCTGGGTTTCGGCGCCCACGCCGGTGGACAGCAGCATCGGTACGAGACCCAGGATGGCCACGGTGGCCGTCATGAGCACCGGGCGCAGGCGCAAGGCGGCCCCCTCGCGAACCGCGTCGCGGATGCTGCGGCCGCGTTGTCGCAGATCATTGAGGAAGGACACCATCACGATGCCGTTAAGCATCGCCACGCCGAACACGGCGATAAAGCCGATCGCCGAGGGCACCGACAGGTACTGCCCGGTCACAAAGAGGCTGACGACGCCGCCGATAATGGCGAAGGGCACGTTGGCGATGATCAGGGTCGCGTGCCTCACCGAATTGAAGGCGGTGTAGAGCAGCAGGAAGATCAGCCCGATTGTCAGCGGCACGATCATTCCCAACCGCGCCATCGCACGTTGCTGGTTCTCGAAGGCCCCGCCCCACTCGACCCAATACCCCGCCGGCAACTTCACCTGCTCGCGCAAGCGTGCATCGGCCTCTTTCACGAAGCTGTCGACATCGCGCCCTTTCACGTCCATCTGCAGCACGGCGTAGCGCTGCAGCGCCTCGCGGCGCACGAATGAGTAACCCTCGTCGAGTTCAATTTTCGCCACAGAGCCGAAAGGCACCAGAACGCCTTCTCGCGTACGCAGCGGAATCGCCGCAATCTGAGCTGGGTTGGCGCGGTAGTTCTCAGCCAGGCGTACGGCGATGTCGAAACGCTTGGTGCCGTCGATCAGCGTGGAGACGGCGCTGCCACCGATGCCGGACTGCACGATCTCCAACACCTCGTCCGCGTTGACGCCAAAGCGCGCTGCGGCTTCGCGATCCACCTTGATGACGAGTTGCGGTTTGCCCTTGTTGGCTTCCGCCGAGAGGTCCGCCACGCCCGGCACTTTGTCGAGCACCGCCTTCACCTGCCCGCTGAGGCGGTCGAGCGTCGCGAGGTCCTCGCCATAGAGCTTCAGCGCAAGCGTGGCGCGCACCCCGGAGATCAACTCCTCAACACGCATCTGGATAGGCTGCGTCGCGCCGAATACCGCTGTCGGCACGGTTTCCTCCAGCACCGCCTGCATGTCGGCCGAAAGCTTCGCGTAGGAGACCTTCGCGGGCCACTCGGCCTCGGGCTTCATGTCGAGCAGCACTTCCATGTAGTTCACGTCGGAGGTCTCACCCTTCTCGGCACGGCCGATCGTGGCGAGCACCGAGCGCACCTGCGGGAAGCGCTGGCGCAGCGTCGTATCCACCACATTGGAGACGCGGATCGACTCATCGAGCGAGGTCGAGGGGATGCCGGTGATGCGGAACATGATCGTGCCCTCCTGCAGCGTGGGCATGAACTCCTTGCCCAGCAGCGGGAAGAGCGCGAGCGAGCCGACCAGCAAGGCCACCGCCCCCGCCATCACCTGCTTCTTGTGCCCAAGCGCCCAGTCGAGCAGCGGCAGATAGGCCGCCTTCGCCTGACGCACCACGAAGGTGTCCTTCTCCTCCTTGGGCTTGAGGATCAGCGCGGCGAGCACCGGCACCAGGGTCAGCGAGAGGATCAGCGAACCCGCCATCGCGAAGGTGATCGTCAGTGCCATCGGCTTGAAGAGCTTGCCTTCGAGACCAGTGAGCGAGAACAGCGGCATGAACACGACGATGATGATCAGGATCGCGAACGCGATCGGGTTCGCCACCTCGCGAGCGGCCTCGAGGATCAGGTGCGTCTTGTTGATCGGTTGGCCCGACTCCTTCGCATGTGCGAGCAGCCGGAACGCGTTCTCGACCATCACCACCGCGCCGTCGACCATCATGCCGATGCCGATCGCAAGCCCCGCGAGTGACATCAGGTTCGCCGACATGCCGACCTGATTCATCATCAGGAAGGCCATCAGCATCGCCAGCGGCAGCGTGACGATCACGACGACCGCCGAGCGCACTTCTCCGAGGAACAGGAACAGCACGATGGCGACGAGAAGGGAGCCTTCGACCAGCGCGCTCTCCGCCGTCTTCAGGGCCTTCTCGACGATGTCGGTACGGTCGTAGATCGGCTTCAGACTCACGCCCTCTGGCAGGGCGGCCTGCGCGGTGGCGAGCTTGGCCTTCACCGCGTCGACCACGCTCTTCGCGTTCTCGCCGACGCGCGAGAGCGCCATGCCCAGCACCGCCTCCTTACCGTCGCGCGTCACCGCGCCGAAGCGCAGGGCGGGCGCCTCGGTCACCGTCGCCACGTCGCGCACGTAGATCGGCGTGCCGTCGCGCTCGGCGAGCACGATGGAGC
>CAMFLH010000304.1 GCA_945957295.1 uncultured Uliginosibacterium sp.
GCGTCATCGGCTGGACCGGCAGCCTCAATCTGGTCGATCCGCGCTGTTTCAAGCAGGGCGCGGGGGTTGGCGAATGGATCGATGCGATGGCGCGGATCGAGGGGCCCGCCGTCGAGATGCTTGCCGGCATCGTGCTTTGGGATTGGTGCATCGAGACCGGCGACGCCATCGCCAAGGTGGCACCCGGGCTGGCCAACGCAGTCGGCACACAGTTCGAAGATGGCGCCGAAGTCCAGGTACTGCCCTCCGGCCCCGGTTTCGAAGGCGAAGGCGCACAACGGCTTTTCCTCGCCACGCTTTACGGCGCGCGAGAAGAGATCGTGTTGACGACGCCCTATTTTGTGCCGGACGAACCGCTGTTCCTCGCGCTGGAAGCGGCAGCTCTGCGTGGCGTGCGTGTAACCGTGATCGTGCCAGCCCGGATTGACTCGATCCTTGTACGCCACGCCAGCCGCTGGTTCTTTGAACCGCTGCTGGCAGCAGGCGTCCGCATCCTGCAATTCCACGGCGGGCTGCTCCACACAAAGAGTGTCACCGTCGACGGCAGCCTCGCATTGTTCGGCACGACCAACCTGGACATCCGCAGCTTCCGGCTGAACTTCGAGGTAACCCTGGTCGTCTACGACCCTAAGTTCACCGCTGCACTGCGCGCACTGCAGGCGCGCTACGAGCGTGAAGCCCGCCCGGTGGATCCACACAGCTGGGCGCGCCGCAGCACCCGTGCGCGACTCGCCGAACATGCGGCGCATCTCGCGAGCCCGCTACTGTAGGCCGCTCGCACACATGAGTGTCCAAGCCCCGACAAAGGCGCCATCACTGCGCGCTGACCAGTAGCAAAATGGCAAGACTGCACACCGAAAGGCTTCCGCCATGAACACCCTGATCGTAAGCTTTGGCGACGGTCGCGACTACGAATTCGCCGTCAACGACGACACGCTCGACGCGCTGGATAACCGTGCGCCGCGCCAGTGGTTCGATCGCGAATTTGTCGAACTCGAATGCACGCCAAGCAATCCGATGGGCAAGTTGTTGATCGTCGACCAGATCCTCAACGTGGCCAAGTACGGCGGCGAAACCCGCTTCGCACAGTCCAACGAATGGGCTCAGCGGTTTGCCGAAAACACCCTGAAGGCGGTCGGGCGCCCGCATGTACGAGTGGATACTGCGGACTGGGCGATTTCCTACTGAACGCCCGCAGCCACTCGCGGCGCCGTGTGCCGCCGCACAACGTGCCAGACGAAGGGCAGCAGCACGACAACGCCAACCCAGCCGTGTGCTGAGACAAAGGCATCTCGGCCTGCACCATCGGCGCCGTACTGTGCGACCTGGCCCGACAGCGCAAGAACGATCCAACCCAACATCAACAGCACGCCGGCCCAGCGCAACCGCCGCACCCGCCACATCGGCATCGCGTGGCGGGCAGCAACCGCACCCAGCATCACAAGCGACCATGCAGCGCAAACGCCATGACAGACGGCCGATGTATGGCGCCACTCGAGCAGCCAAGCATCAGAGAACAATTCGGCTGCGGGTTCAAACAAGGGCATACCTGAGAAAAACAGTATTACCAGAACGACGATGATCGCCGGGCGCCATGCGCGGTGCTGCAGACCCGGCACACCGATTCCTCTGTGCTGCATTGGTTCATCACTCCAGTTCAATGGCCGCGGCGCCATGCGTCGCAAGCAGCGGGTGCGCTATGTCACCGCTCACCAACACAATCTTGGTCAGTGCGTCAGCCAATGCACACCTTGGCGCCCGAATGGCAACACCACCTGCCAATATAGGCAGATGCATGCCTCCATGCCCGAGCACCGCCAAACCACCCAGACCATGAAACGGCCCGTTCGTGGCATGTCGTACTGAACTCGCCAAAGCCTCGTTCTCGATACAGATGCGAGCTCCTTGCCCACGCCAATTGGCGACCGCTCGCAGTGCTACCTCACGCTCGCCGATCACAGCAAGATCGCCGCCGGCATTCACGCAAGCCTGTGCCGCACCAGCTTGAGCCAGACTCGCCAGCGCCGCATCCACAGCCGCCCCCTTTGCGAAGCCCCCCAAGTCCAAACACACGCGGCGCTGAACCCTGAGATGGCTGGCATCGACCCACTCAAGCCCGTCGCTCGCCAGCCCCGACATCACGTCGCGTGTATCGAAGCACGCCGGCCGCAGGCCGAGCGCAATAAGGCGAGCGCCAAGATTAGCGTTGAAACAACCGTCGGACGCACGTTCTAGCTCCATTGCTTCACGCAACAACTCGGCCTGCCACGGCAACAACTCGATCTCGTCGCCCACTTCAGCCCGATTGATCTGCGCAAGTACGCTGCTTGGCACGAAGAACGAAAACGCCGCTTCGACACTTGATATAGCAGCGAACGCGCTCTCAAGCACGCGTGCGTCGGCCACGTTGGCATCAATCTCCACCAGCGTCCCGAGCGCCATCCTCGCGCGCCGAATGTGCGCGCTCGGCACTGTTGCATTCGCCGCATCAAACATACGGGCAACTATACCAAAGCGAGTTGCATATGTAACAATACGAACCATTCTCACTTGCAACACGAATTCCAACGGATGCGAAACCCGCGAGTCCCCCATTTCTCCCTCACATCCGCGGTACAACGCTTGTTCGTTTGCGTGGCCATTCTGTCGCTGCAAGGCTGTGGTGGCGGCGGCGATTCATCCTCGCCGGTCAGCGCACCGGGACTGCCCACGGAAACGCTTAGCGGGGTCGGCGAGCTAGGTCGCCAGATCTTCCTCGATACGTCGCTCTCGGCGTCCGGCAAGATGTCGTGCGCGACCTGCCATGAACCGGCTGCGGGACATGCAGCGCCGGGATCCGGCACAGGCAACATCGGGACACCGGACGGTGGCGCCCTGCTCGACGTGCAGGGCTTCCGTAAAGCACCGTCGCTACGCTATCTACGCTTCGCTCCGGCGTTCAATTTCGACGCGGAAGGCACGCCAAATGGCGGCTTCATGCGCGATGGCCGCTTTGGCAGTCTGGCGGAACAGGCCGGCAAACCCTTCTTCGAGCCGCATGAGATGGCGCTGGCGGACAGCACCGCATTAGTGGCGAAAGCCAAGGCCGCGACTTGGGCTGCCGCCTTCCGCGCCCAATTCGGCGAGGCAGTTTTCGACGACCCAACCCGCGCGCTCAATCGCATCGCCTACGCACTGGCCGAGTACCAGAAGGAAAACCCGGGCTTTGCGCGTTTCGACAGCAAGTACGACGCCTTCCTCGCCGGAAAAACAAAGCTGGACGACGCCGAGATGCGTGGCCTGGCGGTCTTCAACGATCCACGCAAAGGAAACTGTGCCGCTTGCCACCCGGCCACCAAGCCGGCAAACGCGCCTGGACCGCTGTTCACCGACTTCAGCTATGACAACCTTGGCGTGCCGCGTAACCCAAAGATCCGCGCGAATGCCGACCCGAATCGATTCGATCTCGGTCTGTGCGGGCCGTTCCGCGCCGATCTGACTGGCCGCACCGATCTATGCGGTGCGTTCAAGGTGCCCACGCTGCGTAACGTTGCGCTGGGAGGTCCCTACTTCCACAACGGTCGCTTCGAAACGCTGAAAGAGGCGCTGCGTTTCTACGTACGTCGCGACACCAATCCGGAAGAGTGGTATCCGCGCTTGCCAGACGGATCAATCGACAAGTTCGACGACTTGCCGGCGGCATGGAAGGCCAACGTAAACACGACGGAAGCACCCTACAACCGCAAGGCAGGCGATACGCCCGCACTGAGCGATGCCGAGATCGGCGATCTCATCTCCTTCCTGAACACACTCAACGACGGCTGGCAGCCCAAGTAAGCCTCGTCCCCCGGAGAAATAGTCATGATCAAGAAAACCGCGCTGGCGGCAGCGCTAGCGGCCGCTTTTGCGAGTACGCCCGCCGTGGCCCAGGAAGATCTGCGCGCCGAGATGCGCGCCCTGCGTGAAGAAGTGCAACGCCTGCGCGCCGAGCTCGATGCCGTCAAGAAAGCTACACCAGCGGCAACCGCACCAACGACAGCCATCGCGCCGATCCAGCCAGCTTCCACGCAAACCAGCGTGCCATCCACCACATCGGCGCAGCCGGTAGCCGTCGTGTCTGCGAGCACGCCGGAGGCAACAGAATCCGCAACGCGCCTGTTCGGCTACGGCGAAATCAGCTTCAGCCGTCCTCATGACGCGGCCCAAGGTCAAGCGACCGTTGGCCGAGTCGTGCTCGGGCTTGGCCACCAGTTCAACGACAGCACCAAGATCGTGACCGAACTTGAAGTCGAAAACGCTGTCGTCTCCGCCGATGATCAAGGCGAGGTCGCGATCGAGCAAGCCTACGTCG
>CAMFLH010000305.1 GCA_945957295.1 uncultured Uliginosibacterium sp.
GCCCGACGGCGGCAAGCTGCACTCGGTGTTGGTCGACCCGCGCGATCCCGCGCATCTGTTCGTCTCGATGTCGAGCGGCGGCACCTTCGAGTCCCGTGCCGCCGGCGCGGACTGGGCGCCGATCAACCAGGGAGTGCGCGCCGAGTTCTACCCCGACCCCTACCCGGTATTCGGGCAAGACCCGCACTGCGTGCGCATGCACCCGGCGCGGCCGGGCCGCCTCTACCAGCAGAACCATTGCGGCCTGTTCCGCCGTGACGAGGCGGACGGCCGCTGGGTCGATATCGGCGCCAATCTGCCGCAGGATGGCGTGCGCCGCGACATCGGTTTCGGCATCGTCATCCATGCGCACCAGCCCGACACGATCTGGACGATCCCGATGGATGCTGGCAGCGTGTGGCCGCGCGTTTCGCCCGAGGGTAAGCCCTGCGTGATGCGCTCGCGCGACGGTGGCGACAGCTGGCAGATGTGCCGCACCGGCTTGCCCGCCGAGCAAGCCTGGTTCACCGTTTTGCGCCAGGCACTGACGGTGGATGCCCACGATCAGGCTGGCGTCTACTTCGGCACCACCGGCGGCGAAGTGTGGGCGAGCACCGACGAGGGTGACAACTGGCGTTGCATCGCCCGCCACCTGCCCGAGATCTACGCGCTTGAAGCGGAGCCGCTTGCATGATGGTGCACGTGCGTCTGCCGACGCATCTGCATCAGTACAGTGGCGGCTTGGCCGAGGTTCAGGTCGACTGCGCCGCGCCCGCAATGTTGGCCGATGTGCTGGCCGCGCTGGATGCGCGCTGGCCCGGCGTGCGGCATCGGCTGATCGACGAACAGGACGGCATCCGCCGTCATATCCGCATCTTCGTCGGCAGCGCCGCGGTGCCCGACATTGCAGCGCCGGTGTGCGAGGGCGAGGACGTGATGATTGTTGCCGCGCTGTCCGGGGGCTAGCAGCGCGACAGCGCTGCCAGGATCAGCGCGTACGGCAACTCACGATCAGCGGCTTTCCCGCAGGCGGCGTGCGCAGCGCCGAGCACTCGTTGGCGGGCGGATAGATCATCCGGTAGATGCGCCGTTCGGTGCCCTCATAACGGCAAGCGATGATCTTCGGCCCCGGAAGATACCAGGTGATGCGCTGGCTGCCCTTGCTGCCCTGCTCTTCCTGAAGCTGCGGGGTCTTGGTCGGGTCGCCGACGTATACCTCTGCCCCGGCCAGTGCCGCAGGGGTGGTCGGCACTTCTGCGCTGCCGGCGGCCGCGGCAGCTGGTGCGAAGGTGGAATAGCCGCCGGCGAGCTTTAACGACGTGTCGAAAGCGGGCGGGCATTTCACATCAACGTAGCGTTGCGCGAACGCGGCGGGGCTGGCGCAAATGGTGAGCAGAAGGATCAGACGGCGCATGGTGGTTCCTCAGTCGCTGTAGCTGACTTCAGCGTAGCGTATGCAGCGACGTCTGCCACCCGGCGACCTGCAAGCGTCAGGTGCGCCCCAACATCGCCCGCAGATTCGCGAGTTTGGCCTTGGCGTCTTCCTTCGACACCACCGCGTTCTTGTCTGGCCGCTTCACGCTGTCGGCACCCAGTTCCTCGATGAAGCGTGAGGGCTCCACCGTGTGCCATTCTCCGGCCGCCTTGCGGCGGTCGCAGTAGGTGATCGTCAGGCTGCGTTGCGCGCGCGTCACGCCGACGTACATCAGGCGGCGCTCTTCTTCGACTTTGTCTTCGTCGATGCTGCTCTGGTGCGGCAGCAGACCTTCCTCGACGCCGATCAGGAACACATGCGGCCACTCCAGGCCCTTGCTGGCGTGCAGTGTGGCGAGCTGAACGCCGTCGAAATCCTCGTCTTCCTTGTCGAGCATCGAGATCAACGCGATCGTCTGCGTCAGTTCGAGCAGGTTCTTGTTGTCCTCTTCGCCCTTGCGGCCGAGCCAACCAACAAAGTCGGAGACGTTGCTCCACTTGGTTTCCGCCTCGCGCTGTTCGCAATGCTCGTAGAGCCAGGCCTCGTAGCCAATCGCGCGGATCAGGTCGTCGAGCACCTGCTTGGCGGGCTCGCGCTGGGCGCGGTATTCGATCTTGTTGATGAAGTTGCCGAACTCGCGCACCGCTTCAAGCTGGCGGTGCGGTACATGCTGCTCCGCACCTTCCTCGAAGGCGGCGGAGAACAGACCGATATGGCGCTTGCCGGCGTAATTGCCGAGCGCTTCCAGCGTGGCAGGCCCGATGCCGCGGCGCGGTGTGGTCATCGAACGGATGAAGGCCAGATCGTCGTCCGGGTTCAGCAGCAAGCGCAGGTAGCTGGTGATGTCCTTGATCTCGGCGCGGTCGAAGAAGCTCTGCCCGCCGGAGATCACATACGGCACCTTGAAGTTGCGCAGGGTCTGTTCGATCAGGCGGGCCTGGTGATTGCCGCGGTACAGGATCGCGTAGTCGCGCCAGTGCGTGCGGCATTCGAACTTGTGCGCCTGCATGCGTTTGATCACTACCTCGGCCTCGTTCTCCGCATCGCGCGTTGCGACGATGTGGATCGGGTCGCCGATGCCGTGCTCGGACCACAGGCGCTTGTCGAACATCTTCTCGTTATTGGCGATCAGCGTGTTCGCCGCGGTCAGGATGCGGTTGGTCGAGCGGTAGTTCTGTTCAAGCTTGATCACTCGCAGATTCGGATAGTCCCGAGCGAGTTGGTTGAGGTTCTCCACGTCCGCACCGCGCCACGCGTAGATCGCCTGGTCGTCATCGCCGACTGCGGTAAAGGCGCCGCGCACGCCGGCGATCTGGCGCAGCAGCTTGTACTGCGCGCGGTTGGTGTCCTGGTATTCGTCGACCAGCAGGTAGCGCAGCTTGTTCTGCCAGCGCTCGCGCGCTTCCGGGTGCTCATCGAACAGGCGCACCGGCAGCGCGATCAGGTCGTCGAAGTCCACCGCCTGGTAGGCGCGTAGGGTCTTTTCGTAGGCCGGGTAGAGCTTCGCCGCAGCGGCTTCGATCTCGTCGCTGGCGAGCTTCTCGGCCTCTTGCGGCGTGATCAGCGCATTCTTCCAGCCCGAGATCGTCCAGTGGATCGCCTTGAGCATCGCCTTGTCGGCGTTGGTCGCAAGGTCGGCCACGATCTGGTGCGTGTCCGACGCATCGAGGATCGAAAATTGCGGCTTCAGGCCCGCCAGCTTTGCCTCCTGCCGCACGATGCGAACGCCCAGCGCATGGAAGGTGCACACCGTCAGGCCCTTCGATTCACCACCGCTGAGCAGGTGGCCGACGCGCTCCTGCATCTCCTTCGCCGCCTTGTTCGTGAAGGTGATCGCCGCGATGTTCTGCGCGCTCATGCCGCAGGTTTTCACGAGGTGCGCGATCTTCGCGGTGATCACGCGCGTCTTGCCCGAGCCGGCGCCGGCCAGCACAAGACAGGGACCATCAAGGTATTTCGCCGCCTCGCGTTGCGGGGCGTTGAGAGTGGACAGCATCGGGATCAGGAACCGCAGGCGTGGAGGCGTGATTCTACCGGACGGTGTGCTGCGCGCCGGGCGACGATGGCGCCTGCAGCAGCTCGCGGATCAGGAAGGCACGAACCGCGTTGGCGACCCGGACAACATCTTCGTTTCGACTGAGGCCATGCCCTTCGCCAGGGAGCTCCAGCAGTTCGCAGCGAGCGCCTGCTTCGCGGTAGCGCTTACAGGCGCGCTGCGCCTGGGAAGGGGGCACAAGCGGATCGTCGAGGCCGTGAATCAGCAGAACCGGGGCGCTTTCGCGACCGATATGGAAGTAGGGCGAGGCTTCGCGTGCGCCGGGTCTGCCCGGCCCGAGCAAGGTCTCAAGCATGCCGATGGCGTCGGGCTGCAGTTCCGCATCCGGCAGCGTCAAATCCCAAGGCCCCCAGAGGCTCACCACGGCTTTCACGCGAGCGCCTGCGGCATTGTCCACCGCAAGCCATGCCGCCAAATGTCCGCCTGCTGATCCCCCTAGCGCGGCGATACGTGTCCGGTCGATGCCAAGCTCGAACGCGTGGCTGTCTATCCAGGCCAATGCGCGTTGCACATCGATTCGTTGTGTCGGCCAGCGATGCCCTGCGGTGGAAAGGCGGTAATCGATCGCAATCGCGACGGCGCCTTGCGCCGCGAACCAGCGCGCGAGCTCCGCAAACTCGCTACGTCCTCCTGCACCCCAGCCGCCCCCATGAATCAGCAGTACCGCGAGCCGACCGGCGCCGGCCTGTTCGGGTGCGTAGATGTCGGCAAGCAGATCGGGCGCGTAGGATTCCGTACGAAGCATGACACCGGCGTTCGCGGCGGTGCTTGCGAGGAATCCCGCCACGATGACCCGGAGCATGAATGCGGTAA
>CAMFLH010000306.1 GCA_945957295.1 uncultured Uliginosibacterium sp.
TGCTGCTCGCGCATCAGATCCATCTGCCGCTCGATATCCGGTTCGGCTGCGTCGAGTTGCTCGCGCAGATGGCGGGCGAAGGCGGGCCAGTCCGGCGCCTCTTCGAGCTGGCGTGCGTCGAGCAGTTCGTCGAGCAGGATCGGGTGGGTCGTCAGGTAATCCGCTGCCCAGCTCGATGCCGACATCAGTTCGATCAGGCGACGCAGGGCTTGCGGATATTGCTGCAGCAGCGCGAGGTAGGCGCCGCGGCGGTTGATGGCATCGAGCAGCGTGAGGATGCGCGCCAGCGTGTCGTCCGGATTGGGCTGCGCGGCGCAGCCCTCGATGATGCGAGGGATCAACGCGTCGACGCGGCCGCGGATGCTCTCGGGCAGTTGCCGATAGCGGTGGCCTTCACGCATCTGCGCGAGGCGGTCGGCTGCCGCCGTCGGGTTGCGGAATTGCATCGCCTCAAAGCGGTTGGCGACATGTTCCGGGGTGATCGTCGCGTCCCACAGTTCGTCGAGCGCGTGGTCGGCTTCGTTCGGGTCGCCGCACGCGGCCTGGAAGCTGGCGCTCACGATTGCACGGTGGCGCTCCAGTTCGGCGCCCATCGCGGCTTCATCGGCAAAGCCCATCGCAACGGCGATGCGCGCGCGGTCCTCCGGCGTGGCGGGCAGATCGTGCGTCTGCGCGTCGTCTAGGTATTGCAACCGGTGTTCGAGCCGGCGCAGGAAGACGTAGGCATCGCCCATCGCGGTGACGGCACCGTAGTCGAGCACGCCGCGGTCGGCGAGCGCTTCGAGTACCTGCATGGTTGGCTTGATCTGCAGCCCTGCATCGCGGCCGCCACGGATGATCTGGAACACCTGTGCGGTGAATTCGATCTCGCGGATACCGCCGGGCCCGAGCTTGATGTTGGTCGCCATTTCGCGACGTGCCACCTGGGCGCGGATCTGCGCATGCAGCGCACGCATCGCGTTGATCGCGCCGAAGTCGAGGTATTTTCTGAACACGAACGGGCGCACGATGTCGGCCAGCTCGTCGAGCCGTTCTCCGCACAGCGGCCGCGCCTTGATCCACGCGAAGCGCTCCCACTCGCGGCCTTGCGCGATGAAGTAGTGCTCCAGCGCATCGAAGCTCGATACCAGCGGGCCCGAGTCGCCATTCGGGCGCAGCCGCATGTCGACGCGGAATACGAATCCGTCTTCGGTGACTTCGCCGATCGCGGCGATGAACTGGCGCCCGAGCCGGGTGAAGAAGTCGAAGTGCGACAGCGGGCGCGGGCCGGTGGTGTCGCCGTCTTCCGGGTAAGCAAAGATCAGGTCGATGTCGGACGACACATTCAGTTCGCGCCCGCCCAGCTTGCCCATACCGATGATCACCATGCGCATCGGCGTGCCATCCGAGCAGGCGGGCGCACCGTGGCGCTCGGCAAGCAAGGCATGGAGCTGGTCGTGAGCATGCGCGATACAGACCTCCGCCAGCAGCGTCATCGTCTCGGTGACCTCGGCGAGCGGTGCCAGGCCCAGCAGGTCGCGCGCGGCCGTATGGCAGATCGCCCAGGTGCGCAGGCGGCGCAGGCCGCGTTTGAGCTGCGCTTCGTCTGGCGCCTCGTGGGCGAGGAAGTCACGCATCGCATCGGCGCCGAGCGGTGCGTCGATTGATGCCTCCAGCAGCGGCGCCAGCCACGGGCGGGCGCCGAGCTCGCGTTGCAGGTAACGGCTCGCCGCAAGCGCGGGCGCGAGCCGTTCAGTCAGTGTGCCGACGGTTTCCATGGGGCCTCGGGTCGGGTTTCCAATAGAATTCGGGTTCGCATCGGTGCAATAGCCTGTTCGAAGCGGTGCCGATGTGGCGGCGCGGAACAGGCCTGCGTGGGGTGCGTTTGTACCTCGATTGTATTCGTCGCCCCTGATGCTGCCTTCGTATTTCCGCTTTCAGCTTTCCCGCTATGCCCCGGCCGGCGCGCAGACGCCCTGGGTGCGCCTTGCCGTGCGGCTGGCGGTGGTAGCCTTTTTTGTTGCCGGTGTTGGGCTGCTGGTACTGCGTTACGCGGTGCTGCCGCGTGTGGGCGAATGGCGGCCGGAGATCGAACAGCGTTTGTCACAGGCGGTCGGTCTGCCCGTGAAGTTGGCGCGCCTCGACGCCGACTGGGACGGCCTGCACCCGCGGCTGCGGCTGCACGACCTGCGCCTGCATGACGCGAAAGGGGCTGAGGCGCTGCGCCTGGCCTCGGTCGACGCCTCGCTGTCGTGGCGTTCGATAGTTGTCGGCGCGCTGCGCCTGCATCAGTTGAGTATCGATCGGCCGGTGCTGAGCCTGCAGCGCGATGCGGACGGCGCGGTGCACATGCTTGGCCTGCCGGCAACGCGCGATGCGCAGGGCAATGCGTTGAGCAAGTGGGTGTTCGCGCAGCGCAGCATCGTGATCCGCGATGCGCAGCTGAGCTGGGTTGATCTGCAGCGAGGTGCACCGTCGCTGACGCTCACACACCTCAATCTGCGACTCGAAAACGACGGTCGTGAGCACCGTTTCGGCCTTACCGCCCAGCCGCCCGTGGCGCTGGCCGCGCCGATCGACTTGCGCGGTCGGCTCGACGGTGAGCGGGGTAGCACGGTTGACCGCTGGTCCGGCCAGCTTTATGCGAGTGTGGATCGTGCCGATTTCGCCGCCTGGCGCCCCTGGTTCGACTGGCCGATGCAAGTGGCCAGAGGGGTCGGCGGCACGCGGCTGTGGCTGACGATCGAGACCGGTACGCCGGTGGCCGCAGCCACCGATGTGGCGCTGCGCGACGTGAAGCTGGTGTTTGGCGAACGGCTGGGCGAGCTGTCGCTACGTCGTTTGACGGGCCACATCGAAGCCGCACGGCGGGGTGCAACCTGGGTAATCAGCGGGCGCGAGCTGGCGCTTCACACGGCGGCCGGGCAGGCGCTCGCGCCAGCCAGCTTTCATCTTGAGCGCAGCGCGGCGGAGGCTGGCAAGCCGGCGCGTGGCGAGTTTTCTGCGACGCAGCTCAATGTCGGCGCGCTTGCAGCAATGGCCGCGCATCTGCCGCTGCCCTCGGCGTGGCGCGAACGCCTGCAGGTGCTCGCGCCGCATGGGGTGTTCGAGCAGATCAAACTGGCGTGGACCGGCGAGGATGGGGTGCCGCCCCAGTACCAAGTCAGCACGCGTTTCAAGGGGCTCGGGCTGGCGGCGCACGAACTCTGGCCTGGCGGAGATGGATGGTCGGGTTCGCTGGAGGCGAATGAGCGTGGTGGGCGCTATGACCTGACTGTTGCGAAGGGGCAGATCGCGCTCCCGGCGGTGTTCGAGCAGGGCGAGATCGGGATCGAAGAAGGCGCCTTCGTGGGCGACTGGACGCTGCGTAAAGGTGAGGCCAGCGTGCGCCTGACCGACGGCCGCTTCCGCAACGCCGACGCGGCAGGCAGTGCCAGCGGGATGTGGCGCACCAAGGGAGCCGGCCCGGGCGAGATCGACATTACGGCCCAGCTCTCGCGCGCCGACGGGCGTGCGGTGTGGCGCTACATGCCACTGGTGGTGGCGGCCGACGTGCGGCACTGGCTGCGCGACGCGATCACCGGCGGCGTGGCCGAGGACGCGCGCCTGGTGTTGCGCGGCGACCTGTCGCACTTTCCGTTCAGGGATGATCCGAAAGGCGTATTCACGGTGGATGCGCGGGTGCGCGGGTCGCGCCTGGCTTATGCGCCCGCTTGGCCAGCGATCGATGACATTGACGGGTCGTTGCACTTCAACCGGGCGCGTATGGAAATCCACGCGGACCGCGGCAAGGTCTTCGGCGCGAATGTGTCGAAGGTGAAAGCAGTGGTGGCCGATCTGAACGAGGGGCATCTGGTGGTAGATGGCCACGCTGCCGGGCCGACGCGGGAGTTCCTGCAGTTTCTCAATGCCAGCCCGATCGCTACGAGCGTCGGCTATTTCACGCGCGGTGTCGACGCGGTGGGCGATGGGGCGCTGAGCCTGCACCTGGCGGTGCCATTGGCCGAACCCGAGAAAACGACGACCGAGGGCGAGTTCCGCTTTGCCGACAACCGGCTGCGCTTGCTGCCAGGCCTGCCCGAGCTGTTCGCCGCAGCCGGCCGCTTCAGCTTCACCGAATCGCGTTTCGCGATCCCCGAAGCGACCGGTGTATTCCTCGGAACACCGGTGAAGGTGAAGGGCGACACCCGGCGCGATGGCGCGATCGAGATCGAAGCGCGCGGCAGCGTCGCGGTGCGCCATCTGGCGAGCCAGTTCCCGTCGCCGGTATGGGATCACCTCGCGGGCGAAACGCCGGTCA
>CAMFLH010000307.1 GCA_945957295.1 uncultured Uliginosibacterium sp.
TTCATGGCTCCATCTTCTCAAGAGTGGGGGCCTCCTCAAAACCCGGGGTGATTCAATATGCCACACCGTGTCCGCCAGCAAGTCGGACACCAGGCTGGCAAAGGCAACGAGCTTCCCGCTTACCGGATCTCGATATCCGATCAACCACTTCTTCGTGCACGACCACCCGGCCGGCAAATCACCATGAATCTCGTCGTAAGCAGCCTGCGGCCCGGCAGGCGCACCCTGCACTGCGAGGAAGTAGGCGGGGTTCGCCTCGAAGAACGCCTGCAGTTCGGCTTCGTCAGCGGCGGCAAGCCCGAAGGGTATGGGGGGGTTCTTTGGTAGTAGAGGAAGATCCGGTGCGCGCATCGATTGGCTGTCAGTTGCGAATTGATGAACGTTGAAAGTAACCGGACTGCGTGGCTTTTCGCGCAGGTCCGGTGGAATGATGGGTTCGGCGGCGATTCTTCACTGCGGCTGCATTACTTGGATTTCTTCTATGAAGAAGCCCAGAAACGAGCGTCGGCCATGAACAGACACGGTGTCGCCAGGCTTCAGTGGCGGGCTAACTACCCGATCTTCGGCACAGATACGCGTTTTAGACCCTTCGAAATCGAGTTCGACCGTCTGATCGCACTTGCCAGTGCGTCGCTGCTCAGCACTCACGGACAAAACCTTTGCTTGTAGCGGTGGCGAAGCAGTTCCGATTGCCCGGCCAACGAGCGCCGACCAACCCAAAGGAGAAAAAACGAGCATGCCCGTACAGAACACAACCAATAACGGGTACATGATGAGCCATCGAACTGACCAAGTGGGGTACCGGGCGGACCGTGTTTGCTGTTGTTTCTCCACCAGAAAAACGAGCATTGCGAATATCGGCAAACACAGGACAAACAGGGTTGGTAGTAACGACTTGTAAGCGCTGCTGAATGAGGCAACAAAATACTCACCGACCGTCACCTCTAACGGCGTACCGAGGAACGCTACTAGAAGCGCGATAGCGGCAACTAGCTTCCAAACATGGCCGCGACCTGTTGTACCTCCCTCTTGCATGTTGGAAAGCTCATCTGAAACGTGGTGATAAAGGCGATTGGAGATCGCTTTCAATTTCGCGTCGATTTTTTGTTTAGCAACTGCATCCAGCTCACCCTGCCGCTCAAGTCGAAAGCCTTCCAGATAGATGGCTTCGAGATCAGATTTTGCTCGCTCAAACGCCTCCCCGGTCTTGGCGCTCTCATCATGTGGCGCTGTTGTCGGCACCTGAGTACAGGGGTTTCTGGATTGATTGAGGTCGCTCATGATTGAGGCACCGAAGGTTGAAAGTAACCGACGCCGGAGCGCAGCTGAGGAGACCAAAGTGCGTAGCAGTTTGGTGCCACGTTGACGGACCTGTTAGCGAGGTGGCTTCAGTCAGATTGGAATACCGTACCATTGAACTCTGAGCGGCCGTCCATTCTTAATTTTTCTCGTCGCTCCGTACTCGCAGATAAACTCCGGCATTTCAAAGCTAATAGCCTCCTGTTTTCCTGCTGCTGCGTCGTATAGTCCGAGATCGCAGGCGCCAACGTCCTTTGTCACCGCAAGCCGTGCGACGTAGCGCCTGTTCGGAAGTGGCGTGAATTCACCAGTGATTGCGCACCGTCGGTTTTGAGCGAATCTGGAATCGACGTAAACAGCTGTAAACACCAGTGGCTCGTTAGCGACCACCGTTTGCAGTGGAGTCATAGCGGGGGAGCTGTTGGAGACTACTGATCCCATCCTTGTTCCGTAATCGCTGGTGTCGCATTTCGTATTCTTAAATGCCCAAAGGTACACATTCTGGGTCGTTGTCCCCGTCGAGTCGTTCTCCGCGACAAGATAGAACTCAGAAGTAGGCTTTGATTGTGGGGCACTGTATATGGATGCGCACCCAGATAGGAGCGCCAAGCAAATGAAAGGAAGGTACGTGATACGCATAGAGTATTGGTGCTAACGTTGGACGTAACGGGCGCCGGAGCGCAGCGGAGGGAACCAAATTGCGCAGCAGTTTAGCGTCCCGTTGACGGACGTGTCAGGCCGGCCAACGGTGACCACGTGAGCCCCTGCATTCATAGTTGGATTGACATCCTCTTGTCCAGCCCGAACACGCCAAGCGCTGCAAGGACGAGGGCGATGCCTCCAGCGGCGATTGCGAAGGTTGGAACTCGCGACCCAAAAACTGACCGTCCTTCATAACGAACATCGGTACAGCGATTGAATAGTCGTGTTGCTTTGACGTCAACGGGGTCGCCATCTTTCAGCGCCGAATATGCCGAATAGCCTACGTCGCAGTGACCGATTGCGCCGCGGCTGAAATTCAGGCGGTAGTGGTTCTCGTCGAAGCTAGATCTTGTTCTGTCTCGCGTCGTGTAGTGATCGTGACCGTCTATTTCGACATGCTCGACTCTATTGGGGAGCAGTGCATCAAAGATAACGGCCAGTCCAAACGTAAAGAACAGCACTCGCGCGATAATTTTGACCATAGTTCCAGTGGTTGGCCTAACGAATGAAAGGGCATTCCCCATCCCGCGGTGCCGGCTGAGCGGCGTCGCGTTCTGAGTGCCACGATGGGATTGCGAAATTCCTCGTCATCTCTGCGGAGGGGATGCCCATGAAAATTGTGGTCCTGGGAATCGATCTGGCCAAGAACGTGTTTGCGTTGCACGGCGTGGATGAACACGGCAAAGCGGCCTTGGTACAACCGTCGGTGCGGCGCGAGCGCTTGCTCGAACTCGTCGCCCAACTGCCACCGTGTTTGATCGGCATGGAAGCATGCTCGGGGGCGCACTACTGGGCGAGGGAATTTTCCCGCTTCGGCCACACGGTGCGTTTGATGGCGCCCAAGTTTGTGGTGCCTTACCGGCTTTCAGGCAAACGCGGCAAGAACGACGCGGCGGACGCCGCTGCGATCTGCGAAGCGGTGCAACGGCCCGCGATGCGCTTCGTGCCGGTGAAGGATGAAGCGCAACAAGCGCATCTGACGCTGCATCGAGTCCGACAAGGCTTCGTCACCGAGCGCACTGCGATGATCAATCGCCTGCGGGGCCTGCTCGCGGAGTTTGGCCATGTGTTGCCGCTCAAAGCGAGCGTGGTCCGCCGTCAGGCGCGTGGGGCCATCGAGACGCTTCCAAGCCTGGCGCGTGAAGCGCTTGAAGACCTGCTCATCGCGATTGCCCAACTCGACGAACGCATCAATGCCTACGACACCAAGCTACGTCAGATCGCGCGGCAGGATCGGCGCATCACGCACCTGATGACCCTGCCTGGTGTCGGCGAGACCAGTGCTGGCGCCCTGGTGGCGAGCATCGGCAATGGGCACGAATTCAAGAACGGACGGCAGTTTGCCGCGTGGCTTGGGTTGGTCCCCGGGCAGTACAGCTCCGGCGGCAAGTCACGCCTGGGTCGCATCACCAAGGCGGGGGATGCCTACCTGCGAAGCTTGCTGGTGATGGGCGCACGCGCGGTGTTGGCGCTGGCCGCCCAGCGCGAAGATCGCATCAGCCGCTGGGCGCGTGCACTCGCAGTGCGCCGCGGCTACTGGCGCGCCGTGATCGCGGTGGCCGCCAAGAACGCGCGAGTGGCATGGGCCTGCCTTGCCCGTGGTGAGGCGTTTGAACTCAAATCCGACTAACCCGTTTCCCGCCGATCGAGACGGCACGCGTTGATGAGCCAGGGTTGGACCTGCGCGAGGTATGTCCTGTTTAACTCGTGGCGGAAGCGAGTGCTTTCCGCGACTAACGAATGAGGCCCCCGCGCGCGTCTTTCATCAGGGTCCGCAGCCACAAGCGCTGCATCGATGACCGTTTGTAGTGTCGCAGTCCGTACCCCTCGCTCAATCAAGCTACGCAGCCCAAAGACCGGAAGAACAAAGCGGTTTGGCAGAAAGCAAAGCGGCCACGTGTTGCGTGGCCGTTGGATCAATTCGCCTTGACTACAGGGGAAGCCCTTGTAGTTTGACTTGAGCGGCGCCGGAGCGCAGCGGAGGGAACCAAACTGCGCAGCAGTTTGGCGTCCCGTTGACGGACTTGTTAGCCCTCGGAGACTTCGCCATAGATCCAATGCTCGCTAACGTAGTGGTCGTCAGGATCCGTGGACTTGGTGAAATTCCAGATAACCCCAAGCTCCGCCATGCCTTCGGGAAGGCTTAGACCCCACTCTTTGGCCAGGCTTCTTCCCTTGATTTCGCAGATGTAGCCATGAGCGTTTGAATCGCCCCGCGTTTCCTAGACACATTCTTGCCTCAAACTGAGGCGTACAAG
>CAMFLH010000308.1 GCA_945957295.1 uncultured Uliginosibacterium sp.
TTCGTCGGCAGCGTCAGATGTGTATAAGAGACAGCGAGAATCCGGTAAGCGAAGCCCTGGGTAAGACAACAACGCTTTCCCAAGTGTGGAACCCCGCGATGTTCGCCGCCAACGATTCCAGTCATCAGTCGCCAGCCTTGCTATTCGTAACCAACCACCTCATGCCGGGATGAACGCGGCCATTTGCCAGCTTTGAACCAGAACGGGTGCCGGGTTTCACCGGAAAACCTAGCCACGTCACCGTCCAGTCACTCGTGGACGTCGATAACATCCTGACGACTCCCGTCGCCGCCACTGATTGGCAGCGAGTAACGCTCACAGTAGTCGACCACGCCGACAAACCGTGCGCCGATAGCTTCGAAGAACTCCCTATCATGGGGCCGCAGACTTGTCTCCGCGAAGACGAGCTCTTCGATCGACGGGTAGCGCCGACCAATCTCGTCCCGAAGCCAGCCGGCCATTGCTCGGCCGATGCCTCGCCTCGCAAGCCGCGGCTCAGCGATGGCGAAGTGCCCCACGATCAAGCGGGACTTCGACTCACTCGCAATCCTCTGGATGTATCCGATATCGAAGCGACCTTCACGAAAGTACATGTCCTGAAACCAGCGCGCCTTGGCAGGCCACGGATAGTCCGATTCTGAATAGCCTTTGAGAAATCGACCGGGATCGTCCCGAAAGTGTGCGAGGACGTCTGCTTCCGATCGTGTACCGACCGGCGTCCGCTTCGTACGCAGAGTAAGGCGGTCGGTTCGAGCTCCAAGAAATCGCGCGATACGGGTAGAGAGTGTTCGTAGGCCTCTTGTTTTGCGTTCCATTGATGGACTGCTCCGATTCCGTGTTCGGCTAACCCTTAAGTTTATCAATAGGAACAGCCCACGCCACAGGGGCAAGTAGTAAGGCAAGCCATCTACCACAAGTTGTATTAAGGGGTAAAATGCACCCCATATCTTGTATGGTCGAAGGCGGTGACAGATGGACGATCAAAGTCGGGACTTCTGGATCCTGGCGCTGTCCGGCGGCGGTTACCGCGGGCTCTTCACGTCGACAGTGTTGGCCGAGATGGAGCGCCTCGCGGGCTGTCCGATCGCCAAGAAGTTCGATCTGATCGCTGGCACCTCGGTCGGAAGCATCCTGGCCGCGGCTCTCGCGAAGGAAGTTCCCGCAGAGAGGCTCCCCGCGTTGTTCCTTGCGCACGGTAGAGAGATCTTCAACGGCACGTGGAAGCACCTGCCCCTGCTCCGCCGACTGAACCTTGGCTTCTTTGGTGCCCGGTACGGATCCAGCGGGTTGGAGCAGCTACTTTTGCGCGACGACCTTCTCGGTGATAGCTGCTTCAACGATGTTCAACACCGCCTCATGATCCCCAGCATCAACCTTAGCAAGGGGGCCGCACAGTTCTTCAAGACGCAGCACATTTCCGAGTACAAGTTCGACGGAGGCATCCGCCTCGTCGATGCAGTTATGGCTTCCGCAGCCGCGCCTACGTTTTTCCCGGTACATCGTTTCAACAATTCCCGGTACGCCGACGGGGGGCTCGTCGCAAATTCCCCCTCTTTCATTGCTCTACACGAGGCCTGCCACAAGCTCAACTGGCCGATCGACCGGATTCATGTTGTGTCGATCGGAACGATGAACAAGACGGTAACAGCCGACCCACGCAGCTCACTGGACATGGGCCTCGTCACGAGCGGCGGCTGGTCGTTTTGGAACCAAGGCTGGCGCCAGCGTTTGTTTGAGGTAACGGTCGCGGCGCAGGAAGCTTTGTCGGAGGCCATGCTGGGCCATGTCCTGACGAAGGACCGGGTGTTGCGCATCGATGCGGAGTTGAGCGACGACCAGTCCAAGTGCGTGGGCCTGGACTGGGTAACTGCGCAAGCCAATGAGGTGCTCCGGGGCCAAGGCAGAGAAGCGGCCAAGCGGTTCTTAACCGGTCCGATTTTTGATCGCTGGATGAAGCATACGGCTGCACCGGCGACCTTCTTCAACCAGGCCTGAGGAGGCCATCATGCCGAATTTCCACCGAGTGTTTGTGAAACAGGCCGAGCCACGCTGCTACCGCAGCACGATCGAACCCGCCCAGGCCCACAAGAACGATCTCTTCGCGGCGCGCGACAAGATTCGGGCGCAACTGCGCGTTGAGCTCCCGCGCCTAACCGAAGCGACATTCGGCCGAGAGGGGCGAGCCGTGCCGAAGTTCCGTATCCAGGGATCATGGGCCTATAAGACCTGCAATCGCCCCTGTCTGGACGGGCAGGAGATGGATCTGGATTACGGCGTGTATCTCCCAGTGAGCGCCTGGGAGGACAACGGGCTTCAACCCAAAGCAGCGGCCAAGGCCTACTTCGATCTTATCGAGAAGGCCCTTGCGCCCTTGGTGAAGAGAGAGGGTTGGGCGTTCGGCGAGGGTAAGCAGACCTGCGTACGAGTCCAGTTGCCGGGTATTGCCGCCCACATCGACGTACCCTTGTACGTTGCATCGGACGTCGAATTCTCGCGGATCGTCGAAGCTGTGGTGAAGGCAATGGACGCCGCGCGAAGCGTCGAGTTCGCTGATGGCGAGCTAGACGAGCAACAGTGGCATGAGTTCGACCATGTTGCACTCGCCATGCGCGACGGCACCTGGAAGTCCTCGGACCCCAGAAAGGTGTCCGATTGGTTCGAGACGGAGACCCGACGGACAAACGGCGAGCAACTTCGGCGCATTTGCCGCTATCTCAAAGGCATGCGTGACTTCCACTGGCGCAGCGGAGGACCCACATCCATTCTGCTGATGATCTGCGCGTCCAAGGTCTGGAGGAGCGTTCCAGATCGCGACGACCTCGCCCTGCTTCATGTTCTGGAGAATCTCAGTGCGCTTTTCGGTGGGCCGGTAGTCTGTCCGCAGGTCGGCGAGGAGGACTTCAACCGGCTGTCCCTCAAAGAACGCGAGTCCGCCGCAACCTGGGCTGATGACAAGGCCGCGGTGTTACGTCAAGTGGTCTATCAATCCCGAATGAACGCGTTGGTGGAGGCCTTTGGACTGCTGAGCAAAGAGCTAGACCACCGCATCGAGTATGCCCCCGACCTTGTGGTGGCCGATGCCACCGCGGCAGATATCCGAAGCTATCCCCGCGAGGTCGTCCCACAGCCACAGCACCGGGAGAGCCGTGCGGGTTGACGAGATCCTGGCAGCTCGGGCGCGGGTTACCGACTACCTGATCGATCACGGTTTCGCCCCGTGCGTGGTCCCGAACTGGGTGTCGAGCCCTCATGCCGTCGCCTTCAGCGGGAGGCTCGGCGCACGTAGTCCTGGGGAGCCGGTCAAGGTCGTGATCAGCGACTGGGACTTCCTGTCCCCGCCAAGCATTGTGCTGAGCGAGACCTCAAGGCTACGCGTCGGTATCCATCCGCATGTGGGCAAAGACGGTGCTCTGTGCTACCGGACGGAAGAGGCTGGAGTGCTCAACGCTTTCGCGCCCGAGAACGCAATCGCCGCCTGCTTGGCGCAAGCACAGCGTGTCATCGACCAGATTCTCGCTGGCGGGAAATGGTCGGACGCTGAGTTCCAGCGCGAGTTCGAAGCGTATTGGGACGGTGACGCCATCCTGTCCTGCGACCTGCATGGCACGAAGGATGAGGGGCACGTCTTGTTCTCGGAAGATGTCTCGCGCCTACATGGATGGTTGTATCTGGATGAAGCCAAGGCGCGTGCCGTCATCACGGCAATGGGCATGAAAGCCGCCGCCGCCGCGCCGGCCGTCATCATTCATACGCGACACTCGCTCTCGATCGGCATCGAGGGCGCGCCGACGCACCTGAAGGCTCTATTGGCCTGGGTGCGGCGCCATGATTCGTCGGCGGAAACGCACATCCGCGCGGTCCTCGAACGCAAGGACTATTTCACCGGGCCACCGACCTTCATCTTCCTCGCCGGCAACAATGCGACCGTCGGGTTCACAGTAACCCTCACGGGAGTCGCGCGCCGGGATTTCGCCCGACGCCCACGGGAGTTTCCGCATCGCGTGCGCAGCCCGAACATGCCACCGCTCCCGATACAGCGTTGGACGGTGAGCGACGCGTCTCCGGAGATGATCTACTCGCGCAACGGGCAGGAAAGCCTAGCCGGCAAGCGGATCACGCTCGTTGGCGCGGGTGCTATCGGCGGTTATCTCGCTGACGCGCTCGTGCGCCTGGGGGCGGGCCACGCCGGGGGGCGTCTTACTGTCTC
>CAMFLH010000309.1 GCA_945957295.1 uncultured Uliginosibacterium sp.
AACTGAAAACCGCCGATGCTCACGCCTTGTTAGCTGCCGCCTGTTCCAGAATCTTCCTATAGCCCTCATGCGAAAGCCATTGCGCGCGTTCGAGATGGCTGTGCCAGCAACGATAGGTCCGAAGTTCCTCGGCAGCCGGATTGCGGTGAAGCACGATCCGCGCGACTTCTTTCCAGTCCGCGCCCTCGGCCTTGGCATCCAGCAAGCGTAGATAGGTGACGTAGTGCCGTTCGTCATAGACGGTTATAGTGTCGCCGGTCGGCGCTTCGTCGTCCACATCGGGATCGAGTTCGACAGGAACCCGCATAGTCATTCCCCGTATCTGAGAGAGCTTGTCTGCGGTGCGCCCCCGCAAACGATTCTCTCTGACTCTTGGTGATCGGGGAGTTCGAAACCGCTGTTACACGGCCCCATGGCCTTTAGCTCGGAAAGCCTGTTGTATACGCCACAGGCTCCCCGACCATAGGTCAAGGAGTGCGGTGCCGTAACGGCCGGCACCAAACGGTAACAGAGGGGTTTCGACGCCCCGGAGCAGCGCGTCTGCTCCACCCATGATCTTAGCCGAGCTGCGCGCGGATGTCTTTGCCTATTCGGCGCGGCAGGCAACGAGCCGTTGAAATCCTTCACCTACTAGCCAGCGACGCCCCCGAGGGGGGTGCCGCCAGCGCATAGACGCAAATGCGGCACGCTACGCGCCGCCGATCCCTCGCCATGGTTCGCCACAGTCCGCTGCCGCCCCCGGCAGCCCAATCCCGACTGGAGGTGATCCATGCCCAACCCGCTTGCGGGCCTGCCGCCGCGCCTGTTGCGCACCAAGGAAGCCGCGCGCTTCCTCGGCATATCCATCCGCACTCTTGAGAAACATCGCACCTACGGCACCGGCCCGACCTATCGCAAGGTCGGCGGTCGCGTCCTCTACACCGTCCGCGATCTGGAGGACTGGAGCGCGGTCGGCGAACGTAAATCCACCCGCGACAAGACCGCCGGCACCGTCTTTCCCGCGCGTCCGCTCACACCCGAAGAACGGGACGAGTGCTAGATGCTGCGCGAGGACGATCACACCCCCGCGCCGCCGACCGAGGACAGCGAGCGCAGCCGCCTAGACCCCTTCGTGGTCGCAACGGGCGATGCGCCGCCGCGCGACCAGCGCGACTTGATGGAACGGCCGTTTTTCTCGCTGGCGAAGACCCCGCGCACCAAGCCGATTCTCTACAAGGCCGCCGACATAGAGGTGCAGGTGTTCGGGATGCCCGAACACGGCATGGCGACGATATGGGACGCCGATGTGCTGATATGGGCGGCGTCGCAGATCGTCGCGGCCGAGAATGACGGCCTCACGACTTCGCGTTTCTTCCGCTTCACGCCCTACCATCTGTTGCGCGCCATCGGCCGCCCGACCGGCAACCGGCAATATCTATTGCTCAAGGCCGCGCTGGCGCGGCTGCAATCCACCGTCATCGCCACCACGATCCGCAACGGCCCGCATTGGCGTCGCCGGCAATTCTCATGGATCAACGAGTGGGAGGAAATGACGACGCGCGCCGGCCGCGTCGAGGGCATGGAGTTCGTCCTGCCCGAATGGTTCTACAACAGCGTCATCGACCGCTCGCTGGTCCTGACAATCGACCCGGCCTATTTCCGGCTGACTGGCGGCATCGAGCGTTGGCTTTACCGCGTCGCCAGAAAGCACGCCGGGCACCAGCGCCACGGCTGGATTTTCGAGGTCGCGCACCTTCACCAGAAATCCGGGAGTCTCGCGCGGCCGTCCGACTTCGCGCTCGACCTGCGCCGGATCGCGGCCCGCCAGCAACTTCCCGGCTACCTGCTCCAGATCGAGCGGGAAGACGGCCGCGAGCTGCTGCGCATCCGCCCCGAAAACCTATCAACAGGCACTGTTGATAACCCTGTTAATGCCATCGGCAGATCAGGCGCACGGGGTATCGGCAGATCAGGCGCACCACTATCGGCAGATCAGGCGCACGAACCGCAGCTAACGCTTTGGCCTGAAAAGCGGAATCCGACCGCTAACTTATCTAACAGAGAATCTTCTTTAACTGTTTCTGTGGGTGTGAAGCACGCGCCCAGTGCCACCCGCGATCATCTTGCCAATGATCGTGCGCGTTCGCAACACGCTGCGAAAGAGCCATCCCGACCTGTCCGTCTTCCGTGGATTCCAGGCATCGAGCCGGAGGACACGCCATGAGCGGATCATCGACATCACCCCGAGCGGCTCACGCTTCTTTCCGTGGTCGATATCAGGATCGCCACAAGCAGGGATCGGAAGGTCGGGCGGCCAAGCTAACTCGCGTCCTCGCTGTCGCAAGGTGCGATGCGGACAAGAGTCTCGACGGTCTCACCCGAACCCTCGTCCCCTCGGGGGACATCTCTCCGCCGCGGCGGAACTCGCAACCTACGTCAGCCGGCATCCATGTGGATGACAGGCAGACGCCCTTAAACAGCGGGTATCGGCCTCTGCGCGATTGCCTGGCCGTCACCCGTTTTCCATATGAAGGTGGTTCCTTCGACCCAGATGCGGTGCATGAGCACGGCCATCCGGCGCGCAAGCGCGGTGACGGCCCGCTTGTGCCCCCGGTTCTTCACCAGCCGCATGCCCCATGCCTTGAGCGACGACCAGCGCTTCACACGGATGAGCAGGATGTGCGCGGCCTCGTAAAGCGCCGCCCGTGCCATCGCATCGCCGCTCTTGGAGACGCGCCCGGTCCAGTCGACCTCGCCAGACTGGTGAGCGCGCGGTGTCAGCCCAAGATGCGCCCCGACCGATTTGGAGCGCCGGAACCGCGAGGGCACGTCGATGGTCGCACGATAGGTCAGCGCCACGATGGGGCCGACGCCGGGAACGGTCATCAGCCGGCGGCACACATCGTCGTCACGGGCGAAGTCCGTCGCCGCCTTTTGCAGGTTGGTATATTCGAGAGCCAAGGCGCGTCTCGCTTTCAGCATCGGGGTGAGCGCCCGCATCAGCATCGCACGATCGCCGGCGAGTTCCAGAACGCGCGCTTCGAAGTTGCGCTTGGAGACCACGCCCATCTTCAGGCCGAAGCTGCGCAGCATGCCTCTGATCGCCAGTTCGATATCCATCAGCTTGCGCACCAGCGTCTGCCTGGCCACCAGCAGGAAGCGCAGTTCCTGCGCGGTCTGCGTCTTCACATGCACGGCGCGGAACCAGCCGGTGCGCATGATGTTGGCGATCCCGCGCGCGTCGTTGCGATCGGTCTTGTTCGGCATCGCCGACAGCGCCGCCTTGGCATGGCGCGTCTCGATGCACACGACCGGCAGACCGGCTTCGGCCATTCCTCCGTAAAGCCATTGCGACGGAGCGCCGGCCTCCAGGCCGATCCGCTTCATCGCCATACCGCATTGCCCGAAGAACGCGACGAGGTCGTCCGGCTCGGAAGCAACTTTCGCCTCCTTCATCACGGCCCCGTCAGCATCCACGATGCAGATGCTTGTCATCTCAAGGGAAACATCCAGTCCTGCAAAGTAGTCCATCGTCTCTCTCCATTCCGGTTGGTGGTGGACCGGCATGAGCCGGTCAGATCACCGTTCACGGTATGGCAAGAGGCGCTTGCTCCACACGCGACGAGAACAGAAACAGTTACCCCAGCTAACTCTTTTTCTTTGACGCGCGCGAAGGCGAAGCGTGGTGCCGGTTCTGCCGGGAGCGGCGAGCCATGACGCCCGCCGTTGACGCAGCGCACGCGCGCGCACCCCACCAGCACATCGCCGGAGACGCACAATGACCCGCCGCGCCCACCGCAGCGCGCACGGCCGTCCGCTGCCGGACGGACCTGCGCCCTTTACCACATTGGTCGAGCTGACCTTCGAGAAACGCAAGGTCGAGCACTGGATACGCTTCGGCCGCAAGAGCTACGAGCAGATCATCGACCGCCGCCGCAGCGTCGTCGGCTTCGCGCCGGGCAGCGTCTTTGCCTTCGTGCGATGGGCGAGCGGCGAGCACGGCACTGTCGTTTCGCGCATCGACATTGTGCGCGCCATCGGCCGGGGCGAGCCGTTCCAGACATTGCCGTTCGTGCGCCCCGGCGGCGAAATCCTGTTGCGCCTCGATAGCTGGCCCAAGGTGCAGCGCGGGCTTGCCGCCATCGACGCCGTGGAATCGCTCGGCCTCGATC
>CAMFLH010000310.1 GCA_945957295.1 uncultured Uliginosibacterium sp.
TACCCGCGTGAAGGGGCACGCCGAGGACGTGGCTCGGCTGCGCGCCAACCGCATCCTGATCGACGGCGCACCCTCCGAAGGGCAGGGCTACCTGCTGCAGATCTTCACCGAAACGGTGATTGGGCCGATCTTCTTCGAGATCATCCAGCGCAAGGGCAACGAAGGCTTCGGCGAAGGCAACTTCAAGGCGCTCTTCGATTCGATCGAACTCGACCAGATCCGCCGCGGCGTACTCGCCGACCCGGCCGCTGCCTGACAAAAAGCTCGGCCGCGGAACGCGCGGCGTCTGCAACACTCTGAATCCATGGCAGGGTGGCCGACGTCGCCGCGCGGAGGCGGCCCCCCCCGTGCCCGGAGGAGGATCGCAGGATGCTCACACCCGACAACCCGCTGCGTGGCGACTATTCGCACATGGCGGCGGACTACACCGTAGCCCAGAACTGGGCGGACTACAGCGCCGCGGACCATGCGCTGTACCAGCGCTTGTTCGAACGCCAGGCGGCCCGCTTGCCTGGCTACGCCTGTGACGAGTTCATCGAGCATGTGCATGAACTTGCCTGCGACGGCATCCCGCGCTTCGAGCGCGCCAATGAGCTGCTTGGCCGCGCCACGGGCTGGCAGATCGTCGGCGTACCGGGCCTGATCCCGGACGACGTGTTCTTCAGGCACCTGGCCAACCGGCGCTTTCCGGTCACGGTCTGGCTGCGCAAGCCGGAGGAGTTCGACTACATCGTCGAGCCGGACGTGTTCCACGACTTCTTCGGCCATGTGCCGCTGCTGATGAACCCGGTGTTCGCCGATTACCTGCAGGAGTACGGCCGCGGCGGCGTGAAGGCGCTGTCGCTCGGTGGCCTGGGTTACCTCGCGCGCCTGTACTGGTACACGGTGGAGTTCGGCCTGATCGACACGCCCCAAGGGCTGCGCACCTACGGGGCGGGCATCCTGTCGTCCGGCGGCGAGATCCTGCACTGCATCGATTCGCCCGCGCCGCATCGGGTGCGCTTCGAGCTGATGCGGGTGATGCAGACCGAGTACCGCATCGATCGATTTCAGGACACCTACTTCGTGATCGACAGCTACGATCAGCTATTCCGCGAAACGGCGCAGGACTTTGCGCCGCTCTACGAACGGTTGCGGGGCTTGCCGACGATCGATCCGTCCGTCACCGTGGCGGGCGATGCGCTGGTGGCGCCCGCCAGCCACTACGACACCCACAGGAGATCCGCCGCATGAAACGCTGGATCAGCTACCCCAAGTCGGAGGGGATCTTCTCCCGACAGGCGCACTGCGACCTGCCCGAAGGCAGCTTCGAGCGCGAGATGGGCAAGGAGGGGTTTTTCGGCCCCGCTTGCCACTTTCACCACAAGCATGCGCCAACCGGCTGGACCGGCTTCGATGGCCCTCTGCGGCCGCACGCGTTCGATCTGAACCGCCTTGAGGTGCGCGCGGCGAGCCCGTTCCAGGCCTATCCGCTGCTGGCCAACAGTGACGTGCGCATCCGCTGGTGGTTGCTCGATGCGCCGATGCCGGCGCTGGCTCGCAACGCCGACGGCGACGAGCTGCTGTTCATCCACGAAGGCGAGGGCGCGCTGTTCTGCGACTGGGGGCATCTCGACTACCGCGACGGCGACTACATCGTGCTGCCGCGCGGCGCCATGTGGCGCCTGGAACCCCGCACGCCAACCCGTGTGATGCTGGTTGAAGCCACCGGCAGCAGCTACCAGTTGCCGGACAAGGGGTTGGTCGGGCCCCACGCAATTTTCGATGCAACGGTGCTGGACACGCCGAAACTCGATGCCGCCTTCGCCGCCCAGCGCGATGGCGACGCAGGCAATCGCCCGTGGCAGGTGCTGGTGAAGCATCAAGGCAAGCTGACTACCATCGACTACCCGTTCAACCCGCTCGATGCGGTGGGCTGGCACGGCGATCTGGCCGCCTGCCGTGTGAACTGGCGCGACATCCGTCCGCTGATGAGCCATCGCTATCACCTACCACCGTCGGCGCACACCACCTTCGTGGCGCGCAACTTCGTCGTCTGCACCTTCGTGCCGCGGCCGATCGAGTCGGACCCTGGCGCGCTGAAGGTGCCGTTCTATCACTCGAACGACGACTACGACGAATTCATCCTCTACCACCGCGGCAGCTTCTTCTCACGCGACAACATCCGGCCCGGCATGACCACCTTGCACCCCTGCGGCTTCACGCACGGCCCGCATCCGAAGGCCTTTGCGGCGGGCATGAAGGCCGAGCGCAAGGAGACCGACGAGGTGGCGGTGATGATCGACAGCCGCTTCCCGCTCGATGTGAATGAGCCGGCGCGGGCGGTCGAAGTGCATGAATACGTCGATTCCTGGAAACCGAAGGCCTGAGGGCCGAGAACGTAGATAGCCACCATGAAACTCGCCACCCTCAAGACCGGCGGCCGTGACGGCACGCTGGTCGTCGTCTCCCGCGACCTGACCCGCTGCCAGCCGGTGCCGGAAATTGCCCGCACCCTGCAGGCGGCGCTGGACGACTGGGCGCGCTGCGCGCCGCAGCTCGCCGAAGTCTCGCTGGCGCTCAACAACGGCCACGCGCGCCACGCGCAGCCCTTCGACGCGGCGGCCTGCCATTCGCCACTGCCGCGCGCCTACCAGTGGGCCGACGGTTCCGCCTACGTCAACCACGTCGAACTGGTGCGCAAGGCGCGCGGCGCCGAGATGCCGCCGGAGTTCTGGACCGACCCGTTGATGTACCAAGGTGGCTCCGACAGTTTCATCGGCCCGCGCGATCCGATCGCGGTGCGCGACACCGCCTGGGGCGTGGATCTGGAAGGCGAGGTGGCCGTGATCACCGGCGACGTGCCGATGGGCGCCACGCCGGAGCAGTGCGCCGGCGCGATCCGCCTGCTGATGCTGGTGAACGACGTGACGCTGCGCAACCTGATCCCGGCCGAACTGGCGAAGGGCTTCGGCTTCTTCCAGAGCAAGCCGGCGACGGCCTTTTCGCCGGTAGCGGTGACGCCGGACGAGCTGGGCGAAGCCTGGGATGGCGCGCGGGTG
This sequence comes from uncultured Uliginosibacterium sp., assembly GCA_945957295.1. GTDB lineage: Bacteria > Pseudomonadota > Gammaproteobacteria > Burkholderiales > Rhodocyclaceae > Niveibacterium. The sequence goes on from CAMFLH010000310.1 coordinate 3,042, forward strand.
CATCGCCCACTCGAAGTGACGGTACGCGGTGAGCACTTCGGCCGGCCCGAGTGCGGCGTCGACATGGTGTTCGGCTTCCCGCAGCTGATCGCCCACGTCGCAAAAACACGCGAGCTGGAAGCCGGCTCAATCGTCGGCAGCGGCACGATCTCGAACGTCGACCGTTCTCGTGGGTCGGCCTGCATCGTTGAACGGCGGATGCTGGAAACCCTGGCCGAAGGCAAGCCGGCCACCCCCTATCTGGGCTTCGGAGAGCGGGTAAGCATCGAGATGTTTGGTGCTGATGGGCAGTCAATCTTTGGCGCCATAGACCAGATCGTTGCCCCATACCCGACTTGAGTCAAAACCCTTGCGGGCAGATCAATCGCTGTGCGGTCTGCCCATGAAATCGATTGCGCCACGTGCTATGACTCCCCTGACGGCTGCGCCCGAATGGCGCGTGCCCTGCATGCCTTGTTGCAGTGTCCAGTGATGAACCGGGGGAATCATGAAACTGACGATTGCGCGCAGGTTGTGGTTGATGGTCGGCGTGGCGGTACTGGCCTTGCTGGTGGTGGGGCTCAACGGCGTACGCGTGGCGTCGCAACTGAGTGCCGCGCTCGATGATGTGAACGACAACGTCCTGCCCAGCTATTCGGTGCTGCAGGATGCAACCAATGCAGCGTTGCGACTGCGCCTGCGCACCATGCAGCACATCATCTCGCCTGATCAGCAGAAGCGTGACGAGATGGGCAAGCTGGTCGACCAGTCGCTCGCCGAGGTCGACAAACAGCTCAAGGCCTATGAAAAACTGATTTCCGATGACACGGACAAACAACTCCTAGCCGCTGATGCCGAAGCCTTCGCCGGCTACGCGGCCGCGGTGAAGGAAATCGTTTCCATTTCGAACAAGGGCGATGCGGCGGCGGCAACGAACCTTGCGCTGACGTCCGCGCGCGATGCAGGAAACAAACTGGTGGCGGCGCTTGCCAAGCACGTTGAGTACAACACCAAGCTCTGTCTCTTATACACATCTGACGCTGCCGACGAATTAGACGGTGTAGA
>CAMFLH010000311.1 GCA_945957295.1 uncultured Uliginosibacterium sp.
TTGCACAGTTCAGCGTGGCGGGCAGGCGCCTCGTCGTGGTGGCCGCGCACTTCGTTTCCAAGCGCATGGATCAGCCTCTGTTCGGGCCGCAGCAACCGCCTTTCGCCGGGTCGGAAGTGCAGCGCGCGGCCCAGGCCGCGGTGGTGGCCGACTTCGTGCGCACGCTGCGCGGCCATCGCGCCGATGCGGCGATCATCGTGCTGGGCGACTTCAACGATTTCGCCTTCGGCCCCGCCGCGCAGGCACTGGAGAGCGCCGGCCTCGCCAACCTCACGCTTGGCTTGCCGCCGCAGGAGCGCTACAGCTTCATCTACCAGGGCAATGCGCAGGCGCTCGATCATGTGTTTGTGTCCCCGGCTCTGGCCGGGCCGGCCCTGCGTGGCTACCAGATCGTGCACCTGAATGCCGAATACCCGGACGGCCAGTCGGATCATGATCCGGTGCGTGCGGTGTTTGCGATCGATGCCGTCCCGCGCTGAACGCCTGCAAGCCTTTCCGCCGGTTGCCGCGGCAGGGGCACGGGTGCTGATCCTCGGCTCGATGCCGGGTGAGGCCTCGCTCACTGCGCAGCAGTACTACGCCCACCCGCGCAACGCGTTCTGGCCGATCGTCGCTACGCTTTTCGGCTTCGACCCGGTCGCATCGTATGCGGACCGGTTGCAGCATTTGCAGGCGGCCGGCGTCGCCCTGTGGGACGTGCTGGCGGCCTGTCGCCGTGTCGGCAGCCTGGATTCAGCGATCGAGGGCGACAGCATCGAGCCGAACGATTTCTCCGGCTTTCTGGCCGCCCACCCCGGCATTCAGCGGATCGCCTTCAACGGCACCGCCGCCGAAACCCTGTTCCGGCGGCATGTGTTGCCGCGGCTCGATGCGAGGGCGCGCGCGATCGAGCGTATCCGCCTGCCTTCGACCAGCCCGGCCCACGCGAGCCGCGATCTGGCTGCCAAGCTCGATGCCTGGCGGGTCTTGGTCGGCGGTTTGTAAGCGGGCGGACTAGCGCGCGATCGCTCAGCCCTGTGCGCTGGCGGGTGCGTGATGCGGCACGCCCAGCTGGGTGGCGATTTCGTGCTTGGCGTGTGCGGCGAGGTGGGCGCGTTCGGATTGTGAGTCGATGGCTGGCAAGACCCAGGCTTCGGCAACCAGACCATCGGCCAGCGTGATCGCGCGCATGCACTGCCACAGCGAGATATCGCCGTCGTAAGCCGGTGCGGGGCTGATCGGGTGTTGCGGATCGCGGTAGCGGATCGCCACCGGCGCGACGGGCACCGCGGCATCCACCGCGGATTGCAGCAGCGCGGGGCGGAAGGGCAGCATGTGTGTGCCGTTGGTGGTAGTGCCTTCCGGGAACACGACGATCGACACACCGGCCTGCAGATGTTCGACCATCGATTCCGCCGTGCGGCGCGCGGCTGCGCGATTGCCGCGCTGGATGAAGATGGTGTCGGTGTTGGCGACCAGCCAGCCGACCAGCGGCCAATCCTTCACATCGTCCTTGCACACGAAGGTGCAGGGGCGCAGCGCGTTGATGACGAAGATGTCGAGCCAGGAAATGTGGTTCGCAACGATCAGCGCGCCACCGCGTACCACTTCGCCGTGCAGCACCGGCGTGACGCCCAGGCAGGTGAGCAGCTGGATCGACCAGCGCTGCTTAGCGGCCAGTTGCTGGGCTTCATTCCAACGCGGGAAGCGGATCGCGACGATGGCGCAGCCGCGGAAGAAATGCAGGATGGTGCGCAGGAGCCGCCAAGCGGCACGGATCTGTTTGAACAAGGCAAGTACGGGTCGGCGGGGCTGCGGGCTGGCCTGGCGCACCGCGCCGGCCACGTGCGCCATGCGGCCCAGTGCTGGCCGTTGGCGTGGCGCGATTGTAACCCGTGCCCTCCGGGCAGCCCCCAGTGCCTTGCGTGCCAAAGGCGTGACCGTAGCGGCCAGCCCAGGCGCCGAAACGTGTGCGATCACTCGCTGCGCGAGGCGATGAAGTGGCGCGCGTAGCGGGCGTCGGTGTGGCCCATCGGCAGCAGCAGCAACAGATCGGCGGTGTTGAAGTCCGGGTCCCACGCCGGTTCGCCGCAGACCATTGCGCCGGCCCGCATGTAGCCCTTAATCAGCGGCGGCAGTTCGGCGCGCTGGCCGTCGCGCAGCGCTTCCAGCGGCAGGCGCAGGCGCGGGAAGCCACGCCATTCGGCCGGCGCCTGGTGGGCTTCTAGCTGGTCGTAGATCGCCGCTGCGGCGTGGCCGCCATCGGCCATGCTGATGCTCGCGCAGCCCATCAGGTATTCGTAGCCGTTCTCCTGCATGAAGCGCGCAAGGCCCGACCACAGCAGCGCGATCACTGCACCACTGCGGTATTCCGGGTCGATGCAGGAGCGCCCGATCTCGACCAGGCGGTCGCGAATCAGGTGGAAGCGGGTCAGGTCGAATTCGGTTTCCGAGTAGTAGCTGCCGATGCGGCGTGCGGCACTCGGCGTGAGGATGCGGTAGGTGCCGACGATGCGACCCTGCGCCTCGTCGCGCACGATCAGGTGTTCGCAGAAGGGGTCGAAATGATCGCGATCGACCCCGTGTTCGCGGCTGTTGAGGCGCGCGCCCATCTCGTCGGCAAACACGCGCCAGCGCAGCTTCTGCGCCTCGCGGATCTCGGTTTCGCAGCTCGCCAGCCGCACTTGCAGATCACGCGTACGCGCCCGCTCGGGCCTGGATTCGATTTGCAGCATGCTTCTCACCCTGTCTTGTCCGTTTTTTGTCGGGGTGACTCTAGAATCCGGCCATGACCCAAACATGACGCGTGCGTTACCGCCGTGTGACAACGCATTTCAGGAGTCGCCGTGAGCCCGAAGATCCCCTCCACGCCCGCCAACCGCTTGCTGCGCAGCCGCGGCATCGCCTTTACCGAACACTGTTACACCTACGTCGACCACGGCGGCACGCGGGTGTCGTCCGCCGCGCTCGGTGTCGACGAGCACTCCGTTGTGAAAACGCTGATCCTGCAGGACGACCGCGCCCATCCGCTGGTGATGCTGATGCACGGCGACCGAGAGGTCTCGCTGAAGAACCTCGCGCGCGCGATCGGTGTGAAGAGTGTCGAACCCTGCAAGCCCGAAGTCGCCGAACGCCACTCCGGCTATCGCGTCGGCGGCACCTCACCCTTCGGCACCCGCAAGCAGATGCCGGTGTACGTCGAGCGCACGGTGCTCGACTTGGAGAAGCTCTACATCAACGGCGGCAGCCGCGGCTACCTCGTCGGCATTACGCCAGCGGACCTGGTGGCGCTGGTGGCGCCGACGGCGGTGGATGCGGCGACGGGGTGAAGGGGTTTCTCCTCTTCTGCGGTCGTGCCGAACGAAACACTCGGCACGACCAGCGCAAATGCTGATTTAGACGACAGACAACTTAGGGTGCTTTACCGATGGCATTCATCTTTGCGCACGCAACGGCCATATCTGGCTGGCTGATGTTGATTTGCCTTCCTCTCGGCTTCGTTTGCGGGCACCGGTATTTCTTTATTTTCATTCTCGCTGGGCTCTCGATATTGATGGCGGGCTACGTGATTTATCGAGTTGCACGATTCTTTGGCGGTGAACTCTTCTCCCCCGCGCGGGTATCAAGCACGTCTGCCGAGGACTTCAAAAGTCTGGGAGGCGTGTCGGCGTTCATTTACTTGTGTTTAAGAGGGCAGGGTATCGGCGCGATGGGTTGTCTCGGCGCCGCGATAGGGGCCTTCATCGCCCGTTTCGGTTGAGTTGAACTCTGAATCGGCCTGCGTTCGAGGTGTTCTTGCCTTGCGAATGACCATGCCGAGATGCGCCGGCCTTCCCATTCAAGCCGGGTCCCGCCCCGGCGGGCGGGTTCCTTTCTTGTGCCGACAAGAAAGGAACCAAAGAAGCGGCCCCCGCTTCAACGCCGCGCGCTTCGCGCACGGTCCCCTGCGCTGCTCGAAGCATCGGGTGTCTGCGCAACTCGCCCTCGCTGCGCTCGGAGCTCAAACAGTGCTCGCCACCGACGCACTGCGTGCGTCGGAACCCGATGCCTCTGCGCTGCTCGGCGTTTCAGAGGGGGAACTAGGCGCGTCGACGAT
>CAMFLH010000312.1 GCA_945957295.1 uncultured Uliginosibacterium sp.
CGCCAAGGCCATGCCGGCGGACGCCGTCTCCTTCGCCACGCTGGAGGGCTACATCGATGCGAAGGTGCTGGTCGAGGGCCTCAAGCGAGCCGGCAAGAACCTGACGCGCGATGGCCTGGTGCAGGCGCTTGCCAGCGCCGGCAAGCTCGACGTCGGCGGCTTCGCGGTGCAGTTCTCGCCGACCGACCACAAGGGCTCACGCTATGTCGACCTGACCATGATCGGGCGCGGCGGCTTCATCCATTGAGCAACGCCAACGCGGGCGCCGGGCTTTGGCGGATAATCCGGCGCCATGAGGCGGCCTCTGCGGGCCGCCGGCCATTTCTCCGGGAAGCTTCGATGCCGCGCCGCCTTTGTCTGATGCCTGCCCTGCTGTTCGCCTGCATGAGCTTCTCGGCCGACGCTGCGCCGCTCAAGATTCTGGGCTTTGACGACATGAGCTGCGCCGCGTGGACTGCCAGCAAGGGCGACGCGGAAACGCGGGCACAGCAGATCGCCTGGGTGCGCGGCTTTCTCAGCGGCCACAACTACGCACGGCAGAGCCAGCAGGTGTCAGAAGTCTCGAATGGCACGGTGGAAACCTTCGTCAGCCGCTACTGCAGCGAGAAGGCGCGCGGCAACTTCGCCGAAGCGGCGCAACGCATGAGCGACCAGTACTCCGGCCGCAACGCGGCGATCACCAAATAAAGAAGGCCGCGTAAGCGGCCTTTCTTCTGTTGCGCGGCGAGCTCAGAGTTTCGGAATCCGGATGCGGCTGATCATCAGCGAGCCGGATACGGCAAACATCAGCACCAGCGGATGCAGCTGGAAGCCCGCGATCTTCACCATGCCGCCCCACATCGCGTCACCCAGCGCGTCGTTGGCGGCTGCGATTGCCAGCACCGCCACCAGCGCGAATGAGGTCGGGATCGGCGTGCCTTCGAAGTACTTCACCTTGCCCGAATCGTCGGCCAGTTCCTCGGCGGTGACGTTGTAGCGGGCCAGGCGCGATACGCCGCAGGCGACGAAGAAGACCAGGATGATGCGGTCGTACAGACCCTGCATCCCTGCCGCGTAGGCGATCGCTGCCGGCGCGACGCCGAAGGAGATCACGTCGGCCAGCGAATCGAGCTCGCGCCCCATCGCCGAGCTTTTCTGCCGCCAGCGCGCGATGCGGCCGTCCAGCACGTCGAACACCAGCGCGAGCGGGATCAGTGCGCAGGCAAAGTAGAAGTGCTTCACATCCTGCAACTGCAGGTAGCTCATCACCGCAAACAGCGCGCCGACACCGCTGCAGGCGTTGCCGAGCGTGAACCAGTCCGCGAGGTGAAACTCGCGGATCATCGAGAAGGGTTTGGGTTTGTTCATCGCAAAGCCTTGCGTCGCTCAGCGCGGCAGTTGGGATTCGGCATACAGCGCCGCGCCAACGATGCCCGCCTGGTTGAGGAAGCTCGCCGCCACCACCGGCGCGCGCACCGTGATCTGGGCGGCGTACTTCTCCAGTTTCGCGCTCGCGCCACCGCCGAGAATCACCAGATCCGGCCAGAACAGCGCTTCCATCGTCGTCAGGTAGCGGTTGAAGCGCTCGCCCCACTGCTTCCACTTCAGGCCCTCGGCATCGCGCACCGCTTCCGACGCGTAGTGCTCGCCTTCCATGCCGTTCTTCAGGTAGATGTGGCCCAACTCGGTGTTCGGCAGCAACTGGCCGTTGGTGAAGAAGGCGGTGCCCAGCCCGGTGCCGATCGTCACGATCAGCACCACGCCGCGGTGGTCCTTGCCGGCGCCAAAGCGCATCTCGGCCATGCCGGCCACGTCGGCATCGTTGGCGACGAAGCAGGGGCAACCAGTCTGTTCGGAGAAGTAGTCAGCGACCGAGAGGCCGATGAAGGCGCTGTCGATGTTGGCCGCAGTGCGCGCAATGCCATGCTGGATCGCGGCCGGGAAGCCGATGCCGACCGGGCCGCTCCAGCCATGCTGTTGCACCAGCTCGCGCAGCGTCAGGCCCACTGCTTCCGGTGTGGCCGGTTGCGGCGTCTGGATACGGATTCGCTCGGTCAGCAGTTCGCCGGTTTCGGTGTCGACGATGGCGCCCTTGATGCCGGACCCGCCGACATCCACTCCCAGGATTTTCAAGGTGGTTTCCCCAAGTCTTTCGCGGCGATTGCCGCACCGCCCACGATTATCGCCGACGCGGCGGCCTGCGCGTGCATCGTCCGGATCAAGCTTTGCAGGTTCTGCAACCGCGCCCGGGTCACTGAGGCGACACGTAGAATCCAGCCACGCACACCTTAGATCGCCCCATGCACCGCCTGCTGCTGATCCCCGCCCGTATTGCCGCCCGCCTGCGCCAGGACGAATTGCTGCTGATCTTGCTGCTGTTATGTGTCGGTTTCAGCTTGCTGCACCCGGCGGCCGTCACCGGCTACCCGCAGCTGGTGGATTGGCCGACGATCGCCGCGCTCGCCGGCCTGCTGCTGCTGACCACCGGGCTGGAGGAAAGCGGCTTTCTGCAGCACGCCGCCTTCCACGTCGTGACGCGCATGCACACCGAACGCCACCTTGCGCTGCTGCTGGTTGGGGTGTCGGCGGCGCTGGCAACGGTGCTGACCAACGATATCGCGCTCTTCATCGTGGTGCCGCTGACGCTGGGTCTGCACGGCATGGCGCAGTTGCCGACCGCACGGCTGGTGATCTTCGAGGCGCTGGCGGTGAATGCCGGCTCGGTGCTGACGCCGATGGGCAACCCGCAAAACCTGTTCCTGTGGCATCGCTCCGGCGTTTCTTTCGGCAGTTTCGTTGCCGAGATGGCCCCGCTGGCCGCGATCCTGCTCGGCGCGCTGCTGCTGCTCACCTGCTTCGCGTTCCCGGCCCGCCGCATCGATACGCATGAAGACATCGCGCCGCCACCGCTCGCGCGCCGCCTGCTGTGGGTGAGCCTCGCGCTGTACCCGGTGTTTCTGCTGCTGCTCGACGCGCACCAGCCCTGGTTGGGCCTTGCGCTGGTCGGCGCGGTATTCCTGCTCGCCTTCCGCGCCGTGGTGCGCGAGGTGGACTGGGCCTTGATCGTCGTGTTCATGCTGATGTTCATCGATCTGAGGCTGGTTGCCGAGCTGCCCGCGGTGCGTGACGCGGTAGCCGCGATCGGCCTGCACGATCCGCAGCGGCTCTACGCCGCGGGCGTGCTGGCCTCGCAGCTGATCAGCAACGTGCCGGCAGCGATCCTGCTCGCTGAACATTCCGCGCAATGGCAGGTGATTGCGTGGGCGGTGAATGTGGGCGGCTTCGGCTTCCTGATCGGCTCGCTGGCCAACCTGATCGCACTGCGCCTGCTCGGCGAACGCCGCGTATGGCTCGGCTTTCATCTCTGGTCGCTGCCTTTCCTGGCCGTCGTTGCCGGGCTGGTGTGGGTGTGGCTGTTCATCGTGCGGGGCCTAGCGTGATCGGCCTGCGCGGCATGGCGGCCGCGATGCTGCTTGCGCTGTCGGCACCGGCGGCCGCGATCCTCGGTGGGCTGCCCGATGGCGACGAGCCCGATTCGCCCGAACGCCGCGTCGACCCCGATGGCTGTGAATCGCCCTGGGCGGGGGTCGTCAGCGTGCTGATCGGCAACGGGGTGTTCTCCGGTGTCGTGGTGGGCGACCGTTGGGTGCTCACGGCCGGCCATGTCGCGGCCGGGCGGCGCCATAGCCCGGGCGATGTGCGGGTGCGCGTGCCTTGCGGCCCGGTCACTGAAGGTGTGCTCGAAGTCTTGCCGCATCCGGGCTTCGCCGGCTACAAGTCCGATCGCATCAATCTCGACGACCTTGCGCTGTTGCGGTTGCGCGAGCCGCTGCCGCCGAACGTACCGCGCTATCCGCTGTTCGACCGCCCGCCGGCGCGTGGCATCGTGCTGACGCTGGTCGGCTACGGCAGCGGCGGCAATCCGCGCGATGGTGTGACGATCGGCGCACGTGCCGACACCAAGCGCGTCGGCGAGAACGCGCTGGACGACTGGGTCGTTCGCCCCGGCCAGGGCCTGTCTCTTATACACATCTCCGAGCCCACGAGACCGGAGCCTCTCGCGTATGCCG
>CAMFLH010000313.1 GCA_945957295.1 uncultured Uliginosibacterium sp.
GCACCCCGTCGTGTGGCAGGCCACCGTGAAGGGCTACAAGCCCCGTCACAGTGATGATGAAGACGACAGTGACAGCGAGGCACCCGCCAAGGCCCACGGTGGCAAAGCGCTCGACGATGCCGCGGCGATTGCCGTCGCCCGCTTCCGCGTCGGTCGTGGCGCGCTGACCGTGCTGTGCGACGACCGCCCGTTGCTCAACCCCAACATCGGCCAGCAGGACAACGCGCGCTTCGCAGCGGTCGTGCTACTCGAAGGCGATCGCGACGAAGTCATCTTCGCCACGCAACCGGAGTACCCCTCGCTGCCGGCCTGGCTGTGGCAGCGCGCGCCCCTGCCACTGCTCGCGTTGCTCGCACTGGTGATCCTGATGCTGTGGCGCGCCGGCATCCGCTTCGGCGCCTTGCAGGCGGCACCGCCAGCAGCACGCCCCGGCCTGCAACTGCACCTGCGTGCGCTGGCCGCCTTCCTGTTACGTCAACGCCAGCACGAAGCGCTGCTGCGCGGCCCGCGTGACGAGCTCCGCCGCCTGCTGGCAAGACTTCCCGGCAGCACCGCAGAACAGATTGCCGATGCGGCGAAGCGCGCCGAACTCACGCCCGACGCTGTGAGCGAAGCGCTCGACACCGCGCCGCGCGACGCCCATCACTACCTGCGCCTGGCAACAACGCTGGCGCAAATCGACACCCGGTTGCGCGCCGCGCGCCCCCGCCCTGCCCGAAGGAACTCACGATGACCCTGCCGCTCACCCTCAGCGATGCTCACCGCCTGGCCCGCGCGCTGCATGACGAAGTCAGCCGCGTCTTCATCGGCCAGCCACAGGTGGTGGATGAAACGCTGTGCGCCCTGTTTGCCGGCGGCCATGTGCTGCTCGAAGGCGTGCCCGGGCTCGGCAAAACCCTGCTGGTCAAGGCGCTCGCGAAGGCATTCGAAGGCAGCTTCTCGCGCATCCAGTTCACGCCCGATCTGATGCCCGCCGACGTGACCGGCCACACGCTCTACGACGCACGCAGCGGCCAGTTCCTGACGCGACGCGGGCCGGTCTTCGCCAACCTGTTGCTCGCCGACGAAATCAACCGTGCACCGGCCAAGACGCAAGCCGCTTTGCTGGAGGTGATGCAGGAAGGCCAGGTCACTATCGACGGCAAGGCCGAAGCGCTGCCGCCCCCATTCCTGGTGCTGGCGACGCAGAACCCGATCGAACAGGAAGGCACCTACGCGCTGCCCGAAGCCCAGCTTGACCGCTTCTTGCTGAAGGTGCTGATCGACTACCCGGCGCACGCCGACGAACGCGCGCTGGTCGCTTGGGCCACCGGCGGACGTGTCGCAGACAGGCTGGAGGTCGACGCGGTGAACACCGTCGCCAGCACCGACCAGCTACTCGCGATGCAGCAACTGGCCGCTCATCTGCCGGTCGACGACGCCGTGCTTGATTACGCCGTGCGGCTCACGCGCGCCACGCGCGACTGGCCCGGCATTGCCATCGGCAGCGGCCCACGCGGCGCAATCGCGCTGGTGCGCGCGGCGCGCGGTCGTGCGCTGCTGGCAGGCCACGACTATGTGCTGCCGGACGACATCAAGGCCGTCGCACCCGCCGCGTTGCGCCACCGTGTGCTGCGCTCTGCCGAGGCAGAAATCGAGGGCATCGAAATGGCTGCGCTGCTCGACGATCTGTTGAGCCGCGTCGACGCGCCACGCACCTGAGCCAGCCGATGCTGCTGCCCTCCCGCGTCCTGCTGCTGAGCGTCGCCGCGCTGGCGCTCGCCGCGCTCGCGCCGACGCTGTGGCCTGCGCTGGGGCCGCTGTGGTTGGCTTGCGCCGCGGGTCTCACCATGATGGCTGCGATCGACGCCGCGCTGAGCTGGTGGGAGCACGCACCGAGCGCGGTGCGTCGCGTCGAACACGCGCTGCCCTTGGGCGAAAGCTCGCCGGTGACGCTGACGATCGGATGGCACGGCAAACGCCCACGCGCGGCGACCGTCTGCGACCACGCGCCCGCCGCCTGCGACATGCAAGGCATGCCGGTGGCGCTCAGCCTGTCGGCGGCGCGTGCCGCGCTCATCACCTACCGGCTGCATCCCAAGGCGCGCGGCGAACACCATTTCGGGCCGATCGCTTTGCGTCTGCGTTCGCCGCTCGGTTTCTGGCAACGCCAGCACCGTATAGAAGCGACCAATCGGGTACGCGTCTATCCCAACTTCACCGTGTACAGCCGCCATGCGCTGCTGGCGGCCGACGCGCGCAGCGCCGCCAGCGGCGTTCTGAAGCGCCGCCGACGCGGCCAGGGGCTGGATTTCGAACAACTGCGCGAGTACCGCGAGGGCGACAGTCCGCGGCAAGTGGATTGGCGCGCCACCGCGCGACTCGGGAAGCTGATTTCGCGCGAATATCAGGACGAACGCGATCAGCGCATCATCCTGATGCTCGACACCGGCCGTCGCATGGGTGCGCGCGACGGCGCGCTGTCGCACTTCGATCACGCGCTGGACGCGCTGCTGCTGCTCGCGCAAGTGGGCCTGCGGCACGGTGACGCCGTCGGCCTGCACACACTCGGCGGCCACCACCGCGCGCTGGCGCCCCACAAATCGCGCAGCACGCTGACGCGCATTCTCGACGCGGTGTACGACCTGGAACCCACGCTCGAGGCCTCGGACTTCGAAAAAGCGGCTCAACAACTGCTGGCACGCGACAAGAAGCGGGCGCTGGTGGTGATCCTCACCAACCTGCGCGACGAGGACGACGACAACCTGCTCGCCGCGGCGCGCCTGCTCGGCAGCCGTCATCTGGTGCTGGTCGCCAGTCTGCGCGAGCGCGCACTCGATACCGCCGTCGAAACACCTGCAACCGATCTCGACAGCGCAGCCCTGCGCGGCGCGGCACACGACTATCGAGCCCGCCGCGAGGCCTGCTTCCGCCGTTTGCGTCAGGCCGGCCTGCTGTGCCTCGACACAACGCCCGAATCGCTCGCAATTACAACAGTCAACCGCTATCTGGCGGTCAAGGCCGAGGGTCGCCTCTAAGACTTTCCGGCGCGATGGGTAAAATGCGCCGATGAAAGCACGTCAGTCCGATCCGAACCTGTTCCTCGCACAAGGAATGGCCTTGCATCAGCGCGGCCGCTTGCCCGAGGCGGTTCAGGCCTACCAGGCCGCACTCCGCATCGCTCCCGATTTGCACGCCGCAAGCAAGTATCAGGGTCTCGCGCTGTTCCAGATGGGGCTGCGGGAACCAGGGCTGGCGATGATGCGCCGCGCCGCCGAACAACTGCCGGATGATGCATCCGCCTTCTTCAATCTCGGGCAGGCGCTATGCGAAATCGGGCGTGAGCGCGAAGGCCTTGCTGCCTTTACCCGCGCCGCCGAAATCGACCCGAGCGAGACCGACACGCGACGTCGGATCGCCCAACTGGCGGAACGTTTCGGCGACCGGGCGCTTGCCATCACGCACATGCGGGCGATCGCCGAGCACCAGCCCGACACCGCCGACGCATGGGACGCGCTGTCGCAGCTCTACTATTTTGACGGGCAGCTCGAAAATGCGGTCGATGCGCACCAGCGCGCCATCGCGCTGAACCCTAAGCTCCTTGAGCAGCGGCGTATCGGCTACGCCGACCCGGACCCCGCGCTGACGCCGCGTACCGTATCGCTGCGCCCCGACGCTGCGCGCCACCCGTCGATGAACGATCAGGCCGCGCTCGATGCGTTTGCGCAAGCCACCGGCCTCGCGATCGTCGATGACGTGCTCAAGCACCCCCTGGGCTATCGCGAGCATGCGCTGGAGCAGGACTTCCAGCCGATCGTCTACGCCGGGCAGAACTTCCCTGGGCTGCAAACCAAGGGCTCCGACCCGCAGGAGATCATGACCGTGATCGCCAGCGCGTTGGGGCGGCGGGTCAAGTGGATCTCGCCCGATACCGGCGCCTATCGCGTTTCGTACGCCGGCTCCACGGCACGTACAGACATCCATGTCGACAACGAAGACGGCGACAACTGGGACTGTCTCTTATACACATCTGACGCTGCCGACGAATTAGACGGTGTAGA
>CAMFLH010000314.1 GCA_945957295.1 uncultured Uliginosibacterium sp.
TCGAGAAGCTCTACACCAACGAACTGGAGCAGCTTGGCCGCACCTCGGCAATCGAGCGCATCAGCGATGTCGTGCGGGTGCTCGACGCGATTCCGCGCGAAGCGCGCCCGCAAGCCGCTGCGGGCATTTCCTTCGAACGCCTGGCGGTGAGTTTTCCGGCACGGATCGGCAATGGCGCCGAAGTCGAACCGGCGCTGAGCGAGAAGCTCGCGCGCGGCATCCGCCGCGCACCGGGCAAGGTCAGCCTCGAAGCGCTGCCGCCGCCGCCCTGCACGCCTGAGGTGATGCCGGACTGCAAGGATCTTGCCAAACGCTTTGCGGCAGAACTGGCGCTCGCCGACGGGCAGCCGGTGCGGGTGGAGTACACCACGCGCTGGATCAAGATCGGCGACGCCGACTGGGTGCCCTGGGTGATCGGCATCGCAATGCTGGTCGTGCTGGCATGGCTGTCAGTGCGCATTGCAACGCGGCCGCTGCGCGCACTGGCCGAACACGCCACCGGGCTCGGGCGCGATCTGCGCCGCACGCCCTTGGACGAAAACGGCCCGACCGAAGTGCGCGACGCCGCCCACGCCTTCAACACCATGCAGGCGCAGATCCGCCGCCAGATCGACGAACGCACGCAGATGCTCGCAGCCATCGCGCACGACCTGAAGACACCGCTCACCCGCATGCGGCTGCGACTTGAGCTAGTCGACGACGACGCGCTGCGCAACAAGTTCAGCGAAGACCTTGGCGCGATGCAGTCGCTGATCGATGAGGGTCTGGATTTCGCGCGTAGCGCCGATGCGCAGGAACAGGCCCAGCGGATCGACCTCTCCGCCCTGCTCGACAGCCTCTGCGAAGACGCCCGCGACGCCGGCCAGGCGGTGGCGTTCAAGGGCGAGCCCGGCATCATCATCGCCGCACGCGCCAACGCGCTGCGGCGGGTGTTCCTGAACCTGATGGACAACGCGGTGAAGTACGGCGGCGATGCGGAAGTCAGCGTCGGCCGCCGTGGCGGCGACATCGCCGTGCGGGTGCGTGACCACGGCCCCGGCATCCCACCCGATCAGCTGGAAAACGTGCTGAAACCCTACTTCCGTCTCGAAGGTTCACGCTCGCGCGAAACCGGCGGCACCGGCCTCGGCCTTGCGATCGCGGCCAACCTCCTCGGCGCCCAAGGCGGCCGCCTCAAGCTCCGCAACCACCCGGACGGTGGACTGGAAGCGGAAGTGCGGATCGCCGCCGGCTAGGCCACGCCAAGGCTTAACGCGGCAGGGTCGGCAGCGCAGTCAGACGCTGATCGAACACCACGCCATATTTGGCGTTCAGATCGAGACGAACGCGTAGCGGAAAGCCGTCGCTTTCACGCAGCCACAACTCGATCATCGCGTCGTCACGGTTGTAGGCCTTGCGCGTGAGCTTGACCGCTGGAATCGCGGCACCGCCAAGTTTCACAACGTCCTTGCCCGGGACGAAGCTCATCAGGCGTGTCGATATCCCATCCGTGGCGGCAATCGTCGTCTCGGCCTTCGGCAGTGGCTGCTTGTAGAACAGGTAGGGCAGTGCAGCAACGTCCGCGGTACGGTATTTGATCGCCTCACGCTTGGTGATCTTACCGCCCTTGTAATAGGCCGCAATCTTCTGTCCGTAATCGAGCGTCACCAGTCGCGGCTGCCCGTTGCCACGGGTTTCGGTGAAACGGCGGGACGTCAGGTACGCACCGCCGCCGGCGGTGCCTTCGCTGGTGCGCACCAGGGTGTCACCCGGCAACACTGCCGAGATCGCCATGGCAGCCTTGCCGCTCGACGTGATGCGATACGTTGTCGGCGTCAGGGCGACGGTATCGGTCACACCACCGACCGGGATCGCCCCACCGAACATGCCGATCATTTTTTCGGCGTAGCGCGCCATGTCCGGATGCTCTTTGGCACGCTTCGCATCGACGGCAGCACTAATGTCGTAGTGGGCGGAGAAATTGACGTTCTGGGCGTGGCCGGGAAGGGCTGCGACTGCGGCGACTGCACCGCAGATCAATTGTCTGAGTTGTTTCATTTCGATCGAGGGACGATCACTTCGTCCCTTTGAATTGGATTCAATTGCGCTTTGCTAAATCGGCGGCGGTGGTGGTGGCGGTGGCGGAGCGCCATCACCCGCAGCCGGCGCTGGGGGCTGTGCGGGCGCATTGCCCGCCGGTGGCGGCGGCGGCGGTGCCGCACCTTTCGCAGCACCTCCGCCATGCTCTTCGAGCGGCGGCAGATCCGGCTTGCTCGCACCCGCCTTGCCTGCGCGCTTGGCTTCGTATTCCTGTCGCTTCTTCTCGTAGTGCTGTTTATCGATCTCGGCCTGCTTAGCGCGTTTGGCGGCAGCCTCGGCATCCTTGGCGCGCTTTTGCGCAAGCGCTGCGTCTTTCGCAGCCCTGTCGGCGAGTTCGGTTTGCGCGCGAACCGGCGCGTCAGCCAGACGCTGGTTGTGTTCCGCCTGTCGTTTGGCGATATCGGCACGACGTTTCACATCGTCGGCCCGGTTCTGTTCGGCTTCCTGCACCTGCTTGCGATCGCGCTCGGGACGCCCGGCCTCGCGTTCGGCTTCGCGTGCGGCGACTTCACGCGCCTTGACGGCACGCTCCAGCCGGCTGGCAGCAACTTCCTTCTCACGCACGGCCTTGCGGCGCGCCACCAGCGATTCATGCAACTGGTCGCGACAGCGATTGACGAGAATCTTGCCAGCGCATTCGGCTTCACCAGCAACGCGGTCGCGCTCGATCGTTGCGAACTCGGCCGCGGCCGCGGCGCGCAATTGCTCGGCCTGCTGGCGATCAGCCTTGTCGCGTGCCGAGCCCTCATCGTCGGCCATGGCCGGCGCAGCAAACAGAGCGAGGACTAGGAGAAGGGGCGTGACGGAACGCGACATGCGGAAAGACGGAATCGGGGAGGCAGAACGATAGCCGATTTTGCAGCGCAGCGCGCCGTTACAATTGTGGGTTTTCGCAGCCCGGCCTTCTCATGATCCTCTTCCGCAACCTCGTCATCGCCCGCGGCGCCAAGCGCCTGATCGACGGCGCCAGCCTGCAGATCCACCCCGGCTGGCGCATCGGCCTTGTCGGCGCCAACGGCAGTGGCAAATCCACGCTGTTCGCCGCACTGCGCGGGCTGCTGCATGCGGAGTCGGGCGACCTGGAGATTCCCGCGGCGTGGACCATCGCCCATGTGGCGCAGGAGACCCCGGCGCTAGACCAGCCGGCGATCGAATACGCGCTCGACGGCGACGCTGAACTGCGCCGGCTGGAAGCCGAGCTCAAAGTCGCCGAGGAGAAACACGACGGTCACCGCATCGGCGAAATCCACTCCCGCCTGCTGGAAATCGACGCCTACGGCGCACGCGCACGCGCCGCGGCGCTGCTGGATGGCCTAGGCTTCCTGCCGAACGAGATCGAACGCCCGGTTGCGAGCTTCTCCGGCGGCTGGCGCATGCGGCTGAACCTCGCGCAGGCGCTGATGTGCCGCTCCGACCTGCTGCTGCTCGACGAACCGACCAACCACCTCGACCTCGACGCGGTGATCTGGCTGGAGAAGTGGCTGGCCGGCTACCGTGGCACCCTGGTGCTGATTTCGCACGACCGCGATTTCCTCGACGGCACGGTGGACCATGTGCTCTACCTCGCCGACCAACGCCTCACGCTCTACACCGGCAACTACTCGGATTTCGAAGGCCAGAAGGCGGCGCAGCTCGCACAGCAGCAGTCGATGTTCGAACGCCAGCAGCGTGAAGTGGCCCACCTGGAAAGCTACATCAACCGCTTCCGCGCCAAGGCCACCAAGGCGCGCCAGGCACAGAGCCGTATCAAGGCGCTCGACCGCATGGAGCGCATCGCCGCCGCGCACGTCGACACGCCCTTCGATTTCACGATCCCGGCGCCCGAGCGCGCGCCGGACCCGATGCTGGTGCTCGACCGCGTCGCCACCGGCTATGCCGACAAACGCGTGCTGGAGAATGTGGCGCTGACATTGCGCCCCGGCATGCGCATCGGCC
>CAMFLH010000315.1 GCA_945957295.1 uncultured Uliginosibacterium sp.
GGCCGAATCTCGTATCGAAGGGCCAGTCGAGATCACCAATGCAGCACCAGGTCGTATCGACCAGGGCCGGCTGCCGATCGAGCAACTATCCGGCCGGCTGACTTTTGACGCCAGCGAACTGATCGTCAAAGAGTTGGCCCTCGCATTGTCCGGGGGCGGCCGTGTCTCCGGCGCATTGGCCTGGCGCCCCTCGCCCGAGGGGACCTCTGACGCGGTCGGCCGCACCGATGCGCGTATCGCTCTCGCAGGCGTGGACCCGAGCCGTCTTCACAAGGCGCTGCCGGCCGCGCGATTGAGCGGCGAGCTGAATGCGCGTGGCGAACCCGAGCGTCAATATGTTGAAGGGCGCCTGAGCGACGGGCGGCTGATGGCCGATCTGGCGGGCAATCTGCGCGCCCAGCGCCTTGAGGTACAGCGCCTTCGCCTCTCCTCCGGCAACATGCTGGCGAGCGCAACCGGGTGGTTCGATCTCGGCTCGGCGAACGCCTTCAAGATCGATGGCGAGGCGCGTGAATTCGATCCGTCAGCGTTCTGGAAGCAGGCCCCCCACGGTCAACTGAGCGGTAGCTTGGCTGCGAGCGGCCGCCTTGCTCCGCGGCTGGCGTTGGAGGCGCAGTTACAGCTTGCCGATAGCCGCCTGGCCGGGATGCCTTTGTCGGGCGGAGGCTCGTTGTCGCTCGCGGGGGCGCGTGTTCACCACGCCGATCTGAACCTGGTTGCGCTGGGCAACCGGCTCGTGTTGCAGGGGGCATTTGGCGCGCCGGGTGACCGCCTTGCGCTGCGCATTGATGCCCCGCAGCTTGAGCATCTCGGTCAGGGCTTCTCCGGCCGCCTGTCGGCCCGCGGCACGCTCAGCGGCACACTGGAACAGCCTGCCGGGCAGATCGATCTCGCAGCGTCCCAACTCGCGGTGCCGGACGTTGTTCGTGTCGACGCGGTGAATTTGCGCGGCCGCTTGAGCGAAGGGCGCGAAGGGGCCATCGATGTGCGTTTCACGCTAGGCGGTCTGCGCTCGTCTGCGGGCGCGGATCAGATCGTGCATCGTGGCGCGCTGACGGTAATGGGCAAGCGCTCGGATCACCGCGTTACGCTGGAGGCGGACTTCCCGCGTTCACATGCGCTGCAACTGGTTGCGCACGGCGGCCTGTCGGAACGGCTCGACTGGAACGGCATGCTCGATCGCTTCGATCTGGAGTGGAATGGTGAGGCTTCACTCGTCGAGCCGGCGACACTGGAGTTTGGCCCGGACCATTTCCAGCTTGGCCAGATGCGCCTGCGCGGCGAGCGCGCATCCTTCCGACTCGATGAGACGCGCTGGAGCCCCGACGAAATCGTCGCCAAGGGCGCCATGACGGGCCTGCGCCTGGGGCTCGCGCTCAACGAATCACAGCAGGTGGTCGCTCGTGGCAACACGTTGCAAATGGGGGCCGAGTGGGATCTGCATCTGCAGAAGGCGGTGAATGGCCAGATCCGGGTGTTCCGCGAAGCCGGGGATCTCGTGCTTGAAGGCGATGCGCCGGTAGCCTTGGGGCTCACCGAATTTGAAGCCATCGTGGCCGCGAACGATGACCGGCTTGCTTTGGCCGTCAGCGCCGCGGGCGCGCGGATTGGTGTGATCTCCGCGTCGGCAACCGCTCAGTCGCGGCGCGAGGGGGACCGCTGGCGTATTGCGCGCAGTCAGCCCCTGCTGGGGCGGGCCCGGCTTGAGGTGCCGTCGGTGGATTGGATCGGGCCACTGATCGACCCGAACCTGCGCACCGAGGGGGCGCTGGTCGGTGATTTCTCGCTCAGTGGTACCCCCGGCAACCCGGTTGCGAGCGGTGCGATCAGCGGCGAGCGACTGGGATTGATGCTGGTGGAGCAGGGGCTGCGCCTGGGCGGCGGTGTGCTGAAGGCGCGTTTTGATGCCGACCGCCTGTATCTGGACGATCTCTCCTTCACATCCCCGAGCCGGGTGAAGCCCAACGAAAAGCGCATCGACTACGCCGGCCTCACGATTCAGCCCGGCAGTGCCAGCGCCACCGGTACCGTGGAGCTCGCAACCGGCGAAGGGCGTTTCCGTCTCAACGCAGATCGCCTGCCGATCCTGCAGCGGCGCGACCTCTGGCTGATGCTCTCGGGCGAGGGGGAGATCAAGAGCGGCTGGGATTCGATCGCGGTGACCGGCCACATGACCGTGCCGGCCGGCTTCATCGGGCCGACGCGGACTGGCGCGCCCACGCTCGACGACGATGTCGTGGTGCGCGGTCGCACCAAGCAGCAGGAGAAGCCCTTCCACATCACGGCAGATGTTGAAGCCGACCTTGGCAACGCGCTCTATCTGCATGCCTTTGGTGTCGACACCCGCCTGGCGGGTTCGATCCGGCTGCGTGCGCGGCCCGGCGAGGCCTTGCGTGCCAGCGGGCGTATCGAAACCCGTGATGGCCAGTACGATGCCTATGGTCAGCGTTTGTCGATTGATGAGGGTTTGATCACCTTTCAGGGGCCGCTGGATAACCCGACCTTGTCGATCGAGGCCGTTCGCAAGGGCTTGGCGGTTGAGGCCGGAGTGCAGATCACCGGCTCGGCGCAACGGCCGAAGGTTAGGCTGATCTCGGAACCGAATGTCCCTGATGCCGAGAAGCTCTCGTGGATCGTGCTGGGCCGCGCGCCGGGCGGCAATTCCGACGGCGACGCAGCGATGCTGATGGCTGCTGCGGGCGCGGTGCTGGGGGATCAGACCGGCGGATTGACGAATCAGATCGCGAACACCTTCGGTATCGACCAGATAATGATCGCGCAGTCAGAGAACCGCGGTTTGGGTCATGGCGCAACGAGCCAGGTCGCCGGCTCCGCCACCGGGTTTTCAAGCAGCAGCGCCAGCGCTGGCGGCGATACGGTTGCAGGGCAGGTGGTGATGTTGAGCAAACGGCTGACGAACGACATCAACCTGACCTACGAACAGAGTTTGAGCGGCAGCGAGAGTCTGGTGAAGTTGAGTTACGCGCTGACGCGGCGGATTTCGATGGTGGCCCGAGCGGGCAGCGACAACGCGATCGACCTGCACTACAACATCAGTTTCCGTTGAGCCACTTCGCTGATTTCTGGCCGCTGGCGTGTGCGCGCACCAGAATTTCCGCCGTCTGGCGCGAACGGCAGACGCCAAGCGTGAGCGCGCCGGCACGTGCAACCCATTCTCCGTAGCGGCCGTCAAGGGTGCCCGCCACCCGGCCGTCCGGCGTCCGAACGACCCAAATTCCGTCCGCCTGTTTTTCTACCTTCATGCATCCCCCGATCGGCAAATCGGCGGAGAAATTAAGCGCTGAACTGTGAAACAGTGTTGCATTACTGCGGTCAAATCTGCGTACGTCGAGATGGCGACAAGTTTACACGGAGGTGGGCGATGAGTGAGCAGGCAAGCGTGCAGACGGCGATCTTGGGTGGCGGCTGCTTCTGGTGCCTTGAGGCTGTCTTCGAGCAGATGCGGGGTGTGCGGCAGGTGACGTCAGGCTACTGCGGCGGGCATCTGCCGGATCCCTCGTATGAGGCTGTCTGTCGCGGTGATAGCGGTCACGCGGAAGTGGTGAGTATCGAATTCGACAGCGGGATTGTGAGTTACCGCGAGCTGCTCGAAGTGTTCTTCGCGATTCATGACCCAACGACGCTTAACCGGCAGGGCAACGATGTCGGATCGCAGTATCGCAGCGTGATCTTCTATGCCGACGAAACGCAACGTGCAGAGGCTGCATCACTCATGGCAGCGCTCGCCGAAGGTCGCGTGTTTGACGATCCGATCGTTACCCAACTGGCGCCCGCGTCGCACTTCTACCCGGCAGAGACGTATCACCAAGGCTATTTTCGCGGTCATCAATCGCAGCCCTATTGCGCCATCGTGGTCGCGCCCAAGCTCTCCAAGTTCCGCCAGAAGTTCGGCAACTTGTTGAAGTGACGGGTTTTTTCTGATTTATGTCTGTCTCTTATACACATCTCCGAGCCCACGAGACCGGAGCCTATC
>CAMFLH010000316.1 GCA_945957295.1 uncultured Uliginosibacterium sp.
ACAGAGGGAATAATCACCCCTAGCGGTACCTCAATCCGGCAACACCGGGTACTGTCAGGCCTCACCGAACCACCGAGAAGGATTTGAGTAATGTCGAGCAAGCCCGCCAAACCCGCAGAAGGCGAAGCCGCCCCGAAGAAGAGCAAGAAGATGCTGATCATCATCATCGCCGCGGTGGTGGGGGTGGCGCTTGCCGGCGGCGGTGCATTCCTGGTGCTCGGCAAGAAGAAAAAGGCGGCTGACGCGGACGGCGAGGACGCCCAGGCGGATGAGGAAAAACCTGCCGCGCACGCTGATCCGAAAGCGCCACCGGTTTTCGTGCCACTGGAACCGTTTGTCGTCAATCTGCAGCCGGAAAACGGTGAACAGTATCTTCAAGTCGTGCTGTCATTCCGCGTCGCCGACGCCCACACCGGCGACCAGATCAAGCTGCTGATGCCCGAGATCAGGCACCGCATCCTGATGCTGCTGTCGGGCAAGAAGGCTTCCGAGATCGCCAACCCCGAAGGACGTGAGGCGCTTGCGGCAGAGATCCGTACCGAGGCGAATACATCGCTCGGCTATGAGCCGCCCAAGAAAAAGAAAAAAGGCGCCGACCACGACGAGGGCGGGCCAATCGTATCCGTGCTCTTCACTTCCTTCATCGTCCAGTAAGGGCAACACAGGACAGACCGGGACCCGACCATGGCTCAAGACTTTCTCTCGCAGGAAGAGGTCGATGCGCTACTGCGTGGCGTCACCGGTGAAACCGATGAAGTCGACCAGGGCGATGCCGATACCAGCGGCATACGCAACTACAACCTGGCGACGCAGGAACGCATCGTTCGTGGGCGCATGCCCACGATGGAACTCATCAACGAACGCTTTGCGCGCAACCTTCGCATCGGCCTGTTCAATTACATGCACCGCAACACCGAAGTATCGGTGGGGCCGATCAAGGTGCAGAAGTACAGCGAGTTCGTGCGCAATCTGGTGGTGCCGACCAACCTGAACCTGATCATGGTGAAGCCGCTACGCGGCACCGGCCTTGTCGTGTTCGACCCGAACCTGGTGTTCCTGGTGGTCGACAACATGTTCGGAGGTGACGGGCGCTTCCACACGCGGGTTGAAGGTCGCGACTTCACTGCGACGGAGCAACGGATCATCCGCGGCCTGCTGCAAGTGGTGTTCACCGAGATGGAAAAGGCCTGGGCGCCGGTGTTCGGCATTCAGTTCGAATATGTCCGCTCCGAAATGAACCCACAGTTCGCCAACATCGCCACGCCGAGCGAAATCGTCGTATCGATGAACTTCGCGCTCGAGTTCGGCGGCACCCAGGCGGACATGCACCTGTGCCTGCCCTACTCCACCGTCGAGCCGATCCGCGACCTGCTCTACAGCACGATGCAGTCCGACCATCTCACGCAGGACAAGCGTTGGGTGGGTTTGATGACCAAGCAGATCCAGAGCATTGAGCTCAACCTGACCGTGGATCTGGCGAAGACCAACGTCACGCTGCGGGACGTCGTGCAATTCAAGGTGGGCGACATCATTCCGCTCGACATACCGGAGCTGGTTCAAGGCCATGTGGATGGCGTACCGGCTTTCGAAGGCAAACACGGCATCAGCCACGGCTACCACGCCGTGCGGATTGAACGGCTGGTGCCGCCGGAAGACCGCGAGATCAACCTGATCGCGGCCAAACTGGGAGGCCATGATGGCTGACGAAGAACAAATCAGTGAAGACGACTGGGCTGCAGCGATGCAGGAACAGGCGGTTGCGGACGCCGCAATGGCCGAGCCACCACCGCCGGAACCGGCGCGTGCTGCGTTCCCTGAGTTCGGCGCGGGAGAGAAGCCCACGTCGATGAACGACTTCGACATGATTCTGGACATTCCGGTCCAGATCACCGTCGAACTCGGGCGCACCAAACTGTCGATCCGCAACCTGCTGCAGCTCGCGCACGGCTCGGTGGTCGAGCTCGACGCGCTGGCCGGTGAGCCGATGGATGTGCTGGTCAACGGCACGCTGATCGCGCAAGGCGAAGTGGTGGTTGTGAACGACAAGTTCGGCATCCGCCTCACCGATATCATCACGCCGTCGGAGCGCATGCGTAAGGTTCGCGGGCTCTAAAGCGCGCACAACGGCGCGGCCCGCTCGGGCGCCGGTTGCCTTCATGGCGCCGGCGGCGCCCGACAGCGCATCGCGCAGCGACACAATCAAGAAAGCGCCGGAATAGCGCCCGCTTTCCCACGCTAATCCACGGGCCGGCAATTCTTGCCGGCCGCACAATGGCATCGCATATCCAACCTGTGATACCGCGATGCCCAGACCCTCAACCCGTTCCATACACCTAACGCTCGCAGCCCTGCTGACGCCGGCCTCCGCCTCTGCCAGCGTTGCAGATGCAGGTGGCAGCCTGCTGTCGATGTTGTTCGGGCTGGCGGTTGTGCTCGCAAGCCTGTATGGCCTCTTGCACGTCATTAAGCGACTGCAGGCACGCGGCGGCAACGGCCAGGCCGCGCTGCGTGTTATCGGCGGTACGGCAGTCGGGCCGCGCGAACGCGTCGTACTGGTTGAGCTCGGCGAGAAGGTACTGGTGCTCGGCGTTGCACCGGGTCGTGTCACGGCCTTGCAAACACTCGACGCCAACGAAGTGCCGCGCATCACAGCGCCACCACCGATTGAAGGCGATTTCCAGCGCAAGCTTGCCGCCTTGCTGAAAGGGGGCCGCCATGAGGGTTGATCTACGTCGCGCCTTGCTGACGCTGCCGTTGGCGCTGCTGGCGGTGCCGGCATTTGCACAGGCACTTCCTGCCTTCAGCAGCACGCCGGGGCCCGGCGGCGGCCAGACTTACTCGATCACGGTACAAACGCTGGTGATGATGACCTCGCTGGTCTTCATCCCCGCGGTCGTGCTGATGATGACGAGCTTCACCCGGATCATCATCGTCTTCTCGCTACTTCGCCACGCGCTCGGCACCCAAACTTCACCGCCGAACCAGGTGATCATGGGGCTGTCGCTCTTCCTCACCTTCTTCATCATGAGCCCGGTCGCCGACCGAGTGTATGAAGACGCCTACAAGCCGCTCGCCGAGGGCCGCATCGAGTTCGACGTGGCATTGCAACGCGCGTCGGTGCCGGTGAAAGGTTTCATGCTCAAGCAGATGCGCGAGGCCGATCTATCGCTGTTCGCGCAGCTCGCGAAAACGCCGAAGGTGAACAAGGCGGAGGAACTACCGATGCGAGTAATCATCCCGGCATTCGTGACCAGCGAGCTCAAGACGGCATTCCAGATCGGTTTCATCATCTTCCTGCCCTTCCTGATCATCGACATGGTGGTGGCGTCGGTACTGATGTCGATGGGCATGATGATGATGTCGCCCGTGATCGTTTCGCTGCCGTTCAAGTTAATGCTGTTCGTACTGGTCGACGGCTGGAATCTGGTCGTCGCCACGCTCGTCAATAGTTTCGCCTAGGGGGCCCACATGACACCCACCACAGTTATCGCGCTCGGGCGCGACGCCATCGAAATCGTGCTGATGGTTTCGGCACCGCCCCTGCTGTGTGCCCTCGTCGTAGGTCTGGTGCTATCGATCTTTCAGGCCGCCACCCAGATCAACGAGATGACGTTGACCTTCGTGCCGAAGGTGATGGCGATGTTCGTGACCTTACTGATCGCGGGTCCGTGGATGCTCACCACGATCACCGACTACATTCGCCGGCTCTACGCCTCGATCCCGGGCCTGATCGGGTAGCGCCAGCCGCATGTTCACGTTCACCAGCGCGGACTGGGCTGGCTGGCTGGCGATGTACGCCTACCCGGCATTCCGTATCCTGGCGATGTTGACGAGTGCACCGATCTTCAACAACGTTGGTATGCCGCGGCACATTCGGTTGATCACCGGACTCGCCATCACGGTGGCCATTGCCCCAGTACTGCCCCTCTCACCGGCCTGTCTCTTATACACATCTCCGAGCCCACGAGACCGGAGCCTCTCGCGTAT
>CAMFLH010000317.1 GCA_945957295.1 uncultured Uliginosibacterium sp.
CTCATGGGTTCAGCTTCAGTGAGGGCGGGCCGCTGTAGCCGCAGTCCGCGAAGTGCTCGGGGTTGCCGTACCAGACGCCGTAGGTGAGGTCGTGCAGCCCGCCGTAAGCCTGCTGCATCAGCGCGAGCGAATGGTCGCGCCAGCGCGTGATGATGGCGGCTGCGCGGAT
Source organism: uncultured Uliginosibacterium sp. (assembly GCA_945957295.1). GTDB lineage: Bacteria > Pseudomonadota > Gammaproteobacteria > Burkholderiales > Rhodocyclaceae > Niveibacterium. The sequence goes on from CAMFLH010000317.1 coordinate 170, forward strand.
CGGGTCGACCTGCGCCCAGGCTGCCAGCGAGCCGGCAGCCAGCACGCGACCTGCCTGACGACCAAGCAGGCCGAAGAGCTTGCGCATGTCGTCGCGCACCCGCGGCGGCATACCCATTAAGGCGGTATCGATGCCGCGCAGCAAGCTCAGCGTCTCGGCCGTGGCTTTTGCGGCATCCGCAGGCCATGCGCCGGCAAGCATTGCGGGCGCTAGCGCAGCGAGAATCGCGCGGTCCTGCGCGGTGAGAAAACCATAACGGTATGCGTCGTCTTCCAGGGCTGCGCTGTCCGGCCATGCGGCGGCAACACCCAGCGCAGCGGCAACCCCGGCGCTGACGCCGAGAAACAGGAAGCGACGTCGTGATGCGTTGATGCTCATGATGCGAAGGCTCGACTCCATGCGTGCATTTCTACCTGCGCGAGTCCGATCACTCTTGTGATTGGACGCCAGCAGCACCGACGGAATTCCACAAGCGCGGTGCCGCAACTGACTCAGCGCAACATCAGCTTGATCAGTTTGTCCGCAAGCGGTTTGCCGAACGGCGGGTGCAACAGCGAGGAACCATTCAGCGCCGCCTGCCGGAACACCGCACGCTGTTGCGAGAAGGTCTTGAAACCTTCCGGGCCGTGGTAACGCCCCATGCCGGACGGCCCGACGCCGCCGAATGGCATGTCGTCCTGAGCGATGTGAAGGATGCAGTCATTCACCGTGACGCCGCCCGATGCTGTGCGATCGAGCAGCGCCTCAACTCGACCGCGCTGGTCGTCGAACACATACATCGCGAGTGGGCGATCGCGTTCGTTGACGTAGGCGATCGCCTCATCAAGCGAGTCATACGGGATCACCGGCAGGATCGGCCCGAAGATCTCCTCCTGCATCACGCGCATCTGTGGCGTACCGTCCAGCAACAGCACCGGCGCCATCTTGCGGCCGCTGATCGCGCCGTCGGGCAGCAATGGTTCGATCCGCGCACCCAGGCCACGCGCCTCGTCGAGCAAGGCTTGCAGGCGGGTGTAGTGGCGCTCGTGCGCGACGCTCGCGTAATCCGGCGAAGCCGCGTCACCGTAGAGCTTGTGTGCGAACGCACGCATGGCGGCGAGGAAGGCCTCTTCCTGTCCGCGCGGCAGCAACACATAGTCGGGCGCAATACAGGTCTGGCCGCCGTTCATGGTCTTGCCAAAGCCGATGCGCTGCGCTGCCGTCGTGATATCGAATCCGGGCGCAACGATCGCGGGGGATTTTCCCCCCAGCTCCAGCGTCACCGGCGTCAGGTTCTTTGCGGCGGCGGCCATCACGATGCGGCCGACCGGCGTGGAGCCGGTGAACAGCAGATGATCGAAGGGCAAGGCGGAGAATTCGGCCGCGACGTCGGCACCGCCCAGCACCACGCTGACCAGATCCGGCGGAAAGGCCTCGCCGATCAGGCGAGCAAACAGCGCACCGAAGTTCGGCCCGAATTCGCTCATCTTGATCAGCACACGATTACCCGCCGCCAAAGCGCCGACGAGCGGACCCACCGCAAGGTAGAGCGGATAGTTCCACGGCACGATCACGCCCACCACGCCGAGTGGCTGGTAACGCACTTCGGAACGGCCGGGCAGGAACCACAGCCCGGTGTGCCGGCGCGCAGGCTTCATCCAGCGCGCAAGCTTGGCCCGCGCATAGCGGATCGCCTCAAGGCTCGGGAAGATCTCGATCAGCCGGGTTTCGGTGTGCGAGCGGTGGCCGAAGTCGGCGCAGATCGCTTCGCAGATGGCCTGCTGGTTCTGCTTCAGCAACTCGGCGAGGCGATCGAGGTTCGCGCGGCGCGCGGCGGCGTCCGGCATCGGCTCGCGCGCAAACGCCGTGCGTTGCGCGGCAAATGCAGCAGCCAGGCCGGTTTGCGGCAGATCGGAAAGCTTCATGTCTGTCTCCTCGGCGGCTCTGTTCTGGATCGTGTCCGGCCGCTCGCATCAGTACGGTACGGTATGGCGCAACAAAACGGAAGCGACAACGGAACGCTTAGGGAGCACAGCCTAATCCGTGCGGGAAGATTTGCTCACGGTTCGGCGTTTGTGCGCCTTGGGGCCATCGGCTAGACTCGTCGCGTTTTCTTGCCCCGGCGGCCAAACGCTGCGAGGGATGCACGCCCGATGTGGGTAACCCTTCGCACCACCAAGACTTGCGCGAGCAACGCTCGACGCGCCGCCCCGAATCTGCTGGAGGAATCCTTCTCGTGTTCACCACCCGCTCGCGCGCCGTCGCGCTCGCCACGCTGACTTCGCTCGCCCTCCTCGCCGGTTGCGGCAGCAGCAGCAACGACAACAAACCGGATGCGCCGACGGGCCTCAAGGTCATTCCCGGCGACGGCCAGGTGACGATCACCTGGGATGATCAGAGTGCCACGTCCGACCTCCGCTACTGGCTTTTCAAGGCACAAGCAGAAAACGCCACGCGCGATGACTATCGCAAGTACCCCGAGGCCACCATCATCGCGCCGGTCACCTCGCCGTATATCTTGAGTGGCCTCACGAACGGTTTGCCGTACTCGTTCTTCATGAATGCGACGCACGGAAACGGCCCGGCCGGCGGAGAAACGCCGACCGTACGAAACATCATTCCCCGGCAATCGGGCTCCGTCTGGACAACCAACGTCGCCGCGGGCGCAGGCAACTTGAACCATGTTTCGTTTGCGTACGGACGCTTCCTCGCAGTCGGTGACAGCGGCGCAGTGCAGGTAGGTACCGTATCGTGGGCGACGGGCACGCCGGTACTGACCTGGGCGAGCGCAGGCACCGTTCCGCCGTTGGAGGGGGGCGCACCTGCTCAGCCCAGACTTTACGGTGCGGCCTACAACAGCACGACGCCGCGCACGGTGGTCGTCGGCGATCTCGACGGCAACGGGAAGGCCGCCGTCTGGACGAGTGATGGGTCGTCCACGAACTACCTCGACCAGTGGAAACCCCAGACTTCAAACACCACGTCGGCCCTGCACGGTGTTGCGCTTGGCAGCGTCGGATTCGTCGCCGTGGGTGACGGCGGCGCGGTCTCGATCAGCGCCGACGGCATAACCTGGACGGCGTATCGGCTGACCGTAGATACCGCCGCAAATACCGCCAACAACGCCACCGATCGCTATACGGCGTCGGCCTCTGCTACGGCCGACACCAGCATCAACCTCAAGTCGATCCGCGTACTGAACGGCACGTATTACGCGGTGGGCGATAACGGCTGGATCATCACCAGCTCCGATGGCATCAGCTGGCGCAAACACGCCGTGAACTCAAGCGCTCCGGCCAACCTGACTTCTGTCACGTATGGCTACTACAACGAGGCGATCTATCTCGCGGTGGGTAGCAACGGCAAGGTCTACCGGAACACTGATCCGAGCACCCTCGCCTGGGAGGAGATTTCGGTCGCAGGCATGGGCGACATGAAATCCATTGCGCACGGCTCACGCTTCATGGCCGTCGGTACCGGAGGCCAAGCCTGGGTGAGCAGCGACGGCAAGAGCTGGGTTGCCACCAGCACCGGCGCGAGCGAGAACAGCGTGCTGTGGTATAGCGGCGGCTATATCGCCGTTGGCGACGGTGGTAACGTCGTGACGTCGTACTGACCCACTCAGCGCAAAGAGAAACGGCCCGCGAACTGCGGGCCGTTTTTTTGGGGGTGGGCCAACGAAAAAACGCCGCCCACCTCGCGCCGACAGGTTAGACCGCCTCGAACAACCCCGCCGCCCCCATGCCGGTGCCTGTCTCTTATACACATCTGACGCTGCCGACGAATTAGACGGTGTAG
>CAMFLH010000318.1 GCA_945957295.1 uncultured Uliginosibacterium sp.
TTTAAGAGACAGGATCCACGCCGGCCGTGCGATGGATCTGGGAATCATGCTGATTGCCCTAGTGGCCGAGGACTTCGGCCGCCGCTCGTTCAAGCAGGCCGAAGCGGATGCCGAGGCCGATCGCGAACACGCCGTCGACGCGGAGATTGACCGCCGCATCGAGGCTGCCCGCTTTGCTGGCGCGGGGCTCGCAGCATGAACGCCCGCCTTCCCGGCCCCGGCGATCTGTGGATCGACCCGGCCTACTTCGAGAGTGACGAGATCGAGAGCGCAGAAGACCGCGCCGACGCCTACCTGCTCGACGGTCAAAAGATCGACGAATTGCTTGGCGACGTGTGCATGGCCGAGCCCCCCGACGTCTTGCGCTCTGCCCTGCTCGCGCTGATGGACGGCGACGCCGAGCCGCTGCGCGCCCTGCTCCGCAAGCGCGCGCTGATCGAAGCGCGCCGCGAACTCGCCGCCGAACTGAATCAAGGCGACAACGTGATCCGCTTCCCGGCACACGGCAAGCCGCTGGCGCCCATCGCTCAGCACAAGCCCGACTTCGTGCGTGAAATGCCGCCGGGCTGGACGCTGGCCGACGAAGCGCGCGCTTCTCTGTTTGACCGCTACATCGGCGTCGGCTGCTGCATCGGGCTCGTCGCCGTATGCGTGGCCGCTGCATTCGGGGTGCTGTGATGTTCATCGCCTCTTGCTACGACCGACGGCACCACGGCGAAGACATTCGCCGACTCGTCGATCTGCTCGCGCTGCAGGTGCAGCAGCGCTTTATCACCTTCCGCGAAGCCGTGGCGCGAGCCATCGAAATGGGCGTGCCGACGGATGCCTTAAACCGTGAGATCGAGGCCAAACAATGAACGAACTTTCAATCGCGTCGCCGGGCACACAGCTAGATCTTGGGCCAAAGACTTTTGAACAGGCGATCACCTTCTCGAAGTACCTAGCCGACAGCGACATGGTGCCCAAGGACTTCAAGGGACGCCCCGGTAACTGCCTGATCGCGATGCAGTGGGGCGGTGAACTTGGGCTCAAACCGATGCAGTCACTGCAGAACATCGCCGTGATCAACGGCCGCCCTGCACTGTGGGGCGATTCGGTGCTTGCGATCGTTCGCGCGTCGCCGCTCTGTGAGTTCGTGATCGAGACAGACGACGGAAACACGGCGACATGCCGCGTCAAGCGGCGCGGCGAGCCGGAGCAGTCCCGCACTTTTTCAATGGAAGACGCGCGCGTTGCCGGGCTGCAAGGAAAGCAAGGTCCGTGGACGCAGTACCCCAAGCGCATGCGCCAGATGCGTGCTCGCGCGTTTGCCTTGCGTGACGTGTTCCCCGACGTGCTGCGCGGCCTTCCGATCGCCGAAGAGGTCATGGACATGACGACCGAGCGTGACATGGGCCCGGCCGAAGTAGTCCCGCCCAGCACACCCCCCGCTCTGCCGGCATACACCGACGACCAGCTAAAGGCCAACGCCGTCGCGTGGGATCGCGCAATCCGCGAGGGCCGCAATTCTGCTGACCAAATCATCGCGAAGATCGCCAGCAAGTTCGTGTTGAGCGACGCGCAGCGCGCAACGATCCGCAGCCTTGGTGCGGTTGTCACTCAATCCGCCGTGACCGAACACGGCGAAATCGTCGATCCGTTCGTTGCAGAAATGGAAGCGGCAGAAAGGAATCAGCAATGAACCGCATTTGCCACGAACTGACGCAAGGCTCCGACGAGTGGATCGCATTCCGCGCGAACCACCACGGCGCCAGCGAAGCCGCTGCAATGCTGGGGCTGAGCAAGAAGGTCAAGCGCAACGAACTGCTGCACGCGAAAGTGACGTGCGTCCCGCGTGACTTCCCCGATTGGGTGCAGCGAAACATCCTTGACTACGGCCACGAGGTCGAGGCGAAGGCGCGGCCGATCGTCGAGGAAATCATCGGTGACGAGCTCTACCCGGCCACCTACTCGATGGGGGTGCTTTCTGCTTCGTGCGACGGCATCAACATGGCGGGCGATATCGCCTTTGAGCATAAGCAGTGGAACGCAGAGCACGCCGCGATGGTGCGCGACGGCATCCTGCCGGAAGAGCATGCGCCGCAGTGCCAGCAAGTGCTGATGGTCACCGGTGCTGAGCGCCTGATTTTCGTCATTTCCGACGGCACCAGGGAAAACATGGTGCACATGTGGGTCACGCCTGATCCTGAGTGGCAGCGCCGCATCGTCGCCGGCTGGAAGCAGTTTGACGCGGATGCCGCGGTCTATGTACCGCAGGAAAAGACCGTAGCACCTGTCGCCGCCCCGATCGAGGCCTTGCCCGCGGTGTTCGTGCAGGTTCAGGGCTCGCTGTCGGTGAGCGACAACCTCAAGACCTTCGGCGAACGACTGACCGCCTTCGTGGAAGGCATCAACAAGAAGCCGGAAACGGATCAGGACTTTGCCGACGCCGAGGCTGCAATCAAGGCGCTATCCCGCGCCGAGGAAGCGCTTCAACAGGCCAAGGCGGGCGCGCTTGAGCAGGTGGCAACCGTCGCGGACATGCAGCGGGCCGTGGATCTGCACTACAACCTGGCGCGCAACACCCGCCTGATGCTGGAAAAGCTGGTCAAGGCCGAGAAAGAGAATCGGAAAACCGCGATCGTCACCGCCGGGCAAACCGCGTTCAAGCAATACGTCGACGCGCACAACGCCACGATCGGCAAGCCGTACATGCCGCAGATCCCGGCGGACTTCGGCGGCGTGATCAAGAGCCTCAAGAGCCTGGACAGCATCCAGAACGCCGTCGACACCGAGTTGGCGCGCGTGAAGATCCTGGCCGATGAAGCGTTCGAGAAGATCCAGAAGAACCTGGCTTCGCTACGCGAGCTTGGCGGCAATCACACCTTCCTGTTTGCCGACGTTTCAACGCTCGTGCAGAAGCCGAACGATGACCTCGTAACGCTGATCGGCGCACGCATCACCGAGCACGAGGCGCGCGAGGCCGAGAAGCGCAAGCAGGAAGCAGCGAATACCACCCCAGCGGCAGAGGCTCGGGGGCCGGCAGTTGTGTCGGCCCCTGCGGAGGAAGTCGCTGCAGTGCGCGGATTGTCTTTCAAAGAGATCGCGCTGATCCAGCCGTCGCAAGCCGTACCGGATAGCGGCGCGCGCATCACGCTCGGCCAGATCAATTCCCGCCTTGCGCCGATCAGCGTGTCCAAGGACGCGCTCGCGCAACTCGGCATCCAACCCGTAGGGAAAGAACGCGCCGCGGTGCTCTACCGCGAGAGCGACTACCCGGGAATTTGCACGGCGATCATCAAGCACGTCGTCGCCGTTTCCAGCCACAAGCACGCAGCCTGAAAGGCCAGTCATGCACCTGCTCATTTACGACACCGAGACGACGGGACTCCCGAACTGGAAAGAGCCGTCGGAACACCCCGATCAGCCGCACATCGTTCAACTGGCCGCCGAGCTAGTGGATGACGAAACGCGCGAAGTGATCGACAGCATGGACGTGATCGTCAAGCCCGACGGCTGGGTGATCCCGCCGGAAATGACCGAGCTACACGGGATCACCACCGAGTACGCGCTTGAGGTCGGCATTCCCGAAGACGAAGCGCTCGACATGCTGCTTGCGCTGCAAGCTAAGGCGGATCTGCGCATCGCTCACAACCGCACGTTCGACGATCGGATCGTTCGCATCGGCCTCAAGCGCTATCGCGACGACCCGCAAGGCGAAGGTCCGCAGCCGTCCGATCTATGGAAGGACTGCGAGGGCTTCTGCACCTGCTACAGCTCGAAAAAGCTCTGCAAGTTGCCGGGCAACAAGCTGCCGAAGCTCGTCGAAGCGCACCGCATCTTGGTGGGCTCCGAACTCGAAGGCGCTCACAGCGCCATGAACGATGTGCGCGGTTGCAAGGCCGTGTAC
>CAMFLH010000319.1 GCA_945957295.1 uncultured Uliginosibacterium sp.
AGCGGAATCTGGCCGGATAGATACACCGTGTTGCCGGCTTTCACCGCCTGCGAATAGGTGCCAATCGCGGCGGGTGCCTTCGGGGTCGAGATGATTTCCTTACTCACAGCAAACTCCTGAATTGTTTGTGGCGACTTAGTCCGCCGAACGCAGCGTGATGTCGCAACCGATGTTGGCAATGGCCTTCTGCAGCCCCATCTGCGAACCGAGGTTGATCACCAGCGGTGCGGTCAGGATCGCGCGCAGCGGGCTCGCGGCGTTTTCCGGATCATCACGACGCAGGATCACCATCACCGCCGCATCTTCGGCGCGCTGCAAGCCAATCGAGGCCAGTTCCGCATCACTGAGGCTGAACTCGTAGTGCAGCCCGAACTGATCGGGCGACGCGATTGAGAACGCCACCTCCGGTTGCTCCACCGACTGCAGGTAGAACACGCGCGACTGGGCTGCATCCGGGTGCAGCAAGGCGAACCGACGGCAGTCCTCGAAGCCCGGCAGGCCTGCCGGGAACGTGATCAGTTTGTCGTCGGCGACTTCAATACGGCCGAACTTCGGGCTGTCGATCTGCATGCTTCCCCTCTCCTTTGTCCGGCCGACAAGGGCCGTCTTCTGTCATTCGTTACGGCTGCTTCACGGTCACCAACTGACCACGAGCGAGCCCTAGGGCCTTGAGTTTTCCTTGCGCCTGCTCCGCCTCCTGACGGGTGCGGAACGGGCCCACCACGACCCGGGTTTCGAGTTGTGCCGGCACACCCGCCAACTCCAGCCGGGCACGCAACTCTTCGGCGTTCTTCGGTGTGGAGAATACGCCTGCCTGCAGTGCAAAGGCGCGGCCGACTGGCGGCTTCGCGCCGGCGGGTGCAGTTTCGGTCTGCACGATAAGGCGCGGTGCAGGCGCTGGCGTTGCCTGTTCGGCCTGCAGGTGCACGCGGCCGCCGGTACTTTCGGCCGCCGCAGCGGGTTTGCGCGTCGCGCGTTGCGGCTCGGGCTCTGGTGCCGGTTCGGGCACCGCAACGCCGCGGGTTTCTTCGGCCACATCGGGCGACGTCGGCTCACTCTGCGCAGGCGATTCGACCGCTGCCGCCGGCAGCGGCGCCGAGGCCTCGGTCAGCGCAGCGGACTGCGCAACCGGCGCGGCATCGCCGCTCGCCGCGCGGATCTGCGCAGGCGTAGGCACCACGGCCGTCTTCGTTTCCACCGCAGGCAACGGCTCTTGCGCGGTGCGCTCCCAGACGAGCAGGCCGACCAGCAAGACCCCCACGACCACAGCGGCAACGCCGCCGCGCATCAGCAACTGGCGTCGCTCGTCGTTCTCCGGCGGGGCGGCGGGGCGGGCTGGGGCCATGCGCATTACTCCTGGGTTCGGGCGCCGCGCGCCAGCGCGGCAACAAGTTCGGCTTCCGAGATCGATATACCGCAACGTTCGGCAATCGCATCGGTTTCAAGGCCACGCTGCGCGAGCACGACGGCTTCGCCGTATTGCGGCGATACGCTGCGTGCGTTGCGCAGCGCGGCGATGTCGGCGCCCAGCGTCTCGCGCAAGCTGGCGACCTCTTCGCGCAGCTCCGCGTTGGAGGCTTCCAGTGCTTCAACCTGAAAGCGCAAACGCGCCAGTTCGACCAGCGCGTCGAAGGTTTCGCGTTCGGTGCGCGACTGGGCCGGGTCGGCTTGCGTGAGCGATTCGGCTGCGATCTGTGTCGCCGGGGGTGCGGGCGAGATGTCCTCGACGGTGTCGAGGATCGTTTCGTATTCGGGTTCGATCGGCGTGGCGGGGCGTGGCGGGCGCGATACGCGGAACAGGCGCATGACGACATAGGCGAGATAGAGGCACAGCAGCACCACTACGCCCAGAATGACTTCACGCACACCCAAGATCGCTCTCCAATGAACCGTCGCGCGGCAACGGGGTGAATCCTACGCCGTGGCGGCGATCACCGCCTGCGATAATACTGGCCCCGCCCCGCTCGCCACAACGCCGACCATGGAACAACTCTCGATCGCATTCGTCGCCAAGAAGCTGATCGGCATTTTCCTGCTGCCACCGATGCTGCCGCTGGTGATCATCGCCGCGGGCCTGCTATGGCAGAGCTGGCGGCCACGCGCAGGCCGCTGGATTGCGTGGGCAGGGCTCGTGATTGGTCTGATCGTGTGCTGGCCCGACAGCGTTGCGTGGCTGCTGTGCGGGCTGGAACACGACCGGCCGATTGCCGCCGCGCAACTGAAGCAGGCGCAAGCGATCGTGATTCTCGCCGGCGGGCGCCGCAGCAACGCCCCCGAACTTGGCGGCGAAACCGTCAACCGCATCACGCTGGAGCGCGTGCGCTATGGCGCGCGACTCGCGCGCGAGACCGGCCTACCGGTGCTGGTCAGCGGTGGCTCGCCCACCAGCGGCACCTCCGAGGCCGAACTGATGCGGCGCACCTTGAAAGAGGATTTCGGTATTGCGACGCGCTGGGTTGAAGGCGACTCACTCGACACGCACGAGAATGCGCTGTACAGCGCGAAGCTGCTGCAACCCAAGGGCTACACCCGCATCGCACTGGTCACCCACGCGGCTCACATGCCGCGCTCCGCCGGCGAATTCGAACGTGCCGGCTTCACGGTGTATCCCGCCCCCACCGCGTACCTCGGTTCGCAAGGCGGCGAAGCACAAGCCCTGCCGGCCTTGCCCAGCGCCAGCAGCGCCTACGGCGGCTTCTACGCTCTGCACGAATGGGTCGGACTGCTGGCGCTACGGCTACGTGGCAATTAACGCTTGACTTGGAGTGCACTCAAAGTTCGATGCTCGGGGCCATGGAGAAACCGATGGACGGATTCCTGTCGATCGCGCAGATGGCGCAGCACTTTGGCCTCAGCGCACACACGCTGCGTTACTACGAGCGTGCCGGACTGCTGGCACCGGTGCATCGCGATGCGGGCGGCCGGCGGCAGTACGCGCAACGGGATGTTGCCTGGCTGGCCTTCCTGATGCGCCTGCGCGCGATGGGCGTGCCGATCCGCGATATGCGCCGCTATGCGCAGCTGCGCGCCGCCGGGGATGCGACGCTCGTCGAACGCCTGGAGCTGCTCAGTGAGCACCGCGAAGCCGTTGCGGCGCGCCTCGCAAGCCTGCAGGACAACCTCGCAGCGCTGGACAGCAAGCTCGCCTGGTACCGCGACGCGATTGCCCAGTCGGTCTCTCTGCCATCCACATCAACCGGAGCAGACCATGAACAGCGAACGTTACACACAGGGCTGGACAACCCTTCAACAGATCGACGGCGAGGCCGGTGAGCGGGTCATCGACAGCCTGCGCGACATTGCCCCCGACTTTGCGCGCTATCTGATCGAGTTTCCGTTCGGCGACATCTACCGGCGCGAACAGCTCGGGCTGCGCGAACGCGAGATCGCGACGATCGCCGCACTCACTGCACTGGGCAACGCCACCCCGCAACTCAAGGTGCACCTGCACGCGTCGCTGAATGTTGGAATCAGCGCGGACGAGATCGTCGAGGTGCTGATGCAGATGGCAGTGTATGCCGGCTTTCCGGCCGCGCTCAACGGCCTCTTCGCCGCGCGCGAGGTATTCGCCGAACGCGGTATTCGGCCAAGCTGCGCAGCGGCCTGATCAGGCCTTGCCGAGACGCTGGGCGAGTTGTTCGCTCAGCATCGCGGTGATGCCGTAGATCGTCAGTTGCGGGTTCGCGCCCAGCGAAGTCGGCAAGACAGAGCCGTCGTGCACCGACAGGTTTTCGAGCTGGTGATGCACGCCATCGGGCCGCACCACGCCGCCCTTCTCATCCGGCGCCATCGCCGCGCCGCCCATAACATGCGCGCTGACAACCTTGGTGCGCCGCGCAGCGAGCTTCAGTGCATCGATCTGCGCATGGGCGTCGGAAGCC
>CAMFLH010000320.1 GCA_945957295.1 uncultured Uliginosibacterium sp.
GTTCAGTGAGGCCCAAACACGCATCGCCGCAGCGCTGGCCGCGCAGCAGGCCAACCGCGGCGACGATGACGCCGTACAAGTCGCACTGCGCGGCCAGTCGCTCGATGCGCTGCTTCATGCGATGGACGCCGCGTTTGGCAAGGCATTGGGTCTGTCGGCCGACGCGCGTCGAATCAGCGAGGTGGCTGCGCACGTCAGTGCCAGCCCCGCCACCGAGATCACCATGATCCGGCGGATGCTGGATGCGGCGACGGCGCCGGTGTTGAGTCCCGCCAATGCATCCAGCGGGATTCAGCCGGGCAACCTGGCTGACGCTGGAGCCGTCACGCCGCCGGCCGCCGGCCGTGAGCGGCTGCAAGTGACCAAGCCAAAGAAGCGGCCTACCGCAACGGTGCCACCGACGCCCCCTGCCGCAACTTCCGCTGTGGCAGCAAGCGCAGTCCAGACGTCGGCCGACTCGACCAGCGAGCCCGGAAATTTGAACGCTCTCATGGAGGCCTTCGACCAGGCGCTGTTCGAATTTGCGCAGACCACCCACATCGCGCACTGGATCCGGCCCGCTGAAGGGCTGCCGCTGGGCTTCTATCTCGAACTGCCGGCGACGCTACCAATCGAGGCGGCCGAGGATCCCGAATTTGCGTCGTTCGACCAGATTCCGGACAAGATCGCTGTACTGAGGGCCGCGGCATTCCGGCTCTTGGCGTCGCTGTCGGGGCAGTTTGGCAGTCCGATGCTCGGCCACCCTGGCACCCCACGGGAGTTCGCGGAGCGTCTGCCTGCCAGCGCGCGCTGGCGGGCAGCGGTCGAAGCAGATGCGCTCGGGCCGGACGCCTTCAGCATCACCTGGGAGCATCAGATGCTCGGCGCGATGGAAGTCGATGGCACGCCGACCATCAACGGCAAGGACTTGCACAAGATCCTGCAGCACCCGACCGCGGGTGGCCAATGGTGCTTGCTGCAATTCGCCCTGGTCGAGGTACTGGCAGCGCGCGGAGGTGTGTGATGAGCATTCCGGTCGATGACGACGGACTCAAGCGGGCCTTGTTGGACTACCTGATCCGAATGATTGCGGACGGACACATTGATCCGTTGCTTGAGGCGGGACTGTCACCCGAGTTGCTCGACGATCTTCGCAATCGACCGGTTCGCGACATCCAGAAGGTCGCCCAGATGTCGCTGGGTGTGGTGCTCAAGCTGGAACCAACCCGCTTGAGCACGGCCCTGATGCGGCTCGACGCAATGACACGCAACCAAGTGCTGCTGGAGTACTTCATCACGCACGGTGCCGCGCCGGACATGCTCACCCGACTGTTCAAGGTGTCCGATGCTGATCAGCGCTCGCTGCGTGATGCGCTGTGCGCAGCGAGCGGGCGTCGAGGGCGCCCGACGATGCCCGAGCCCAGCGATCGCGAAGCGATCCACGCGACCTGGGCGCGCTTGCACAGTGCAAGTAGCGATCCGCGCGAGCAGTATTTTCTGCTGCATCAGGCGCACCCGACCCATTCGATCGCGACGCTCTGGGCTGTCGTGCATGAGTTCTCCGACGAACAATCCGGGCGAGGTGGTCATGCTCTCGCCAAGTAACACGTACCCGGCACTACAGGACGACGCGCAGGCCTTATCGCCGAGCCTGCTCTTGGAGTTGTTCGGGCAGACGCCGATCGCCTTTCACCCGATCTACGTCGACGTAACCGGCTCCCTGACGGCGGCACTCTGGCTTGCCTACGCGGCCTATCACGTCGCCGAGTCGGGCACCGACCCGGAGGGCTGGTTTCAGAAGTCCCAAGAAGAATGGGCGCTCGAAACACGCCTGACGCGCCGGGAGCAGGAAAGTGCGCGTGCGCGTTTGCGCGAGCTCGGCCTCCTGCAGGAACGCCGGGGTCTGAACCAACCTTTGTCCTATCGCTTGGTCACAGCACGCTTGGTCGAGTTGCTCGAAGCCGCCTGCAGCCAGCAGCGTGAGCACACGGCAGCTCGCACCGAGTCCGCTGCAGAACCATCCGGCAGCAATGGTTCCCCACGTCGCTGAGACCTCTCTGTTGCCGGCAGCGCGCCCCGAGCAGGGCAGTATTGACGTGTTGATGAGCGTGCTGGGTCAGCGCTATGTCCAGTACTACCCGGTGCTGGCCGAACTCACGGGTTCGGCGAAGGCCGCGTTGATGCTCGGCCATATGTTGTACTGGTCGCGCAAGTATCTGGCGGCCCGTTCCGAGCGTGAGGGCTGGTTCTGGCATACCCGCCGCGACTGGCACGCCGCGACGGGCCTCTCGCGGCACGAGCAGGAGCGCGCACGCCGCTGCTTGCTGGCCTCAGGGCTCATCAGCGAACGGCTGATGGGCGTGCCGGCGCGCCTGCACTACCGCCTGGAACTCGACCAGATGGGTTCCCAGATCGCACGGCATCTGAAGAAACAGTACGCCGGCTGGCGTTGGGACGACGCGTTCGTGCGCGGCCTGCTCGGCCGCAACGTGGCATTCCTGCGTGGGCTCGCCGATGTCTCTGGCAGCATCCACGCCGCGCTCTATCTGTCCGAGCTGTGCGCGGTGAATCGACGCACGCAGCGCGATCCAAAGAAGAACCAGAGTGGGTGGATGGACGCACCGATCGGCGAGTGTGCGGCCCGCTTGTCGCTCAGTGAGAAGAGCGTGCGGCATGCGCGTTCATTCCTCAAGGAACGCCAACTCATTCGCGAGCGATCCAGTGGCGGGGTTCAACCGCGCACGCTGACCTTCATCGAGCTGGCGACGATCGCTGAGCGCGTCATTCGCGCCCGCCAGCGCTCGCAATCGGGGTTCTCTGACGCCGACGCGCTCGCGATCGAACACGAAAACGCCACACAAGCGTTTGATTTTAAAGAAATGGCGGAAACCGCCATTCCAGACCTGCCCAAACCGGCCAACTGGAATGGCGGAAACGTACATTCCAGACCTGCCCAAACCGGCCAACTGGATTGGCGGAAACGTGCAATCCAGACCTGCCCAAACCAGCCAACTAGCTCTTCCGAAACCGTCCAACTAGAACTGCCCATACCGGCCAACAAGCTGGACGGAAACGGCAGCTCTAATAGAGAGGTTTTAAGTACACAGAATTTAAGACCACTACAAAACCCTGCCAACGCTGGTGATAGCGCCAACGTCGAGGCCCCGGCAACCGCCCAGCGTGGTGGTTGTGGCGATTCAAAAGCAAAGCGCGAAGACCTGCCGGCGCAGTTGGTCGCTCAGATTGATCGACCGCTGCCCAAGGGGTTGAGTGAAGACGAAGCCGTGAAGGCGCAGGAGTTGGTGGCGCAACTTCCCCCGGCAGCGCAGCAGCCTGTCCTCGACGAATGGGTTGGTCAGTTGCGGGTTGAGGGCAAGGTGGCCAGCCGCCTTGGCTATCTGTTTTCGCTGATTCGCCGCTCGCAGCAAGGCGCGTTTGTTCCGCTGATTGGCGTCCAGGTGGCAAAGGAACGCATTCACCGGCAGCAAGTGCAAGCCGCCGTGGAGCGGTCGCGCACCACCGTGGCGGCGGACATACCGGCGCCAACGCCGCTCACCGGGCGTCGTGAGCAAAGCTCTTCGGTTGCCGATGCCAGGCAACGAATGAATGACATTCGGAGGAAGCTGAGATGAGTTCGCCGTTCGAACTGGGCCAGAGCGGCACACTGAACAATCGTAATTCGGTGTGCCAAATAGGCACACTGGATAACTGTATTCCAGTGTGCCAAAACGGCACGGACACCAAGGAAGATAGAGGCGTGGATACGCCCATGTTCTTCGTGCGCTTGCTGACGTGCCTTGGTGGTGACTATCCGGCCGCAGCAACCATTGTGTTAGCGCCGGCCGAAAACTGACCATCTGGGAGAGTGGATTCCGGTCGAATAT
>CAMFLH010000321.1 GCA_945957295.1 uncultured Uliginosibacterium sp.
CAAGACACGCAACCCCTCGGGCTCGGAGAATTCGCCCCCAGTGCTGCGTTGTGGCTCGTTGCAAGGGCACCACCCTTGCTGCCTCGCCACGCCTTGCACTGGGGGCGAATTCTCGCGAGCGCGCCCGGTGCGGCAAATGAGAACAGGCCCTACAAGTCTCTGACGCGAAAGGGGCAATTCTGTTGACAGTGCGCAAGCGCGGCAAGCAAAATCCGACCCCTGCGCCGCTTTGACCTCAGCTTGCTGGGCGCCGACCCCGATCGGGTCGAAATCAGCTAAAGCGAGACGCGTTTCAAAAGAACCCGTTCCGCCACCGAGGCCGAGCGGGTTTTTTCGTTTTCAGGGCCAGTCATGACGCTCTACGTTCCCGACCACTTCGCTGCGCCCGATCGTGATGCCATCTCGCAACTGATTGCGCAGCACCCGTTCGCCACGTTGATCAGCGTGGCTGGCGGTGCGCCGGTGATCACGCATCTGCCCTTGGTGGCCGACGCGAGCGGCACGCTGGTCGGGCATGTGGCACGCGCCAATCCGCATGCGGCGCTGCTTGGCGAAGGCGCTGCGGTGATGGCGATCTTTCATGGCCCGCACGTCTACGTGTCGCCCACCTGGTATGAACAACCGGGTGTGCCGACCTGGAACTACGCGACGGTGCATGTGCAGGCCAAGGTCCGCGTGATCGAAGGCGAAGCCGCGCAGGCCATGCTGGACCAGCTGCTCGATACCTTCGACCCCGACCCGCTCGGCGAGCAAGGTACGCGGCACATGCGGCGTGACGAGCGCGCCGGCATGCTGGCGCAGATCCACTGCTTCGCGCTCGACATGCAGGGCGTGGATGCGAAGTTCAAGCTCTCGCAGAACAAATCGCCGGCCGATCGCTTGCGTGTGGTCAGCGCACTGGGTCAGCAAGACCACCCGGATGCCGATGCGATCGCAAGCCTGATGATGAATACGCTGATGCAGGGCCGCTGAAGCACCCTGCCCCGAATTTCTGCGCTGCCCTGCGATGAGGGCGACGCAACACGACAGACGAGAACGATGATGCAAGCCGACCGTACCGAAGAACTCCGCGACCTGCTCGAAACCCGCATCCTGCTGCTCGACGGCGCGATGGGCACGATGGTGCAGAAGCACAAGCTGCAGGAGGCCGACTACCGCGGCACACGCTTTGCCGACTGGGCGAGCGATGTGAAGGGCAACAACGATCTGCTGCTGCTGTCGCAGCCGAAGATCATCCGCGACATCCACGCCGCCTACCTCGAGGCCGGCGCCGACATCATCGAGACCAACACCTTCAACGCCACGCGCGTGTCGCAGGGCGAGTACGGCATGCAGGATCTTGCCTACGAGCTTAACGTCGCCGGTGCGCGGCTGGCACGCCAGGTGTGCGACGAGTTCGCGGCGAAGACCGGGCGCCCGCGCTTCGTCGCCGGCGTGATGGGCCCGACTTCGCGCACCGCGTCGCTGTCGCCGGATGTGAACGACCCGGGCTACCGCAACGTCACTTTCGACGCGCTGGTCGCCGACTACATCGAGTCGGCCAAGGGCCTGGTCGAAGGTGGCGCCGACATCCTGATGGTCGAGACCATCTTCGACACGCTCAACGCCAAGGCCGCGCTGTTCGCGATCGAGCGTTTCTTCGAAGAGGCCGGCCGCCGCTGGCCGGTGATGATCTCCGGCACGATCACCGACGCCTCGGGCCGCACGCTCTCCGGCCAGACCACCGAAGCCTTCTGGGACTCGCTCGCGCACACCAACCCGCTGACGATTGGTCTGAACTGCGCGCTGGGTGCGAAGGAGTTGCGCCAGTACGTCGAGGAGATGGCGCGCGTGTCCGAGACCTGGCGCTCGGCCCACCCGAACGCTGGCCTGCCGAACGCTTTCGGCGAATACGACGACACGCCGGAGAACATGGCGCGCCAGGTCGGCGAATGGGCGCAGAGCGGCTTCGTAAACATCGTTGGCGGCTGCTGCGGCACGACGCCGGCGCACATCAAGGCGATCGGCGAAGCGGTGGCGACGGTGAAGCCCGCTTACCGGCCTAAGAAGGCCCATGTGATGCATCTCTCGGGGCTGGAGCCGCTCGCGATCTCGGACGATTCGCTGTTCGTGAACGTCGGCGAGCGCACCAACGTCACCGGCTCGCGCGTGTTCGCGAAGATGATCCTCGAAGGCCGCTTCGATGATGCGCTGGCGGTGGCCCGCCAGCAGGTCGAGAACGGCGCGCAGGTCATCGACATCAACATGGACGAGGCGATGCTCGACTCGCAGGCTGCGATGGAACGCTTCCTGAAGCTGATCGCCTCGGAGCCTGACATCGCCCGCGTGCCGGTGATGATCGACTCCTCGAAGTGGGAGGTGATCGAGACGGGGCTCAAGTGCCTGCAGGGCAAGGGCATCGTCAACTCGATCTCGATGAAGGAGGGCGAAGCCAAGTTCATCGAACAGGCGCGGCTGGTGATGCGCTACGGCGCCGCGGCGGTGGTGATGGCCTTCGACGAGAAGGGCCAGGCCGACACCTACCAGCGCAAGATCGAGATCTGCGAGCGCGCCTACAAGCTGCTCACCGGTATCGGCTTTCCGCCCGAAGACATCATCTTCGACCCGAACGTGTTCGCCATCGCCACCGGCATCGCGGAGCACGACAACTACGGTGTCGACTTCATCGAGGCGGTGCGCTGGATCCACCAGAACCTGCCGCACGCCAAGACCTCGGGCGGCATCTCGAACGTGTCCTTCTCGTTCCGCGGTAACGACCATGTGCGCGAGGCGATCCACACCGTGTTCCTGTTCCACGCGATCAAGGCGGGGCTCACGATGGGCATCGTCAACGCGGGCCAGCTCGGCGTGTATGACGAGCTCGAACCGAAGCTGCGCGAACTGGTCGAGGACGTGGTGCTCAACCGCCACCCGGGTGCGGGCGAGGCGCTGGTCGAGTACGCCCAGCAGGTGAAGGGCTCCGCCAAGGAGCGCGTCGAGGATCTTTCCTGGCGCGAGCAGCCTGTCGGCGAACGCTTGAAGCACGCGCTGGTGCGCGGCATCACCGACTACGTGGTGGCCGACACAGAGGAAGCGCGCGCCGCGCTGGAAGCGGCCGGCAAGCCGCCGCTGTCGGTGATCGAAGGCCCGCTGATGGACGGCATGAACGTCGTCGGCGACCTCTTCGGTGCCGGCAAGATGTTCCTGCCGCAGGTGGTCAAATCCGCCCGCGTGATGAAGCAGGCCGTCGCCCACCTGATCCCCTACATCGAGGCCGAAAAGCTGCGTACCGGTGCCGCCGCCAAGGGCAAGATCGTTATCGCCACCGTGAAGGGCGATGTGCACGACATCGGCAAGAACATCGTCGGCGTGGTGCTGGGCTGCAATGGCTACGACGTGGTCGACCTCGGCGTGATGGTGCCGGCGGAGAAGATCCTCAATGCGGCACGCGAACACGGCGCGCAGGCGATTGGTCTCTCCGGCCTGATCACGCCCTCGCTCGAAGAGATGAGCCACATCGCGGCCGAGATGCAGCGTCAGGGCTTCGAGGTGCCGTTGCTGATCGGCGGTGCCACCACCAGCCGCGCGCACACCGCGATCAAGATCGCGCCCAACTACGAAGGCCCGGTGGTCTACGTGCCGGACGCCTCGCGCGCCGTCGGCGTGGTCACCAAGCTGCTCTCCATCGACCACCGCAACACCTTCGTCGCCGAAGTCGCCGAGGACTACGAGAAGGTGCGCGAGCAGCACGGCAAGAAGCGCGGCGTGCTGCTGGTGCCCTATTCGGCGGCCGCGGCCAACCACGCCAAGCTGGACTTCGACGCCTACACGCCGCCGAAGCCG
>CAMFLH010000322.1 GCA_945957295.1 uncultured Uliginosibacterium sp.
TCGATGTTGCTGACGCCCATGTCGAGCAACAAGGTGACAAGGCGCTCTGAAAACACCCGCCCCCCGCCCGTCATCAACAGGCTATCGGTCAGGCGGCCCTGCGATTCCGCGTTGAGCGTCACCTCGATCGGCGTGGCCGGCGTTGCGATGCGATCACCGGTAATCATCGAAATCCCCAACGCATTCGGCCAGCCGCCGTAAATCATCGCGTCACCGGGTCTGGGCACAGCGCTGACGCGGCGCCGCTACGGGCGCGAGAACTCGAAACGCTGGCCGCGATAGCTCAACACGGCGCTGCGCGGCTTGATCCGCTCGACGCGAATGTCGGCGTTGAAGGACTCGCCTTCGTGCAGAAGCTGACCGTTGATCATCAGCATGCGGCTTGATGCCGTATCCGAATACACCGTGCCCTCGAAGCGCATCGGTGGCAGCGCGCGGCGAATGTCGTCCGGCATTTCGGCAAGCCCCGGTAGTGCCCCTTCTTCCGGCGCCGTGCTGGCCGGCGTGGCCGGCGGCACGGGAGCAGGCGCCACCGCGACTGCAACCGGTGCCGGGCGCACCGACGGCGCCTCACGCTGCGGTGGGTGTTGCGCCGGCGCCGGCTGCATGGATGCTTGCGACGGTGTCGGGTGCGGCGGGGGCGCGATATGCGGCACTGGTGCCGGCACGCGCGGCATCGACTGTGGCGCTGGAGCGCTTGGCGTCATAGCAGCCGCCACAGGCGAGGTCGATTGCTGCGGTGGCGGCGCGACGCTTCGCATCAACAGCGCGCCGAGCACACCGGCAAGCAGCACCACGCCTGCGCCGCCGGCCATCCAGATCCAGCGGGCAGGTGCGGGTTCAGGCGAATACGGTGGGGCACCGGCGATCGGCGGATCGAGTGGCGTTGGCAGGCGGCCCTGCGTGCGTTCGCTTTCAGCGCGGCGGAGTGCGTCAAGAATGTAGGACATGATCGTTCAGCGCAGCGAATCCAGGCGAGGTTCATCAACCCCGCTCACGCGGTTGAGGTGCATCAGCGTCAGCGGGCCGGGCTTGCCATCGGGCTTCAAGCCGTTCGCGAGCTGGAATGCGGCAATCGCTGCGCGCGGCGTTTGATCGGCCGGCTGCCCGGCCGCCTGCGGCAGCATCGCGAGCCGCGCCGCAACGGCGGCGATGGCGGCTTCCGCGTCGGCGCCACGGGCATTGGGTCGATAGTCCGGCGGCACCCGCCACAGCGTCGCGAACTCGCCGTGCCATACCGCCACCAGCGACGCCAGGCTAACGGTAAGCGGCTCCCCGCCCGGCGCGCGCAGGACAACACTGTCGCGACCAAACCCGAGCAGCAACCACCGCACCGCCTGCCCCTGATTGTTGTAGAGCGTGAGGATGCCCGGGCGCGCGAGCTGACGGATCAGCGCAAGGTTGCTGCCCGCATCTCGTAAGCACGCAACACCTTGCCTAGCGGCCGCCACGCAGGGTTCGACCACAGGCAGATCGAGCCCCCATGCGGCGCCAAGCGCCTGCCAGGCTGCCGCCTCATCGGCGGCAGGCGTGTCGGCGGCCGGCGCCAGTGCATCCGGATTCAACCACTGCGGCTGGGGCACCGGCGCGGGCTTGGCAGCCGCGACGACCGGCGCCGGCGGCGGCGCGGGTCGCACTGGCGCCTTGGCGACGACGGTAGGCTGTGGCCATGGCCAGACCTGCCACACGGCGAAACCTGCCACACCCAGGCTCGCCAGGCCCGCGGCCAGCATCACCGGGACACGTCTGCGCGGCGTTATGGGTCGCAACACATCGAACACTTCACCTGCCGCCTTGTCGACGATGCGCGCGCTGATTCGGTTGCGGCCTTCGGCATAGGCACCCAGCAACGCGCGATCACACAGCAGGTTGATGCGACGCGCCACGCCGCGCGAGTGCAAGCTCACGCGAGCGAGAGCTGCGCGATCGAAGGGCAAGGCACCGCGCAGCCCGGCAACCTGCAGGCGGTGCTGCACGTAGCGACCGACATCGTCCGCCGAAAGCGCCTGCAGGTGATAGCGCGCAATCACGCGCTGTGCGAGTTGCTCCAAGCCCGGCGCCGCCAGCATCGTGCGCAATTCGGGCTGGCCCACCAACATGATCTGCAGCAGCTTGCGCTCGCTGGTTTCGAGGTTGGTCAGCAGGCGCAACTGCTCCAGCACTGCGGCCGACAGGTTCTGCGCTTCGTCGATCACCAGCACGTTGATCTGCCCCTGCGCATGGCTGCGCAGCAGATAATCGTTGAGTGCGTCGACATGCGCTTTCAGCGTGCCCCCGCGTTGCCCCGGCGCGATGCCGAACTCCTCGCACACCGTTTCGAGCAGCTCGTCGGTGGAAAGACGCGGGTTGAAGATGTAGGCGACGTTGCAGTGCGGCGGCACCTGTTCGAGCATGCAGCGGCACAAGGTGGTCTTGCCAGCGCCGATCTCGCCGGTCAGCAGCACGAAGCCACCACCGCCGTCGAGACCAAACAACAGGTGGGCAAGCGCATCGCGATGGCGCTCGCTCATGAACAGGTAACGGGGATCCGGCGCAATCGAGAAGGGCGCGCTGTCGAGCCCGAAATGGCGCGCGTAGAGCGGCAGAGCGGTGCCCGGCTGGGCGGCTGCCGACGCGGCCACGCCGGCGGGGGCGATACGACTCAGACCCACTGCGGCCCCGCAACCCATGGCCTGCCTGCGTTGCACCTCAAGAATTGGCCCGTGGCAAACCCCGCATGCATGTGCTCAACCCCATCCGATCTCGTGCTGTCGTGATAGCCCGCAAGTGTAGCGCGCACACCGCTCAAGCTCAGCGCGCACTGCCGCCCAGTCGCCCGCCGGCAAGCTGTGATGCGCTGCCTATACTGCAGTTAGCACCGCCAATCGCGGCGTCGTGCGCAACCCGCACCTCACCGGCAATGGCTGTGCAAAGACTAGGAGCACGCCATGAGTCAAAAGATCAGGAAGACCAACAAGGAGCCGAAGAAACAGGCTCAGATGAGCGCTAAGGAAAAGCGCGCAGCGAAGCACGACAAACAGGCCCACAAGGGCGCGCCGGCACCGCTGCTGCCGCCCAAGCCGAATCAGGCATAAAAAAGGCGCCGCGCGATGCGGCGCCTTGTCTTCCTGGCCTGCGCAATCGCCGCTCAGGTTTCGAATCGCGACACCACCACGTTCAGGCGCGAGGCGATCCGCTCGAGTTCCTGCGTTGCCTGCGCGGTTTCGTTCATGCCCACGCTGGTCGATTCGACCATGCGCGCCACCTGCTCGACTTGGCCCGCCAGCATGGTGCTGACGTTGCCCTGTTCGCGCGTCGCCACCGCAACGTCCGCCACGCGGCTGCTGGCCTGTTCGGCGTCCGTCACGATCTGACCGAGCATCGTCGCCGAGCGCTCCGCCGCGTCGACGCCTTGCGTTGCCTGCTGCGAGGCGGTGGTCATCACGTCCACCGCGCCCTGGGTTTCAGACTGAATCGCGGCAACCATACGTTCGATATCTACAGTGGCGTGCGCGGTGCGCTCGGCCAGCTTGCGCACTTCGTCCGCCACCACCGCGAAGCCCCGCCCCTGTTCGCCGGCGCGTGCTGCCTCGATGGCGGCGTTGAGCGCCAGCAGGTTGGTCTGCGACGCGATGTCGTTGATCGACGCAGCCACGGTGCCGACCTCGTTGGCACGGCTGCTGAGGCTGCCAATGCGTTGCACCGCCTCAGCCACCGTTTCTGACAGAGCGCGCATCTCCTGCGTGGCCGTTTCAACGTCGCCCTGCCCTCGCTGTGCCTTGGCG
>CAMFLH010000323.1 GCA_945957295.1 uncultured Uliginosibacterium sp.
CCTTCAGCAGGTGAATCGACGAGATGCCGATCAGCGCGGTGGCGAGCTTGATTTTCAGTACGCCCGCGTTCACATGGCTGAGCCATTCCGGTTGGTCCGGATGCTCATCGAGGTCGAGCTTGGAGACGAAGGTCTGGTAACCGCCCACGGTGACCATGATCAGCAGGTTTGCGACCATCACGACGTCGATCAGGCCGAGCACGATCAACATGATCTCGACTTCGGACAGCGACGTGGCGTGCGACACCAGGTGGTACAGCTCGTGCAGGAACTTATAGACGTAAACGCCCTGAGCGAAGATCAGACCCAGGTAGAGCGGGGCCTGTAGCCAGCGGCTGGCGAAGATGAATTTCTCAAGCGCGTTGATGGCTTTGTTGCTCATGGTTTCTTTTAGGAATTGCTTGGGGTTGGTGGTGTGCGCGATCAGGCGCCGCAGTGCAGCAATGGATTCTAGCAGGCCGTCGGCGGCGCTCCGTGCGGGAAAGCCCCAAGTCTTATGTAAGAGCTGCGTAAGGCGCTGCCGATGTAATTCGAACCCATAAGAGCCGGGTCGCTTCGCCTGCCAGCGTGCAGCTCGAATGGGCCGAACGGCACTCAAACCAGTCAGAACCCGAGGAGGCTAGTGGCGATGTCGAACGTCGAAACCGCAACGCATGAACACCGCGTATTCCCGCCGTCGGAGGCGGTTGTCAAGGCTGCCGCCGTGTCCGGTGTGGCTGCGTACGAAGCCCTCTGCAAGGAAGCCGAGACCGACTACGAAGGCTACTGGGCCCGCCTGGCGCGCGAACACCTGAGCTGGAAACAACCCTTCACCAAGACGCTGGGCGCCGAGAACGCGCCCTTCTTCAAGTGGTTCGAGGACGGCAAGCTGAACGTCTCCTACAACTGCCTCGACCGCAACGTCGAGGCGGGTCTCGGTGACAAGGTGGCGATCATCTTCGAAGCGGATGACGGCAAGGTCACCAAGGTCACTTACAAGCAGCTGCTGGCGCTGGTCAGCAAGTTTGCCAATGGCCTCAAGTCGGTCGGCATCAAGAAGGGCGACCGCGTGCTGATCTATCTGCCGATGTCGGTGGAAGGCGTGGCTGCGATGCAGGCCTGCGCGCGGATTGGTGCGACCCACTCGGTGGTGTTCGGCGGCTTCTCCGCGAAGAGCGTGCAGGAGCGTATCCAGGATGCCGGCGCGGTGGCGGTGATTACGGCAGACGAACAGTGCCGTGGCGGCAAGGCGATCCCGCTCAAACCGATCATCGACGAAGCCTTTGCGATGGGTGGCTGCGAGTCGATCAAGAACGTGATCGTGTATCAGCGCACCGGCGGTTCGATTCCGATGACGGCTGGCCGCGACGTGTGGCTGCACGAGCTGATTGCCAACCAGAGCGAGACCTGCGAGCCGGAATGGGTCGATGCGGAGCACCCGCTGTTCCTGCTCTACACCTCGGGCTCCACCGGCAAGCCCAAAGGCGTGCAGCATTCCTCGGGCGGCTACCTGCTGCACGCGGTGCTGACGATGAAGTGGACTTTCGACATCAAGCCGGACGACATCTTCTGGTGCACTGCTGACATCGGCTGGGTCACCGGCCACACCTACATCACCTACGGGCCGCTGGCTTGTGGCGCGACGGAAATCGTCTTCGAAGGCGTGCCGACTTATCCGGACGCCGGCCGCTTCTGGAAGATGATCGAATCGCACAAGGTTTCGATCTTCTACACGGCGCCGACCGCGATCCGCTCGCTGATCAAGGCGGCGGACGTGAATCCGGCGGTGCATCCGACGAAGTACAAGCTCGACAGCCTGCGTTTGCTGGGCTCGGTCGGCGAGCCGATCAACCCGGCCGCCTGGCAGTGGTACTACGACAACGTGGGCGGCGCGCGCTGCCCGATCGTCGATACCTTCTGGCAGACGGAAACCGGTGGTCACATGATCACGCCGCTGCCGGGTGTGACCACGCTGGTGCCGGGTTCCTGCACGCTGCCCTTCCCGGGCATCCAGGCTGCGATCGTCGATGAAACCGGCAACGACGTGCCTTGGGGGCAGGGCGGCATCCTGGTCGTGAAGAAGCCTTGGCCGTCGATGATCCGCACCATCTGGGGCGACCCGGAGCGCTTCAAGAAGAGCTACTACCCGCAGGACTTCCAGGGCAAGTACTACCTCGCGGGCGACGGCGCGATCCGCGACAAGGACAACGGTTACTTCACCATCACCGGCCGTATCGACGATGTGCTGAACGTGTCCGGCCACCGCATGGGCACGATGGAGATCGAATCCGCGCTGGTCGCCAACCCGCTGGTGGCGGAAGCCGCCGTGGTGGGGCGCCCGGATGAGCTGACCGGCGAGGCGATCTGTGCCTTCGTGGTGCTCAAGGGCGAACGCCCGACCGGCGATGCAGCGAAGAAGATGATCAAGGAGCTGCAGGACTGGGTCGGCAAGGAAATCGGCCCGATCGCCAAGCCCAAGGACATCCGCTTTG
This sequence comes from uncultured Uliginosibacterium sp., assembly GCA_945957295.1. GTDB lineage: Bacteria > Pseudomonadota > Gammaproteobacteria > Burkholderiales > Rhodocyclaceae > Niveibacterium. The sequence goes on from CAMFLH010000323.1 coordinate 2,472, forward strand.
GCGAGAACCTGCCGAAGACGCGCTCCGGCAAGATCATGCGCCGCCTGCTGCGTGCGCTGGCGAAGGGCGAGGAAATCACGCAAGACGTGTCCACGCTTGAGAACCCGGCGATCCTCGAACAGCTCAAGGCCTGATGCAGGCGGCAGCCACGTGCTGCCGCTAATCCGATTGGCTAGCAGGGGAAATCGCCGCTGCCACGCAGCGGCGGTATTGAAACGGTAAGGGCGTTGGGGGACGCCCTTACCGTTCGTTTTCTCTGCGCCAAGCGGCTTGATGGCGCACAATTCCGGTGCTGCCAACCCGGCCATGAAGGTCCGGGCATCGCCATGGCGGTGGATACCAAAAGCCCGCTTCAATGCAAGGTGGGCGAGGAGGAGAGAAATGGCCAAGCGTGTCCTGATCGCCGATCCGGACGAATCAATCGTTGTGTCGCTCGAATTCCTGCTGCATCGCGCAGGCTATGTCGTGGTCGTCGTAGAGGACGTCACCGAGTTGCCCGAACGGGTCGTCAGCGAAGCGGCAGACGTGGTGGTGATTGCCGATGAGCAGCGTGGCGCGCTGGATGGTTTTGAGCTCTGCCGCGCGGTGAGCGCTGAGCGGCTCGCGCCGCCCGTGTTGATGCTGGCATCGCGCGCACGCGATGCGGACGCTGCCAAGGCGCGCGCCGTCGGGGCGGCGGATTTCCTCGCCAAACCCTTCCCGACGCGGGAGTTTCTTGAGCGTGTCGCGCGCCTGGCGACGGGGGATGCTTGAGCGCGAAGCGTGAGCGGATACTGTGGTGCGTGGCGCTGGCTGTGCTTCCACTGCTGGCCGTGCTGCTTTCCGTGCTGGCAGTACGCAGCGAACTTGACGAGGCTGCACGTGCGACGCTCGTCTCCCTGCTGAGTAATCAGTGGCCGCTGCTCGTGTTGGTCGGGCTTGTGGCGAGTGGGCTGGCAGCGGCGCTGGCGTGGAAGTTCGGCGAACGCTACGGGCCGGCGGCGTTGCATATGGCCGACGATGTTGAACTCGTGCTCGGCGGCCAACATGGTCGCGCGATCCAGCCCAGCGGTGCGCCCGAAGTCGTCGAGCTTGCCAGCCGCGTGAATCGCCTGATCGTAGCTTTCGATGCCGCGCGGCGCGATGCCGAGCTGCGCGCAGAGCAGGCGCGCGCAACCGTCGAGCGTGAACGCAATCAGCTGGCGGCGCTGGTCACCGAAATGCCGCAAGGCGTGCTGGCCTGTAATCGCGAGGGGCGAGTCCTGTCTCTTATACACATCTGACGCTGCCGACGACTAGTCGAGTGTAGAT
>CAMFLH010000324.1 GCA_945957295.1 uncultured Uliginosibacterium sp.
AAGATCAACGACAAGCACATCGAGGTGATCGTTCGCCAGATGCTGCGTCGCGTGGTCATCACTGATCCGGGCGATAGCAAGTTCATCCGTGAAGAGCAGGTCGAGCGTTCGGAAGTGCTGGACGAGAACGACAAGCTCATCGCCGATGGCCGCCTGCCGGCGCAGTACGAGTACATGCTGCTCGGTATCACGAAGGCGTCGCTGTCGACCGACTCGTTCATCTCGGCGGCGTCCTTCCAGGAAACCACCCGCGTGCTGACCGAAGCTGCGATCCTGGGCAAGCGCGATGAACTGCGTGGCCTGAAGGAGAACGTCATCGTCGGCCGCCTGATTCCTGCCGGCACTGGTCTCGCCTACCACCGTGCTCGTCGCGCTCAGTCCGGCGCAACCTTTGATCTGCCGCCGTCTGGCAGCTTCAATGACGAGCCGGTAGTCGCCGAAGGCGCGCAGTCGGAATAAGGCGTCGTTGACGCTTCGGGGCCGGGTTGGCTAAAATCCGGCCTCTTTAGTGGGTCGACCTTGCGGGGTCGGCCTTCCTGTGTCTTGATCGCGGCCCAATCCGTGTTTCATCGGTGGTGCGATCCGAGGGAAAGTAATGCCAACAATCAATCAACTCGTTCGTAAGGGTCGGGAAACCCCGGTCTCCAAGAGCAAAGTGCCGGCTCTCGAAGCCTGCCCGCAAAAGCGCGGCGTCTGCACCCGCGTTTACACCACGACACCGAAGAAGCCGAACTCCGCGCTTCGTAAGGTCGCCAAGGTTCGCCTGACCAACGGTTTCGAGGTCATCTCGTACATCGGCGGTGAAGGTCACAACCTTCAGGAGCACTCGGTGGTCCTGATTCGCGGTGGTCGTGTGAAAGACTTGCCGGGTGTGCGTTATCACATCGTCCGCGGTTCGCTTGACCTCCAGGGCGTCAAGGATCGGAAGCAGTCGCGCTCCAAGTATGGCGCGAAGCGTCCGAAGAAGTCCTGATCCCTTTCGAAATAGCAGGAGGTTGAAATGCCCCGTCGTCGCGAAGTACCTAAGCGGGATATCCTGCCGGATCCGAAATTCGGCAGCCAGGATGTCTCGAAATTCATCAACGTGATCATGCAGAGCGGCAAGAAGGCCGTTGCTGAGCGCATCGTTTATGGCGCGCTGGAAGTGATCTCGACCAAGGGTGGCAAAGATCCGCTCGAGGTGTTCGGTAGCGCAATCAGCAACGTCAAGCCGGTGGTGGAAGTCAAGAGCCGTCGCGTTGGCGGTGCGAACTACCAGGTTCCGGTTGAAGTGCGTCCGTCGCGCCGTATGGCGCTGTCGATGCGCTGGATTCGCGAAGCTGCGCGCAAGCGTTCGGAGAAGTCGATGGCTCAGCGTCTCGCGGGCGAACTTCTCGAGGCCTCCGAAGGCCGCGGCGCTGCGATGAAGAAGCGCGAAGAAGTTCACCGTATGGCAGAAGCGAACAAGGCGTTCTCGCATTTCCGCTTCTGATTGCGACCCGTCGCAGAGCAGTCGGGCCCTGAAAAGGGCTCGATTGCTTTTCCAGAAGTACCGATTTTCCGTCCGCACATGCTGCGGACTTTCGTTTAGGTAGAGGTTACTACCGTGGCACGCAAAACCCCGATCGAGCGGTACCGTAATATCGGTATCTCGGCACACATTGACGCCGGCAAGACCACCACGACCGAGCGCATCCTGTTCTACACCGGTGTTAACCACAAGATCGGTGAAGTGCATGATGGCGCTGCCACCATGGACTGGATGGAGCAGGAGCAGGAGCGCGGCATCACGATTACGTCGGCTGCAACTACGTGCTTCTGGAAGGGCATGGGGATGCAGTTCGATGAGCATCGCTTCAACATCATCGACACCCCGGGACACGTTGACTTCACGATCGAAGTTGAGCGTTCGATGCGCGTGCTCGACGGCGCCGTGATGGTCTACTGCGCGGTCGGCGGCGTGCAGCCGCAGTCCGAAACAGTTTGGCGTCAGGCCAACAAGTACAAAGTGCCGCGTCTGGCCTTCGTGAACAAGATGGACCGTCAGGGCGCCAACTTCTTCCGCGTCGTCGAGCAGATGAAGAGCCGCCTGCGCGCGAACCCGGTGCCGATCGTGGTGCCGATCGGTGCCGAAGACTCCTTCACCGGCGTTGTTGACCTGGTGAAGATGAAGGCGATCATCTGGGACGAAGCGTCGCAGGGCATGAAGTTCGAGTACGGCGAGATCCCGGCTGAGCTGGTTTCGGTGGCTGAAGAGTGGCGCGAGAAGATGGTCGAAGCGGCTGCAGAGTCGTCGGAAGACCTCATGAACAAATACCTGGAAGAAGGTTCGCTGCCTGAGGCGGACATCGTCCACGGTCTGCGTGAGCGCACCATCAAGGGCGAAATCCAGCCGATGCTGTGCGGCTCGGCGTTCAAGAACAAGGGCGTGCAGCGCATGCTCGACGCCGTGATTGAACTGCTCCCGTCGCCGATCGATATTCCGCCGGTCGCCGGTGAAGACGATGGCAAGCCGGCCGTTCGTCACGCGTCGGATGACGAGAAGTTTGCCGCTCTGGCATTCAAGCTGATGAACGATCCGTATGTTGGTCAGCTGACCTTCTTCCGCGTCTATTCGGGCGTTGTGAAGTCGGGCGACAGCGTGCTGAACTCGGTCAAGGGCAAGAAAGAGCGTATCGGTCGTATCGTGCAGATGCATGCGAACGATCGTATCGAGATCGAAGAGGTGCGTGCGGGTGACATCGCTGCAGCGATCGGTCTGAAAGAAGTTACCACCGGTGAGACGCTGTGCGACATCGATGCGCCGATGGTGCTCGAGCGCATGGAATTCCCGGAGCCGGTGATTCACGTCGCAGTCGAGCCGAAGACCAAGGCTGACCAGGAAAAGATGGGCGTGGCGCTGAACCGCCTCGCGAAGGAAGATCCGTCGTTCCGCGTCCGTACGGACGAAGAGTCGGGTCAGACCATCATCTCCGGCATGGGCGAGCTGCATCTTGAGATCATCGTCGACCGCATGAAGCGTGAGTTCGGCGTTGAGGCAAACGTCGGCGCCCCGCAGGTTGCTTACCGCGAAACTATCCGCGGCACGATCGAGAATGCCGAAGGCAAGTTCGTTAAGCAGTCGGGTGGTCGTGGTCAGTACGGTCACGTCGTGCTCAAGATCGAGCCGAACGAGCCGGGCAAAGGCTACGAGTTCGTCGATGCGATCAAGGGTGGCGTTGTGCCGCGCGAGTACATCCCGGCGGTCGACAAGGGTCTGCAGGAAACGCTGCCGAACGGTGTTCTCGCCGGCTTCCCGGTGGTCGACGTCAAGGTTACGCTGCACTTTGGTTCGTACCACGATGTGGACTCGAACGAAAACGCCTTCAAGATGGCTGCTTCGATGGGCTTCAAGGACGGCATGCGCAAGGCGAACCCGGTGCTGCTCGAGCCGATGATGGCGGTCGAAGTCGAAACGCCGGAAGAGTTCATGGGCAACGTCATGGGCGATCTGTCGGGCCGTCGCGGCATCGTGCAGGGCATGGATGACGTGGCGGGCATGAAGGCGATCAAGGCCGAAGTGCCGCTGGCTGAGATGTTTGGTTACTCGACCACGCTGCGCTCGCTGACCCAGGGGCGTGCAACCTACTCGATGGAGTTCAAGCACTACTCCGAAGCGCCGCGCAACGTCGCGGAAGCCATCATCAACAAGAAGTGATGCGTTGATCAATTAAGGACTAGAAATGGCCAAGGAAAAATTCGAGCGGACGAAACCGCACGTGAACGTCGGGACCATCG
>CAMFLH010000325.1 GCA_945957295.1 uncultured Uliginosibacterium sp.
GTGTAGAGCACATCGTCGACCAGAATGATCGGTGCGCCAGCGACGTCGAACGGGATCTCACTCTTGCGCGGGCTCGGATGCAGGCCCTTCTTGCCGAAGTCATCGCGGTAGAAGGAAACATCCATCACGCCGAGGGGCTTCGTCAGCCCGAGTGCGGCATGCAGCCGCTTGGCGAGCCACACCCCGCCGGTGTGGATACCGACCATGGCGGTATCGGCGGTGACATGGGGGCGGATCTGCGCGGTGAGGGCAGCGATCAGCTGCTCAGCGTCCGGTAGGGTCATCGGTGGCATGTGAGCTTTCAAACCAGGTTTGCAGAATGCGTTGCGCCGCAACGGCATCGAGGTGTTGCTTGCGTCCGCGCCAGCCGTGGCCGGCGTCACGCAACATCGTTTCAGCTTCGAGTGATGTCAGGCGTTCATCAACCAACGCCACCGGCAGGCGGAAGCGGCCGTTGAGCTGGTTGGCAAAACGCCGCGCGCGGGCGGTCATGTCGTGTTCGGTGCCATCAATGTGCACCGGCAGGCCGACGACCAGCGTTTGCGGTTGCCACTCGTCGATCAGTTTGGCGATGGCGGCGAAGCGCGCATCGTTGGCTTCGCCGCTGATGACCTGGATCGGTTGTGCCATGCCGACTTCGGTCTCGCCAACGGCGACGCCGATGCGGGCGGTGCCGAAGTCGAATCCGAGCACCGTGGCCATCAGGCGTGTCCGGCGACGTCCGAGAGGTTCGTGAAATCGACGCCGAGAAGCTTCATCGCGGCATCGAGCCGGTCTTCCGGCGGCAGGTCGAACACGATGCTCAGATCGGCCGGCACCGTGAGCCATGCGTTCTGCTTGAGCTCTTCCTCGAGCTGGCCTGCGGACCAACCGGCGTAGCCAAGCGAAATCAGCACTTCACCCGGCTCGCCGTTCGCGCCGAGCGATTCGAGAATGTCCTTCGAGCTGGTCAGCGCGACGCTGTCGTTCACCTTGAGCGACGAGTGCCATTCGCCAGCCGGGCGATGCAGCACGAAACCGCGATCGGTCTGAACCGGGCCGCCGAAGTACACCGGGCGCTGTGCCAGGTCCGCTGCTTCCAGCGCGATATCGACCTTGCTGAACAGTTCGCCCAGCGTCATGTCGATCGGCCGATTGACGATCACGCCGAGCGCGCCGTCTTCGTTGTGCTCGGCGATGTAGGTCAACGTGCGGGCGAAATTCGGATCGTCCATGGCGGGCATGGCGATCAGGAAGTGATGGGTCAGGTTCATGGGCTCCACAGCTTCATTCTATCAGGCGTGCCGGCTGGTGCAGTGGCCTCTGCGGCGCGCGCGGAATTGTCTGCGCTCAAGGGCGGCAACCCAGGGCGCAGGCTAGGCTGCGGCCGCATGATGATCCATTGCCTTCCTCCCGCTCGTTCGCAGCCAGAGCCCGCTGCGCGGGCGCGCCTGACGCTGTTGCTGCGACTGCGCTGGCTGTTCGTGGCCGCGTGTGGTGCGCTGACCGCGCTGGGGCTCTTGGGTGCGCAGCTTCCGCTGACCGGGATCGCGCTGACCGGGCTGGGCCTGCTCGTGCTCAACCTCGCCACGCGCTGCGCCGTGCGCCGACAACTGCCCGCCTGGCTCACGCCGCGGGGCCTGTTCCTGCAACTGTTGGCCGACATGTTGGCCCTGTCGGTGCTGGTACAGCAGACCGGTGGTCTGGCGAGCCCGCTGGTAGGGGCTTACCTGGTGCCGATTGCGCTGGGCGCGAATCTGCTGCCGCCGCGCGGCTGCTGGGCGATGTTTGTCTGCGCGGTGGCGAGCTACAGCGCACAGGCATTGCTGCCGAATCGGGTGCCGCATGTACATGGGGTGGCCGCGTTCGAACTTCACCAAGCCGGCATGTGGCTCACTGTGGTGGTCGCCGCAGCACTGCTGGCAGGCTTTCTGGCACGCGCCGCCGAGTTGCTGCGCCGTTGCGAACGCGAACTTGCGGATGCACGGGAAGCCATGCTGCATCAGGAGCAGCTGGTTGCCCTGGCTGCGCTGGCCAGCAACGCGGCGCATGAGCTGGCTACACCGCTTGCGACCATGAGCGTCACGCTCGAAGAGATCGCTCGCGATGCCGCGCTGCCCGATGCGCTGGGTGGGGATGTGGCGCAACTCGGCCAGCAGCTGGCTCGCTGCCGTGCCGCGCTGGAGACGCTGGCGCGCGAGGCTGGCGTGGCACGCGGAGAAGGTGCCCGGCGCCTGCCGCTTTCGCAATGGCTTGCCGAGTTGGCTGACCAATGGCGGATTCGCCAGCCGCAGGTGCGGGTGGAGGTGGATTGCGACAGCGCGCGCACAGTCGTTGCGGAGCAAAGCCTTGGTCACACACTGCAATGGTTGCTCGACCACGCGGCATCGGCAGCGACGACGACGGTCGCGCTCGCCGCAAGAGTCGAGGCCGACACCCTTCAACTCGCCGTGCGCGATTGCGGCACCGAGGTGCCGGAGGCTTTGCGCGACGCAATGCGTGATCCGACGCAAAGTCATGGTGAGTTGAGCCACGCTACCATCGCCCGCCTCGGTGGCCGTCTCGACGCGCGTCCGTTTCAGGGCGGTACCGAGCTGGTCGTAACCCTTCCCCTTGCTGTGTTGAGCCCATGACACCCCGCCGTTTGCTGATCGTTGAAGATGACCCCGCTCTGTCGGAGGTGCTGAGCCGCGCGTTCGAGCGGCGCGGCTATCGTGTGCACGCCGCGATGGATGTGGCCGCCGGCTGCAGCGCGGCGCAAACTTTGCAGAGCGATTGCGCCATCGTCGACCTGAAGTTGCCGGACGGATCGGGTCTCAAGGTCGTTGAGGCGCTTGCCGAGATGCAGCCGGATTGCCGTACCGTCGTGATGACCGGCTACGCCAGCATCGCGACCGCGATTGAGGCCATCAAGCTCGGGGCGACCCACTACCTGACCAAGCCTGCGAGCATTGCCGAAATCGAAGCCGCATTCGAGCGCACCGAAGGCGACGCCGAGGCCGAAGCGGCCGAGGGGCCGATGAGTGTCGACGCGGTTGAGTGGGAGCACATCAACCGGGTGTTGGCCGAACAGGAAGGCAACATCTCTGCAACCGCGCGGGCCCTTGGCATGCACCGCCGTACCCTGCAACGCAAGCTCGCGCGCCCGCCTGAATCCTGAGCGGCCTGACCCTCTGCGACAAATTGTCGCGAGTCAATTTTTTCCCTCCCCGCGACGCATAGAGTCCGTGCGTCAAATTGTCGCACCCGTGCCGCTCCGGCGTGGGCCAGCGCCGACCATTCCGGAGGAGAGAGAAAATGGACAAGAAGCAGGAACACCACGAATCGAGCACCCCCGACGTCAGCCGCCGCAAGTTCCTTGGCTCGTCTGCGATGGCGGGTCTGGCGGGTGCGACCCTAGGTCTGGCCGGCTGCAACAAGGGCGAGCAGGGCGCTTCGCCTGCGCAGTCGGCGCCCGCCAAGGCGGCCGCGACGGAAGCTGGCGATGCTCACGAGATCAAGCCGGGCCAGCTCGACGAGTACTACGGTCTGTGGTCGGGCGGCCACTCGGGTGACGTCCGCGTGCTGGGCCTGCCCTCTGGCCGCCAGATCAAGCGCATCCCGGTGTTCACGCCGGACCCGCTGACCGGTTGGGGCACCACCAACGAATCCAAGGCGATCATCGGCACCAAGCCCGATGGCACGCCGCTGTATCACGTTGGTGACACCCACCATGTGCATGGCAGCTATGTCGACGGCACCTACGACGGCAAG
>CAMFLH010000326.1 GCA_945957295.1 uncultured Uliginosibacterium sp.
GCTCGGAGATGTGTATAAGAGACAGCCTGGGAGACATCCTGTCGCAGATGTACCTGTGCTCGGCCACGCTCAAGCGCTACGAGCAAGAAGGCCGCCAGCAGGCCGATGCGCCGCTGATGCACTGGGCGATCTGGGATGCGATGTTCAAGGCGCAGAACGCGTTCGAGGGCGTGATTTCCAACTTCCCGAACCGCTTCCTGTCGATGGTGCTGCGTCGCCTGATCTTCCCGCTGGGGCGTCCGTATGTCGTGCCGTCGGACAAGCTGGGCCACAAGGTCGCATCGCTGCTGATCGCGCCGAGCGAAACGCGCGAACGCCTGGTTGCCGGTTCGTTCGTGGATCGCGGCAACGAAGAAGATCCGGTCGGGGTGCTGGAGCTGGCGCTCGAAGCCACGGTCAAGGCGGACGCAGTGGAAGCCAAGCTGCGCGCCGCGCAGAAGGCCGGCAAGCTCAATGCTCGCCAGCCGGCCGAGCTGCTCGCTCAAGCGCAGGCGACGGGCGTAGTCAGCCGCGAGGAAGCCGAGTTGCTGGCTCGCCGCGATGTGCTGCGAGCCAAGGTCATCCGCGTGGACGACTTCCCGAACGATCTCGGTATTGGTGACGCGAAGTCGCACATCCGCCCGGCAGACAAGCCGGTGGCGCAGGCCTCGCTCGCTGCAGCCTGATCGCAGCAGATCTCACAGAACAGGCGGGGCCTTGATGGGCCCCGCCATTGCGCCGCGCTGGCGCGGTGACCGTAGCAGGGGAATTCATGAAGCAAGCGATCTACATCATCGACGGTGCGCGCACGCCCTTCCTGAAGGCACGTAATGCACCGGGTCCGTTCGCCGCGGCTGATTTGGCGACTGCGGCGGGGGCAGCGCTGCTTGCGCGCCAACCGTTCCGCCCGGACCAGCTCGACGAGGTGATCCTGGGCTGTGCATCGCCCTCGCCGGATGAGGTGAACATCGGTCGTGTCGTTGCGCTGCGGATGGGCTGTGGGCTCGACGTACCGGGCTGGACCGTGATGCGCAACTGCGCCTCCGGCATGCAGGCGATCGACTCGGGAATCAACAACATTCTCGCCGGCCGATCCGAGCTGGTGCTGGCAGGTGGCGTCGATGCGCTGTCGCGCGCGCCGCTGTTGTTCTCCGACGCGATGGTGCGTTGGCTGTCCGGCTGGTATCAAACCAAGACGGTGGGCCAGAAGCTCGCCGCGCTGCGCCAGTTCAAGCTGGGCTACCTCGCCCCGGTTATCGGCATCATGAAGGGGTTGACCGATCCGATCGTCGGGCAGTTGATGGGGCAGACGGCCGAGAACATCGCGTTCAAGTTCGGCATCAATCGCCGCCGCATGGATGAGTTTTCGGCGCGTAGCCATCAGCGCGTATCGGCCGCCCAGAAGGCGGGTCACCTCGCGCAGGAGATCATTCCGTTGATCGACGAGAAGGGGAATGTCTACGCCGAGGACGATGGCGTGCGGCACGACTCGACGGCTGATGGACTCGCCAAGCTCAAGCCCTTCTTCGATAAGAAGTACGGTTACGTGACGGCGGGCAACAGCTCGCAGATCACCGATGGCGCGGCATGGTTGATCCTGGCATCTGAGGCCGCAGTACAGAAGTACGGTCTCAAGCCGATCGGCAAGATCGTCGACACGCAATGGGCGGGCCTCGCACCGGACCAGATGGGGCTGGGGCCTGTTCACGCTTGCACGCCGATCCTGCAGCGCCAGGGGCTGGGCTTGAATGACCTGGACACCTGGGAGATCAACGAGGCCTTTGCGGCCCAAGTGCTGGCCTGTGTCGAGGCGTGGAAGGACCCGGTCTACTGCAAGGAACAGCTGGGGCTCGATGCGCCGCTCGGCGAGCTGGACCAGAGCAAGCTGAACGTGGATGGCGGTGCTGTCGCGCTGGGCCATCCGGTGGGGGCAAGCGGCGCGCGCATCGTGCTGCATGCGCTGCATCACCTGCGCCGCACCGGCGGAAAACGTGCCATGGCAACCATCTGCATCGGTGGCGGCCAAGGGGGTGCGATGCTGGTCGAGACTGTGTAATCTTCAACTCTCCATACGATACAGTACGGTCCACAAGACCTATAACAGGGGGAGACAGAGAGCATGAAGATTGGACTCGTGGTCGATTCGACCTGCGACTTGCCGCGCACATTCTTTGAGAACGAAGGCATTGAACTGATGCCGATCACGCTGCGGATCGGCGACCAGACCTTCGAGGACCGGCGCGACGAAACTCAGACCATCGAGTTCCATTCGGCAAACAAGGATCAGAAGACTGAAACCTTTGCCGAGTCGATTCCGTATTCCAGCGAGCAGATCGAGAGCCTCTTCCTCGACAAGCTGGTGCGCGATTACGACCATGTCTTCTGCCTGACGGTGACGCAGTCTCGCAGCTACATCTACGAGAATGCGATGAAGGCCTCGTTTGGCATCATCAGCAAGTACAAGCAGGTGCGTAAGGATGCGGGCATCCCCGGGCGCTTCGCGCTCGCGGTGATCAACAGCCGCAACATCTTTACCGGCACCGCCGTGCTCGCAGCCGAGGTGATCCGCATGATCAAGACCGACGCCACGCCGTCGGCGATCGACACCCGGATCCGCGAACTCGTGCCGAACACCTACTGCTACATGGTGCCGCCGGACCTGTTCCACATCTACAAGCGCGCGTCGAAGCGCGGCGACAAGAGCATCAACTGGGCGAGCTTCATGCTCGGATCGATGCTCGACATCAAGCCGATCCTGCGCGGGCACCTCGATGAGACCGGCCCGGTCGCCAAGTTGCGTCACTTCGATACTGCGGTCGAAACGATGTTCGCCAATGCCACCCGCGCGGTGAAGGCCGGCCTGCTGGCGCCCACGCTGTGCATTGGTTACGGCGGCAACCCGGACGCAGTGCAACACATGCCCGGTTTCCCGCGCCTCAAGGAGGCGGCGGACAAGGCCGGCGTGGACATCCATGTCGCACCGATGAGCATTTCGGGTGGTGTGCATACCGGCCCCGGGTGCGTCACGGTCGCATTCGTTTCGGACAAGCACCAGTTCGAAGAAAAGATATGACCTGTGCCGTCGGCGCCCGCGCTGGGGGGCGCGCCGCCGACGGACTTTTTATTCAACGGGCGCCCGGCATGGGGGCCTGGACTAGTGAGCAGAGGACATCATGCAGGGCTTCAAGCACTGGACACTTCAACGCGATGCGGACGGGCTGGCCTGGGCCACGCTGGATGCGGCGGACGGCTCGGCGAATACCCTTGGCCGCGAGGTGATGGAAGAGCTGGGGGGCGTGCTGGACCTGCTCGACCGCGAGCCGCCGAAGGGGCTCGTGATTCGTTCCGGCAAGGCCGCGGGCTTCATTGCGGGCGCGAACATCGAAGAGTTCACGAAGATCGCGACGGTCGACGACGCCAAGGTGTTGGTCAAGCGCGGCTGGGATCTCTTCAACCGCTTGGCGGCGGTGAAGTACCCGACGCTGGCGCTGGTGCGCGGGCATTGCATGGGCGGAGGCCTGGAGCTCGCGCTGGCCTGCCGCTACCGCGTTGCGGTGGATGAACCCGGCACCAAGATGGCTCTGCCGGAAGTCATGCTGGGCATTGTGCCGGGCTGGGGCGGCATGCTGCGCCTGCCTGAAGTGGTGGGCCCGGCGGCCGCGATGGACATGATCTGTCTCTTATACACATCTCCGAGCCCACGAGAC
>CAMFLH010000327.1 GCA_945957295.1 uncultured Uliginosibacterium sp.
GGGGATGCCGGTCGTGGTAATGCCGGTCAGGACACGCAGACTCATCGATGCCGCCTTGGGGAAAATTCGGACACAAAGGCGGGAGTCTACCGAAGCGCGGCCGCGAGTACGAATCGAGAGCACTGCGGCGCGGCCATCACGGGCAGTCAGCGCAGTTTACGGACCGCCCGCAGGTGGAAGCTGAATTCGAGTGCCTGCACGGCGCTGGGCGGGCCGCCCCACACCGGAAGCAGCGCTTCGGCCGCCTCACGGAACAAGCCGTCGCCGTACGCCTCGGCATGCAGCCGAACCGCTGACCAGGATTTGAGATAGGCGATCACACCCGCCAGATCAGCCAGCACCGGCATGCGGATGCAGGGCACTTCGACATCCGGGTAGGGCAAACGTATCGCGCGATAGCCGCCCCACAACAGCTGGTTCTGCGGCGCCCAGTAGGCCGCGATCGGGTCAAGCACGGCACGGCGCAGCGCCGCATCGAAAGCCGGATTCAGCGAAAAACCGCCATAACCCCACGCCGCAAACAAGCCGCCCGGTTTGAGCACGCGCTCCAGCTCCGGGCAAAAACGATCCATGTCGAACCAGTGCAGCGCCTGCGCGACGCAGACCGCGTCGAAGGCTTCGTCCGGGAAATCCGTCGCCTCGGCCGCCATGGCCCGGTAGCGCACCTTTAGATGCGGCTTGGCATGCGCGATCTGCGCGGCCGACAGGTCTGTCGCCTCGACCCGCTCGAAGTGCCCAGCCAGCGCCACCGCCGCCTGGCCGTTGCCGGTGCCGCAATCCCACACGCATCCGCGCGCAGGAGCGGCGTCGGCGATCCACTCGAAAAGCGCCGCTGGGTAGCCGGGGCGCACCGCGGCGTAATGCGCGGGGTCGGCGGAGAACAGGTCGATTGCCATCGTCAGGCTCCTCGTAGCGGCGGGCGCGATGCGCTTGTCGTATGCTTCGGCGCTCAACCTTCGGAGGATACCGTGAAGTCCATCATCACCCTGCTTGCCGCCCTCGCGATCAGCCCCGCCTTTGCTCAGGATGCCGGCGCCGAACTCGCCGCCCGCACCGCCAAGGAAACCGGCGCCGTGACCACGCCCTCGGGCCTCGTCTTCGTCTCGCTGAAGGACGGCACCGGCGCGCAGCCGAAGGTCACCGACAAGGTGCGGGTGCACTACCGCGGCACGCTGCCGGACGGCAAGGAGTTCGACAGCTCCTACGCGCGAAACGAGCCGGCCGAATTCCCGCTCACCCGCGTGATCCCGTGCTGGACCGAGGGCGTGCAGAAAATCAAGGTCGGCGGCAAAGCCAAGCTGGTGTGCCCGCCGAGCATCGCTTACGGCCAGCGCGGCGCCGGCGGCGTGATTCCACCGAACGCCACGCTGCAGTTCGAAGTCGAGCTGCTCGCCATCGTCAAATAAATCAGCGCGGCAAAGCCCCGCCACCCGTGCGGGGCCGCCGGGGCAAATTCCCAGATAACTGCCAAGACAGGCGAACTTGATCTAGCCCAAAAAACGGTGCGCCAGGAGGCGTCCAATAGGTCCATGGATTCTTGCCGGCTCCGGCATGGGGCGGGCACTCCGGAAAGGAGAATCCGCCATGGCCACTCCGCTTGTCCGCCGCAGCGCACTCCTCGCGCTACTCGCCTTGATCGCCACCGGCGCCTGGTTCGGCTGGCGCCAGCTGCACCCCCCGCCTGACCCTACCGGCTTCGCGTCCGGCAACGGCCGCCTCGAAGCCACCGAAGTCGATGTCGCCACCCGCATCGCCGGTCGCCTCGCAACGCTCACGCCGCGCGAAGGCGACGATGTGCAAAAAGGCGCCGAACTCGGGCGTGTCGACGCCGACGAGATCGCCGCCCAGTTGAGCGAAGCGCAGGCCGGCGTCGCGCGCGCAAAGCAAACCGCCGCCGAAGCGCGGGCGGGTGTCGCTCAGGCGCAAGCCAGCCGGCAACTCGCTGCCGTTACGCTTGGCCGCACCGAACAGTTGATCGCCCGCAACTTTCTCTCCGCCGCGCAGCGCGACCGCGACCGTGCCGCTCTCGATACCGCTTATGCGGCGCTGCTCGCCGCACGCCAGCGTGTCGCCGAAGCGGAGTCGGCCGTTGCCGCCGCGGAAGCGGTCGTGACGCGCGTGCAGCACACGCTGGCCGACATGACGCTGACCGCACCGATCAGCGGGCGGGTGCTGTACCGGCTGGCCGAGCCGGGCGAGGTGTTGGCGGCCGGCGGCAAGGCGCTGACCCTGCTCGACCTGGATGACGTGTTCATGTCGATCTACCTGCCCGAACGCCTGGCCGGCGCGGTGCCGCTCGGCGCCGAGGCGCGTATCCGGCTCGATGCCGGCGGCGACTGGATCCCCGCGCGGGTCAGCTACGTCGCGCCGCGCGCGCAATTCACGCCACGCGAGGTCGAAACGCGCACTGAGCGGGAGAAGCTGATGTTCCGCGTCAAGGTGCGGGTGGATGCGGCCTGGCTGGCGCAGCACCGGCTCGACGCCAAGCCGGGCATGCCGGGCATTGCCTGGATCCGGCTCGACCCGCAGGCCACGTGGCCGGCGAGCTTGCCGCAACACTGAGCGGAGTCGAAGCATGGGCACGCAAACCAGCGTCGCCCGCCTCGCGGGCGTCAGCCACCACTACCGCGACGGCGTCGCGCTGGACGGCATCGACATCACGCTGCCCGCCGGCTGCATGGTCGGCTTCATCGGGCCGGACGGGGTCGGCAAGTCGAGCGTGCTGGCGCTGATCGCCGGCGCACGCAAGATCCAGCACGGCACGGTGGCGGTGCTGGGCGCCGACATGCGCAACGCCCGCGCACGCGCCGCGGTGCAACCGCGTATTGCCTACATGCCGCAGGGCCTGGGCCGCAACCTCTACCCCACGCTGTCGGTGTTCGAGAACGTGGACTTCTTCGGCCGCCTGTTCGGCCAGCCGCGCGCCGAGCGCGATGCGCGCATCGCCGACCTGCTCGCGGCCACCGGCCTCGCACCCTTCCGCGACCGCCCGGCGGCGAAGCTTTCGGGCGGCATGAAGCAGAAGCTCGGCCTGTGCTGCGCGCTGATCCACGACCCGGATCTCCTGATCCTCGACGAGCCCACCACCGGCGTCGATCCGCTCTCGCGCCGCCAGTTCTGGGAGCTGATCGCGCGCATCCGCGGCCGCCACCCCGGCATGAGCGTGCTGGTCGCCACCGCCTACATGGAAGAGGCCGAGCGCTTCGACCACCTCATCGCGATGGACACCGGCCGCGTCATCGGCGAAGGCTCGCCGGCCGCGCTGCGCGAAGCGACCGGGCGCGGCACGCTCGAAGAGGTGTTCATCGCGCTGCTGCCCGAGGCACGCCGCAGCCTGCACCGCGCGCTGACGATTCCGCCGCGCACCGCCGGCGCGGCCGAAGTGGCGATTGCCGCACAGGGCCTGACGCAGCGCTTCGGCGACTTCACGGCGGTGGATCATGTGAGTTTCGAGATCGGGCGCGGCGAGATCTTCGGCTTCCTCGGCTCCAACGGCTGCGGCAAGACCACGACGATGAAGATGCTGACCGGCCTGCTGCCGCCGAGCGAGGGGCACGCCGAACTCTTCGGCCGCGCGGTCGACGCGAACGCGCTCGATACCCGCCGCCAGGTCGGCTATATGTCGCAGGCGTTCTCGCTCTATGGCGAGCTGACGGTGCGGCAGAACC
>CAMFLH010000328.1 GCA_945957295.1 uncultured Uliginosibacterium sp.
GTTACCGCGTCAAACGGCGGCTTACCCGTCATGGCGTTGACTCCTTCAGCCAGCCCGCAGCACGATCAGGACTGGCGGAACTGGTCGTGGCAGCTGGAGCAGGTCTGCTCCAGCTTGTGCGCGGCCGGCTTGATCGCATCGAGCGAGCGTTTGCGCGAGGCCTCGAGCAGCGCATCGGCGTCGTTCTGGATCTGCTTGGCCAGCTGGTGGAAGGCTTCCGGCTTCTGCCACACCGCATCGGTCGCGCGCCCCACGTCGCCCGCCTGCTTCATCTCCGGGAACAGCGGCCAGGGCTGGCGCGACAGCCGCTGGATCTCTTCCGCGTCGCGAATCGCAGCGTCCGCGTCGAAATCCTTCGTCTCCTTCACATAGGCCAGCAGGCGTTCGCGCGCCTTGGTCATTTCCTTGAACACCTTGCGCCGCTGCGCCACGGGTGAATTGGGGTCCACCCGATCACAGCCAGCGGTGCCTAGCAGGGCGAACACGACGATGAGCAGGGAAAGCTGGCGGAACGAGGGCATCTGAACTCCACAGGCAACAGGCTGGACGCCAATCAGGGCGCTTGGGCCGTCATGATGCCAGCCCGCCGCGTGGCCGGCGCACACCTTGGGAAGCAGAGTCTCTCAAAGTGTTTCCGACACGCCGTACGCCGTGGGCGATCGCTAAGATGCGCGCCGGCCCTCGCAGGCCCTACTGATAACGAACGCAGAGACGCAGGGATGTCGGAAGAAAAGAAGGAGCCTTGGCTCAACCATATGGCGCTCGGCACCGTGGTGCTGGCAGTGTGTGCAACGCTATCGACCTTCAAGGGCGGCGGCTACTCGACGCAGAGCGTGATCAACCAGACGCAGGCCTCAGACCAGTGGGCCTTCTATCAAGCCAAGAGCACCAAACAACACCTCTACCAGCTTCAGCTCGAACAGATGCAGCTTCAGAAACTGCTGGTGCCCGCCGGCAGCCCGGCAGCCGAAGCGTTCGAGAAGCGGATCGCCGATTACGCTCAGCGCGTCCGGACCTATGAAACCGAGCGCCGCGAGATTGAACAAAAAGCGCGCGCCTTGGAGGCCGAACGCGACGCGGCCAAACGCAACGGCCGCCCCTTCGGCCTCGCGGTGATCTTTCTGCAGGTCGCGATCTTGCTCAACTCGATAGCCGGTCTGATGAAGCGCAAGCGGATCTGGTGGGCCGCGCTGCCGGTCGGCGGGGTCGGCCTGGTCCTGTTCGCGGACGGTTTCCTCAACTTCTTCTAGCCATTCCGACCGGGCGCCGGATCGCTGCCGCCTACCGGTCATCCGCTGTTTCTGCATTTCACCCCAAGCGGGCTGCAGTTCATCGCAGCCCCGCTGCACCCTGCCTCGCCGCCCCCTACAGTGCGCCACAACGGCCACCACCCCGGCCGCCCAAGCGCGAGGCCACACAATGAAAGGCTCCACCCTGATCGCCCTGCTGACCGCCGGCGCGATCCTGCTCTTCGCCGCAGTCGCCTTCGGAGGCGAACTGCCCCCCTTCCCCGGAACGCTCTCCGGTATCGTCGTGGTCTCGGCCACACCGAGCCTGGCCCACAAGGCCTGCTGAAACTGGTACGGAAACACCATGACTGAAGAAGCCAAAGACACCCGCAGCAACGAAACCCACAAACGGGTCGAGGGCTGGATCCGCCGCACCGACTGGAGTTCGCTGCTGCTGGCCGGATTCGGCGTGCTGGTCGCGCACCGCCTGATCGGTGCCACGCTGGGCATGCGCGCCTGGGTTTCGGTGATCACCGCCGCCGCGCTGACGATGGCCTTGTTCGGCTGGAAGCTCTGGCTGGTCGGCCCCGACAGCCTCAGAACCGAGTTTCGCGAACGCTGGCAACGCTTGTCGGACTGGCTCGCAGTGGTGGGCTGGTGGCGGCTGATCTTCGTAAGCGTGTTCGGTTTCATCGCAGCCGGCATTGCTTCCGACGCGCTGTCGGGCCGCGGCGAGTTCATCGGCCTGGTGTTCGCCGCGATTCTGGTACTGGTGGCGACAAAGATCGCGCGTGGTGCAAAACCCCGTGGCAGCGTGGCAATCGATGCCGCAATGGGTGGCAAGTCGGTCAACATCGGCGAGCACGGCATCGACGTGATCAAGCGCAACCCGGACGGCAGCATCGCCAAGCAGGTGAAAATCGGCGTGGAGGGCATTTCGGTGCAGCGCGGCGCTGGCGCGATGCCGGCCTACGATGCAGCAACCGTCGGCAACGCTGCGCCCGATGACGGCGCCCGTACCTGGCTACAACGGCTGACCTGGGGCCGGCTGATGCTGGTCGGCCTGCTGCTGCTGATCGCCGCGGGTATCGCGAACAGCCTGATCAAGCCCGACAAACACTCGGTCGTCAAAATCATTCGCAGCGACAACGGTGACGCCAGCGTGCCCGCCCCGCCCAAAGCGCCGGTCGCACCCAAGGCGCCGATGGCCCCCAACGCCCCGCTGCCATCACCCGCGCCGGATGCCAGCGCCGACGCTGAGGCTGCAGCGGCCGACGCCGCCGCAGAGGCTGCAGACGCGGCTGCCGAGGCCGCCGACGCCAGCGCACCGGCCGGCGCGCAGTCCGCCCCAACGGCACGGCGCAACAAGGATTCTCAAGATGTAAAGATCGGCCCACGCGGCATCGAAGTGATCGAACGCGATCGCGACGGCAAGATCTCGCAGCATGTGAAGATTGGCATCGACGGCATCAAGGTCACCGACGGCGGTGACAACACCGATGTCGACATCAGCCTGCCGGAACTGCGCAATGTGCCCGGGATCACGCCCGAGAAGGCAAAGCAGATCGAAGACCGCATCCGCAACGAAGTCGAGGCCGCCTCCGAGCGCGCGCAGGACACGCAGCGCACGATCGACTTCGCGCCGATCGCCTTCCTCGTCGTCGTCAGCCTCGCGATCATGAAACTGCTCGCCGGCGGCAAGCGCCGCGCGGAACTCGATGCCGGCAGCGCACGCGTCGCCGCCGACATGGCGCGGCTTGAACGCGAAGCGGCGGACGCCAAACTGCACGCAATGCAGGCGCAGATCGAACCGCACTTCCTGTTCAACACGCTCGCCTCGGTCGACCAGTTGATCCGCACCGATCCGCAGCGCGCCTCGCATGTGCAGAAGACGCTGATCCAGTACCTGCGCGCCGCGATCCCGCAGATGCGCGACGACGCGCAGCGCAGCACGCTGGGCCGCCAGGTGAAAATGTCGCAGGCCTACCTGGAGATCATGCAGGTGCGCATGGAAGAGCGGCTCGCGTTCAGCTTCGACGCGCCGGACGGCCTCAGCTGCGCCGAGTTCCCGTCGATGATGCTGCAGACGCTGATCGAGAACTGCATCAAGCACGGGCTGGAACCGAAGCCCGAGGGCGGCCGCATCGACGTGAAGGCCGAAGTCGCCCGCGGCAAGCTGCGCGTGAAAGTCAGCGACACCGGTGTCGGCTTCACCGCCGACGCGAAGGACGGCGTGGGCCTCGCCAACATCCGCGAACGCCTGCGCCTGCTCTACGGCAACACCGCAACGCTGACGCTCACGCCGAACGAAGGTGGCGGCACGATCGCCACGATCGAACTGCCCCTG
>CAMFLH010000329.1 GCA_945957295.1 uncultured Uliginosibacterium sp.
GCTGCTCGAAGCATCGGGTGGCTGCGGAACTCGCCCTCGCTGCGCTCGGAGCTCAGACAGTCTTCGCCACCGCCATGCTCCGCATGTCGGAACCCGATGCTTCTTCGCTGCTCGGCGTTTCAGAGGGGGAGGGAAACGCGTCGACGTTTTGCCGCCGTTCGATTCTTGGTGGCCGCAAACGGGGAGGTGCAGCGCCCACCGCGGTTGCCGCTTTGTTCCATCTCAGTGATGAACATCACCCGAGCGTCGCATCGCGGATGGTTTTGACTTTCGGGTCCCGTCGAGAGCGCCGAGTAGCGGAGCGCGACCGGGAAGAAGGCCGAGGACTGTCTGAGCTCCGAGCGAAGCGAGGGCGAGTTCCGCAGGCCCCCGGTCGTGCGAGCAACGCAGGGAAGTCAGGTGCGCAGCACCTGACCGCGAACGCCGGGTCGCCTTTTCTTGGTTACTTCTTTTGGCGAAGCAAAAGAAGTAACACGCCCGCCGGGGGCGGAACCCCGGCCAAAGCACGCATGCAAACCAACAACGCCAATCGCAAGTGGCAAGCAAGAACCCACGCACCAAGCGTTGGGCTTCGCAAAACTCAGCCGAACCTGCGCGGCGCGCGTCGGTGTCGCACATCGGAAATTCAAAACCCTGAGGCCCGAACGGCCTCCCCGTTCACCACAATCCCTCTCCGGGAGAATCGCTCATGAGTGATGCCGCCTTCTCCACTGCCGCCGCGCCGTCGACGCCCGAAGCCGACAAGCGTGTGCGCTACAGCCTGGGCCAGATTCTTGGCGCCGATGAATTCGAGCAGGAGCAGTTCTACTTCCTCGAGCGCGATCGCCAGCACAACCGTGTGCTGCACGGCTACGGCACCGCGCTGGGTCTCGCGGTGTCGCTGTCGGGCAGCGAGGTGCGGGTCGAGCCCGGGCTTGCACTGACGGTCGCCGGTAAGGTGGTGCGAGTCGATGCGCGGCAGTGCGCCGACTTCGCGGCCTGGGTCGGCGCGAACGCGGCGACGCTGCTGCCGGCGGACGATGCAGGCTTCCAGCGCGCGCATGTCGTGCTCGGCTACCACGAGTGCGACACCGACCGCTTGCCGCTGCCGGTTACGCCCTGCTGCGGCGAAGGCGAGGGCGTCGCGACGCGGATCGCGGAAACCTTCCATCTCGCCTTCGTCGCCGAACCTCCGGCGCAGGTCGAGGAATGGCTGAGCGATCGTTTTGGCCGCCTGATCCGGGCGATCCGTCCCGCGCCGTCGGCGGGTGCGGTGCTCGCGCTGGCCGATGTGCCCGCGCTCGTGCGTACGCTGATCGCCGGTGAAGCGGTGGGCGGGCCGTGGCAGGTGGCGATGGCGGATTTCGATGCGGCGATCGCGCTGGCCGAGCGGGTGTGGGTGACCGAGGTGCGGCCGCAAGTGCCGGTGGATGCAGGCCCGCCTGCGGCGCCGACCGCGCTGCATCCGGAAGAACCGGTGCTGCTCGCGAGCCTTCGTTTTCGCCTCAATGCGGGCGTGCTCGACGTCGCCTCGCTGACGCTGGACGACAGCGCCCGCCCGCTGCTGCTGCCGACCCGCACGCTGCAGGAACTCTACGGCCTCGGCCAGACCGCGCAGCCGGCGGCCGCGACCGAAGTGGTGCCGGAAGCTCTGTTCAACCAGACCCCCGCGGTCGGCGCCAGCCTTGCCTACGCGCGGGCCGATCACACGCACGGCTCGCCCACGCTGCCGGCGACCGGCGGCGATCTCACCGGTGCGATCACCGCGACGCAGGTCACTGCCCTGCAGGGCGTTGGCCTCGTGGCCACTGGCGCCGCGAGCGGGCAACTGCTGGGCTTTGACGGCAGCGTCTGGCGGCCGGTGCCGGCGCCTTCGGGCGGTGGTGCGCCGGTGGTGCTGGGCGGTGACGCGAACGGCCCGGCGGGTGACAACACGGTGGCAGGCCTGCAGAAGCGCAAGGTGGTCGACACGGCACCCAGCAATGGCGACGCGCTGGTGTGGGATGCCACGATCAATGCCTGGCGGCCCGGTGCGGTGAGCGCGCCGCCCGCAGCCGCGGGCGTGAAGATCGTCGCAGCCGGCATCATCGGTTTCGACGGCACGCGCGGCCCGGTCTTCGGCAAGCTCGAACTGGTGGATCGCTCGCCCTTCACGATCGGCTTCGATGGCTACATCCAGCCCAATGCCGACCGCAAGCACATGTACATCCTCAAGGCGATTGCGGTGGCGAAGCTCGACAGCGCGGTGCTGACGGTGGGCTTCAGCAGCTTTGGCGAGAAGGGCATCGTCGTTACGCTGGCGCTCGGCGGCAGGCCGATCGGTTTCGACAACGGCATGGAGATCATGGTCGAGATCAGCCAGTACGGAGAGCTGCCATGAGCGCGCTGGCCGAAGCCGCGGCACCCGGCTACTTCGATGGTGCGTTGCGCGCGGTGAATTTCTTCGGTGGGCGCCTGCTCTCGGGCCGCGACATGGCGGACGAGCAGGCCGCCAGCGCGGCACGCGATGCCGCCATCGCCAGCGCGGCCGGCACCGGCGTCGCGCGGGGGTTGGTCGTCACCCGAGCACGCAGCGCGAACGGCTCGCTGCTCAACGCGGTGGATCTGTCGCCCGGCACCGCGATCGCGCCGGACGGCAGCGTGCTGCGCCTCGCTGCCGCCCTACGCATCGCACTGGTGCCGGACGACTCACGCGCGCCGGCGGCAGCGCTTGGCCCGGGCGAATTCCGCCTGTGCGGGCCCAAGCCCAGCGGCAACCCGACGCCTTCGGTGCAGTACGGCACCGCGCTGCAGGTGCTGCTGGTGGGCCCGGCGCAAGCCTTGTCTGCCGAACAGGCGCCCGGCGTGTCGGGCGAGGGCGGTGCGGCACTCAATCGTTGCGGCGCGCGCTGGCGCCTCTCGGGCCTGCGCTTCCGGCTGGCGACGATTCCCGGTGCGCTGCTCGGTTCGGATGCGCCGTTGTTCAACGACAGCAGCACGCTGGGCCGGCACCGCGCGCGACACCTCGCCGCGTTTGCGGCGCTGGGTGGCAACGTCGTCGCTGAAGCGCTCGCCGACCCGCTTGGCGGGCTCGACAACCCGCTGCGTGCCTATGGGCTGCTCGATGCGGCGGGCGTGGTGGCGGACAACGAAGTGCCGCTCGCGCTCTTCGGCTGGCAGCCGGGCGGCCTCGCGTGGCTGGACATGTGGGCGGTGCGTCGCAGCCTGCACGCGCCAGCTTCGGCGGCCGATCTGCTGCTGCTCGGCAGCGGGCGCCGTGCGGCCGAGGGCGAAGCGCACATCCGCCAGTTCGCACTGCAGATCGCAGAGCTGATCAACGCGGGCGACGTATTGCCTGCCGGCCTGCAGGCGGCCAGTGTGTTCCGCTACCTGCCGCCGGTCGGCCTGCTGCCGCTCGCGAGCAGCACGCGCCGCGGTATCGACGCCGACACCTTCTTCAGTGGCCTCGCCGTCAGTGAGGACGACTTCCTTGATGGCGCGCTGCTTGAACCCTGTCTCTTATACACATCTGACGCTGCCAACGAATTAGACGGTGTAGATCTCGG
>CAMFLH010000330.1 GCA_945957295.1 uncultured Uliginosibacterium sp.
TATTCGACCGGAATCCACTCTCCCAGATGGTCAGTTTTCGGCCGGCGCTAACAGCGCTCGACTCTATGCCCATGACCAACGGATTCGTGCAGGTGCCTTTGATTTGCGGCTGACGCGTATGGGGCGCGGTGCATTTGATGAAGAGATCAACTCCGCAGAGCGCCTCCGTGGGCTCAACGCGAGCATCGTCGCGATATCAGATGGTACGGCCGATGCCTACGTGGATCCGTTTTGGTTCCACAGCGAGAACCCGAGCGTCCGCGCCGGCAACGCGATCGGTGAGGACGATCGCAACACACTTGGCGTGCGCTTCTGGGGGCGGCGCGGTGACGTTCGCTTCGATTGGACGCTGGCACGCCAAACGGGCCGTTTCATGGATCGCGAGATCGATGCCTGGGGCTTGTTCGCAGTGCAAAGCGTGGCGCTCAGCAATCAAGGCTGGCGACCGCGGCTGACGGCGCACATTGATCTCGCGTCTGGCGGTGGTGCGTACGACGCCGGCAAGCTGAAGAACTTCAACCAGCTCTACGCGAGCTCCGGCTACCTCGGGGAGGGGCAGTTTCTCAGCCTGAGCAACCTGCTGATGCTCGCCCCAGGTGTGGCCATCTCGCCGACCGCCGAGACGGATCTTTCCGTCGAGTATGGGTTCGCACGCCGGCTCCACGAGCGCGATGCCGCCTATGCCGGCGGGATGCGGCCCTACGCGGGCTCCCAAAACGTGCCTGGCCGTGACATTGGCGGCCTGTTTCGCGTCATTGGCAGTTGGTCGGTATGCAGCCAACTGACTGTGTTTCTCAACTACGAACATCTGACCCCGGGAGCGGTGCTTAAGGGCATACAGCGCCCCGCCGGTAGCTACGCCTACGTGGGTGCGAGCTTTCGCTACTAGCGCGAGGTGGCGCAGACATCCATTTACGACCGAACTGCTGCCCGTAAGGGGCCGCAGCACGAACCTCAAGCGCGCCGGCTGTGACACCGCGGCCAGGCGCTGACTGTGAAATGCAAGTCAAACAAGGAGCAAGACATGGAACCTCGTCTCAATTTCTACAAATCGGGCCCAGACGCAATGAAGGCCATGAGCAGCCTCGAGGCGCATATCGCGCAAGCGAGCATCGAAAAGCCGTTGGTCGAGCTGGTGCGCTTGCGTGCCTCACAGATCAACGGTTGCGCCTATTGCATTGACGTCCATACCGCAGATGCGCGAAAGGCGGGCGAAAGCGAGCGGCGGCTGGCCACGTTAGCCGTTTGGCGCGAGACCCCGTTTTTCAGCGATCGCGAGCGCGCAGCGTTGGCGTGGACCGAGTCCGTGACCCGCGTGGCCGACACGCGAGTGCCGGATGAAGTCTGGGCGAGCGTGAGTCCGCACTTCTCCGCGACAGAAATGGTCGATCTGACCCTGCTGATCAATGCGATCAACGCGTGGAACCGCTTTGCCGTCGCGTTCCGAAAACAACCCGGCTGAGGCCACGGCGCAGTTCAAACCGGGGGCTCGCCCCCCGGTTCCCAGCTGGAATCATGGGGCGCTGCATGTCGCAGTGCTGCACGGCATTGTCTGCGGAGGGAGCGGAACACATGCAAGCATTCACGAACGTCAGACTACGCACCGCGCGCCTGGAACTGCGACCGCTGTCCCTGGGTGACGCAGAACGCCTCCTTGGCATCTATTCCGATCCGGAGTTCATGCGCTACTGGAGCTCGAAGCCTTGGACGCATATCGATCAAGCCATTGCGCTGATCGAAAATGACCGATGCGAGCTGGCCGCCGGTGAGCACCTGCGATTAGGCGTGTACTTGCGGGATCAAGGCAGGCTGATCGGCACGTGTTCTCTGTTCAACCTGAACGAAGGATGCCGGCGAGCCGAGGTCGGATACGGCATCGCGCGAACGCACTGGCGCCGAGGCTACATGGTCGAGGCTGTCAGTGCTGTCATCAGTTTTGCCTTCTCTGAACTTCGCCTTCATCGCCTTGAAGCCGACATTGACCCAAGAAACGAGGGATCTGCCCGCGGCCTCGAAAGATTGGGGTTCATCCGCGAAGGCTTGTTGCGCGAGCGCTGGATCGTGGGTGAGGACGTCTCCGACTCCGCACTGTACGGAATCCTTGATCGCGAGTGGTCGCGGGTGGCGTAGTTGCGTTGAGGGCAATCGATTCCGTGGGTACCCCAAGGCGAGCTTCCTAAGCTGCGCCGAATCCGCCGGCGAAAACGAAATGCCGCGCCAGTCGATGCCTACTCTGCGCGTGGAGCTTGGCTCACCCGTTGTTCGATTGATGCAACGGCGGCCGCTGACGCGATCGATGTTCAGTTAGGGCCAGCTGCTGGCATCTGCCGGCATGGCAGGCTGCTTCACCCTCCGTTCGCATTCCGGCGCCCTGCATGGCGGCATGTCGCTGCGTCTGGTTGCGTTCTATGCGGCGCGCCGAATGACTTCGCAAGCTCACCATGAAGCGGAGCGGTCGCCAGCGGCGCTACTCGTCTTATCTGGAGGCTGAGTTGCGGCGGATCGTGCTACCCGCAAAGTTTCCCGGCTCGATCTCGGGTGAAGTGCTTTGGGGCCACCGAAAAAAGAAAAACCCGCACAGCGGCGGGTTTTCAAGGTAATGCGAGACGGTGTGTAACTAAAAGCTGGTGGAGGCGGCGGGAATCGAACCCGCGTCCGAAAGCCCTCTACAACTGGATCTACATACTTAGTCGGCCTATTTTGATTTAACCCCGCACTTAGCCGGACGACAGGCCGGTACGAAGCGAGTCACCTTGGATTTAGTTCTGCGCCAAGTAACCCGACGCATCACGATTCCCTGTAAATGACACTGCTGCGGGTTGCCCCGCCTGACCCAGAGACCAATCAGTGCAGTGGTCCAGCCTTAAGCGGCTAGAGCGAAACGCTCGTCGTTGGCGTTTGTGGTTTTCCAGATGGATTTACGAGGTGACTGGTCCTCGGTATGCACCAAGCTGCTTCGCGACCCCCGTCGAGACCAGGTCGCCCCCATGTTCTTGATATATGGTCCCGGCGCGCTAATTCAAGACAACCGGGGAAGGCCGCTATTGTACGTTGAGGCCCAACACTACGTCCAATAAAGCTTCCGGCGTTGACGCGATGTGATCGGCGCCCCAGTCATGGATAGCGTCGCCATCCCCAAGGTAACCCCACGCAGCGGCGATCGTCCGCATCCCGGCGGCCTTACCGGCTTGAATGTCTCGCAGATCGTCACCGACGTAGATGCTGTGCTCCGTCGGAACGTTTGCACGCTCGCAGGCCATGATGAGCGGGGCAGGGTGGGGCTTCGGGTGGGCGGCGCTGTCGCCGCTGATGACACACGCTGCGCGTTGAGCAAGCCCAAGGGCATCGACCAGCGGTTCCGTGAAGCGGGCATGTTTGTTGGTCACGATGCCCCACTTGACGCGTTGCGACTCCAGCGCGTCAAGTACCGCGGCCATGCCATCGAACAGCCGTGTGTGTTGGCAGATTCCTGCCGCTGTCTCTTATACACATCTCCGAGCCCACGAGACCGGAGCCTATCGCG
>CAMFLH010000331.1 GCA_945957295.1 uncultured Uliginosibacterium sp.
TTTTGGCGAAGCAAAAGAAGTAACACGCCCGCCGGGGGCGGGACCCCGGCCAACGAACGCCAGCAAATCGACAGCGCTAATCGCCAGCCGTACCCGGCAAACCAATCTCAGGGGCGTCACCGCGCGCAGCCCAACCAACAGCCGAGCGCTAGCTGCTGCCGCAGCACAGAAGAAAAGGCCAGACCATGAACGCTGACCATCTCCTCGGCCGCAGCCTCGCCTGGCCGCTCACAATCACCCCAGACGGGCGGCTCGCCCGCTCGTCCGGCGAGGACAACATCCGCGAAAACGTGCGCCTGATCCTCGCCACCAACCGCGGCGAGCGTGTCGGTGTGCCGGAGTTCGGCGCCGGGCTGGAGCAGTTCCTGTTCGAGCCGAACACGATCACCACTCACCAGTTGATCCGCGGCCGCGTCGAGCAATCGCTCGCGCGCTGGGAGCCGCGGATCCGCGTATCGCAGGTCGATGTCGATGTGCTGCCGGACGATCCGTTCGCGGCGCGCGTCACGATCACTTACAGCCTTGTTGCGACCGGCCGGCAGGAACGGGTCGGCCTGACGCTCACGCTCGGAGGCAGCTGATGCCGATCGAACTGCCCAAGCTCGACGACCGCGCATTCCGCGATATCGCCGATGAGGCGATTGGACGGATTCCGTCGCACACGCCGGAGTGGACCAACTTCAACGAAGCCGATCCGGGCGTCACGCTGCTGGAGCTCTTTGCCTTCATGGCGGAGAACATGCTCTACCGCGCGAACCAGATTCCGGAGCGCAATCGCCTCAAGTTCCTGCAACTGCTCGGCGTGCCGCTGCTGCCGGCGCAGCCGGCGCGCGGCGTGGTGGCGTTCGAGAATGCGCGCGGCCCGCTTGCGACGCTCACGCTCAATCGCGGCGAGCCGCTGCGTGCCGGCAGCCTGCCGTTCCGCACTACGCAGGGGCTGGATGTGCTGCCGGTTGAATCCGCCTTGGTGTTCAAGCGCACGCTGGCATCGCCCGACGCGGTGACGCTCGCCGCCTATCAGGATCTCTACGCCAGCTTCTCGTCCGGCGGCGCGGCGCCGGAGCTGAGTCTGTACGAAACCGTGGATCTGGCGAGTGCGCCCGGCACCGAGATCGGCGAGACGGAGGGGCAGTGTTTCTGGCTCGCGCTCTTGCGCCGCAGTGCGGACCGCAACGCCACACGCGACGATGTGCGCGCGGCAATCGCCGGCAAGGAGCTGACGATCAGCATGGTGCTCGCGCCGGAACCGACCACTACGCGCCGACTCGCCGCGGGCGAAGGCGTCACACATAAGCCGCCGCAACTGGTGGTGGAGATTGCGGCGGCCGATCACCTGGGCCCGCCGCCGGATCGCCTCGCCAGCTGGCGCAGCCTGCCGTTGCGCATGAGCGGCGATGGCGAAGTCGAACCGCTGCGGCTGGACGTGGAGCTGCCGGCCGTCGAGGGTTTGTTGAGCTTCGACGATGTCGATCCACTCGAAGCCGGTTCGGGCGAACTGCCGCCGCTGTTCGAAGACCCGCAGACCGACGCGCGCGTGGCGCTGTGGCTGCGCATCCGCCCGGAAGGCGATCTCGGTGGCGCGCGGCTCGCGCCGCTGTGGGCCGGCATCAACGCCTGCGCCGTCGAACAGCGCGACGTGGTGCGCAACGAGGTGATCGGACTCGGCAGCGGCGCGCCTGATCAGCAGTTCCGCTTCGCGCGAGGGCCGATCGTCACCGGCAGCGTGCAGGTGTCGGTGGCGGGTACACCGTGGGCTGCGACCGACGAGCTGTACGCCGCACCACCCGAGATCGCGCTTCGCGATGCGCGCTTGCCGCAGACCCTGCAACCGGCCGGTGGCGGCGAGTTGAGCCGGGTGTTCGCGGTGGATGCGGAAGCCGGCCTGCTGAAGTTCGGCGACGGATTGCGCGGCGCCCGGCCGCCTTTCGATGCGACGATTGTGGTCGACTACGACATCACGCAAGGCGCCGACGGCAACGTTGCGGCCGGCGCGGTCAAGCTGGGGCCACGCCTGCCCGCCGGGCTCAGCGTTGCGAATCCGATTGCCACCTGGGGTGGGCGCGATGCCGAGTCGGCGGATGACGGCGAGCGCAGCATCCAGGCCTGGCTGCGACATCGCGATCGCGCGGTGACGGCGGAAGACTTCCGCGACCTCGCGCTGCGCACGCCCAGTGTGCGGCTCGCGCGCGTGGAAGTGCTGAGCGCCTTCAAGGCCGATGTGGGGGCGCAAGCGGGCGCCGTGACGGTGATGGTGGTGCCGGCGAGCGACCCGAAGCACCCGGACGCGCCGCGGCCCGATCCGGTGGCGCTGCGCGCGGTGTGCGAATGGCTCGATCCGCGCCGCCTCGTCACCACCGATGTCTACGTTACTGGCCCGCGCTACCGCGGCCTGTGGATCGCGGTCGGGCTTGAACCTGACCCGGGCGTTGCGTTAGCCGAATTGCGGCCGCGGGTGCGCGCTGCGCTGCTGGCCTTCCTGTCGCCGCTGCCGTTTGCCGACGCCAGCGGACGGCCCGGCGGCATCGACGACATCACGCCCGGTGGATGGCCGTTGCGTGCGCCGGTGATTGCGGCGCAGCTGCTGGCCGTCGTGGCACGCGTGCCGGGCGTGCGGCTGGTGAATGACTTGCTGCTGGGCGAGGAATCGTCCTCCAGCCCGCAACCGACTGAACGGATCGCCTTCGCAGATCTCGATCAGCCCGAATTGCTGGGTCTGCTGGTCGAGGCGCGCGATTTCGCGCCCGGCGAGAATCCGCTGGTCGACCTGCGCGACGCGACGCTGGGCCGTGCCGGCAGCGCCAGCGGCGACCGCCGCCTGCCGGTGCCTTTCATTCCGGATCAGTGCTGAAGCGACCGCTATGGACTCTAACGGCTCCCGCTACTGGTTGCTGCTCGGCCCTGAGGATTGGGGCGCGTGCGTGCGCAGCGATCTCGCTGGCGCGCCGACGCTGGCTTCCCTATGGCCCGTGGGTGCCAGCGCAGGCGAACTGGCTACCGAAGGCTGGGACGCGGACGACGCCGAGCTGATGCTGCCGCGCGAGGCCTTCCGCTTCCGCGCCGCGCCGCTCGATGTGAAGCCCGGCGCCTCGCGCCGCCGCGGTGCTGCAGCGGATGCCGACGGCAATGTGTTCTGGATTGATGAGGACGGCCGACGCATCCTGCGTCAGTGTGCGCAGCGCGGCGAGGTGAGCGTCTTCTGGCCGCCCGAGCGTCCGATGCCAGAAGTCGTCGGCGCGGTAACGCAGGCCTTCGGCCCCGACCTGCCGCTGCTCGGCGAGCCGGTGCCGGTGTTCCGCGGCACTGGGCAAGCTCGCTTCGGCGATGCTTCAGTGGCCGATGAATCCCCGCCACAACTCGCCGGCCTCGCAATCACGCCCGACCACCGGCTCATCGCCGGCAGCATCGCGCCCGCCGGCCTGCTCGACTTCGACCTCATCGCGGGCGGCCCGCCGCGCTGGCTCGCGTGGCCCGACGCGGCACCCGGCG
>CAMFLH010000332.1 GCA_945957295.1 uncultured Uliginosibacterium sp.
TATAAGAGACAGACCGCATCCTGTTCGCGCCCGCCTTCGTCGCCCCGACCGGCAGCTACGACAAGGACCGCGCGGTCAACCCGGGGGCCGGCAACTTCTGGACCTTCCGCCCGGCGCTGACGCTGGCCTACGTAACCGAGAACGGCTGGGAGTTCGGTGCGCGCACGACCTATTCGTTCAACACCAAGAACGACGACACCAAGTACACGTCGGGTCAGTACCTGCATTCGGACGGTGCCGCGATGTACCAGATCCGCGACGGCCTGCGTATTGGCGCAGCCGGCTACATGATCGTGCAAACCACCAAGGACAAGTCCGACATCGCTGGCGCCGTGGCTGACAACGGCAACAAGGCACGGGTGTTCGCACTCGGCCCGCAGGTGGGCTGGCAAACCGAAGACTCGTCGCTGGGCCTCGAATTCAAGGTGCTGCAAGAATTCGGTGCGCGTAACCGCCCCGAGGGCACGATCGGTTGGCTGCGCCTGATCTACCGCGTGAACTGATCGCAGTCGCAACGCCAACGCAAAGGCCCCGCACGCGGGGCCTTTTTTATTGGCAACCCAACCGCCTGCGCGACGGCTACAAGGCTGCCAAGAAGATCACGTCTGCGCGCACGCCGCCATGACATGCGGATTTGCCAATGTCATCATCCGGCATCCCCGTTAGAGCCCGTCACCTCATGTCGGTCGCATCCTTGCTGTCCGCGGCGCTCCCCGCCTCGCTTTTTTCATCCGAGTCGCGCCTTTACGACTTCGCGCTCGAAGGCGACGCCACGCCGTGGCTCGTTGAGCGCTTCCGCGCTCGCGAAGCGCTCTCCGAACTATCGAGCTGGCAGATCGATCTGCTGAGTACCGATGCCGGCGTCGACACCGGCGCATTGTTCGGCAAACAGGCAGCGCTGCGGATCACCCTTGCCGACGGTGGCCGCATTCAGCGCTCCGGCTATATCAGCAACGCGGTGCTTTTGGCGGCCGACGGGGGCCTCGCTCGCTACCGCTTCACGCTGGTGCCCTGGCTATGGTTCGCCAACGACACGGCCCACAGCCGCGTATTCCTCGAGCAACCGCTGACGGCGATCATCGAGGCGGTGCTTGCGCCTTATGCGAGCCTCGCGCAATGGCGCTTGGCTGACGAAGTCCCCGCATTCCTCGCCGATCTGCTGCCACGCTCGCTGTGCGTGCAGTATCGAGAGACCGACTACGCCTTCCTCTCACGCCTGCTCGCCGAAGAGGGCCTCGGCTTCTGCTTTCGGGAACTCAACGAAACGAGCACCGCAACCGACGCCATCTCGCAACAGGCCCAGCACGAATGGCTGATCTTCGCCGACGCCGCAGCGCTGCCGCAGGATCGCTGCGCTGCGTCAGCCGCCGGTGGCGCCGGCCTGCGCTTTCACCGCGCCGCGGCACCGGAGGAGCAGGACAGCATCCTCGCGTTCGGCGCTGAACGGCGCTTCACCGCGTCCGTCACCACCCTGCTCTCTACCGACTACAAGGGCGACACCAGCATCAGCGCGTCGCTACCCGCTGCACGCTCGGTCGGCGGCCCCAACGCGCCAGCGCTGGAGGACTACGACTTCGTTGGCGCCTACGCCTTCGCCAACGCAGGCCTCGCCGAGCGGTATGCGCGCCTTGCACGTGAAGCGGTCGAGGCACGGCGGGAACGCTGGCTCGGTCATGCGTCCGTTCGCACCTTGCGCCCCGGCACCTGGTTCGATCTGAAGACAAGCCTTATCGACGACCTCGCCGCCCTGCTGCCGGGCGCCGCCAGCGGCAACCAGGCGCGGCGCTTTCTCGTTTGCACCGTCGAAGCTGCCGGCAAGAACAATCTGCCAGTCGGGCTCGCCGAAGCCGCTGCTCGACTGAGATACGCCGACGACGGCGCGATGGTGCTCTCGCCCGCCTTGCTTGCGGCGAGTGACGAACATGGCTTCGCCTGCCACTTCGGCGCGCAACGCGCCGCGATCCCCTGGCGCCCGCAACTCACCGATGACACCGGCGCCCGCCTGAACCCGCGCCCCACCGCATCCGGCCTGCAGCACGCAGTGGTCGTCGGTGCCAACGGCGAAGAAACGGCCTCAGGTACGCAGGAGGTGCATACCGATGCGCTGGGCCGCATCCGTGTCCGCTTCCTGTGGCAACAACCGGATGACCCGGCTTCCTGCTGGGTGCGCGTGGTCACCCGCCACGCTGGGTCGAACGCCGGCACCCGCTTCATCCCACGCATCGGTCAGGAAGTCCTGATCAGTTTCATGAACGGCGACATCGATCGGCCAGTGTGCGTCGGGGCCGCCTTCAATGGCCGTGGCGAGAACGGCGTCGCGCCATCGCCTGGAGGCCTTGCGAGCGCCCCCGATCCGAACGTCTTCACGCTGGCGAACGATCGCGCCGCGAGCGCACAGGGCAACCTCAGCGGGGGCCATGCACCGCTGTGGCATGCCGCCGGTGCGGGGGATACGAACCACCGCAACGCGGGCGCACTCTCGGGCATCCGCAGTCGAGCCTGGGGGGGTGGCGGCTGGAGCGAGCTGGTGTTCGACGACTCCGACAATCAGCTGCGCACGCAAGTCAGCACCACGCAGCAGGCAACGAGCCTCGCGCTGGGTCACCTGATCCACACCCGCGACAACTACCGCGGCAGCTTCCGCGGCAAGGGCTTCGAGCTGCGCACCGACGCATTCGGTGCGATCAACGGCGGGCGCGGCATCCTGCTCTCCACCTACATCCAGCGCAGCGGGGACGTCACCGGCGACAACGCCGCAGGGGTTGCGCTCGCACGCCAAGCGCAGAAACTCGCCGAAGCGATGAACAGCGCCGCGAAGACGCATCAGACGGTGCCCTACGCAAGCCATGTCGGGGCCGCACGCGCGAACGCCTGCGCACTGACGCCGCAAAAACCCCTCGCCGCCGCACTCACTGAAGCGCTCTCCGGTTGCGTCGCCGCGGAAGACCTCGGCGCCGCCTACAGCGACGCCGCGCTACCGATCAAGAAGCAAGGCGTGCCACACAGCGCTGCAGCGCTCCTGGCTGTCTCAGGCAAAGCCGGTATCGCACTCACCGCCGCCGACAGCATCACGCTCGCCGCGAACGAAACGGCCTTGTTCGCCACGGGTGCGAATCAGGAGTGGGTAACGCAAGGCAACACGCGGCTACATACCGGCCAGACGCTCGGCATCCTCGCGGGAGCCGAGAAGGCAGGGGACGGCGGCATGGGACTGTCGATGATCGCCGGCGCCGGCCCACTGCGGCTCGAAGCGCACAGCGACATCCTGCAGATCGCGGCGAAGGACGATCTGAAGATCCTCTCCGCCAACGCCGCCGCCGATTTCGCCGCCGCCAAGAAGATCCACCTCGCCACCGCCGGCGGCGCAGCCATCACCATCGAAGGCGGCAACATCACGGTGCAGTGCCCGGGCTGTCTCTTATACACATCTGACGCTGCCGACGAATTAGACGGTGTAGA
>CAMFLH010000333.1 GCA_945957295.1 uncultured Uliginosibacterium sp.
GCCTGCCGCCCGACCGCCTCGGCCGCTGGGCCGCGCTGGCCGTGTCGGGGGCCGCGTCGCTGGGGTGGGGTTGGGGGCATCGTGGGGCGTCCTGTGTGCGGCGCGCCGGGGGCGCGCCGCACGGCCTGGCTTTACTTGGTGATCAACTTGACCGGCGTTTGCACGGTACCGGGCAGATCCTTCTGCGGCGTCTTCGCCTTCACGGCCTTCAGCGCGGTCTCGATGCCGAACACCGCTTGCTGCGCGGCGAACTGGTCGGCGGTGGCGAGCACGCGGCCATCGGCCAGCATCGGCTTGATCGCGGAGATGTTGTCGTAACCGACCACCTTCACCTTGCCGGCCTTGCCGGCGGTCTTCACCGCAGCGACGGCGCCGAGCGCCATGTTGTCGTTGCCGCAAAGCAGGGCGGTCAGGTCCGGGTGCTCACGCAGCATCGCGCTGGCGACCATGTTGCCTTTGTCCATTTCCCACTGGCCGGATTGCACCCCGACCACGTTGGCGCCGACGGCCTTCATAGCGTCCTGGAAGCCGGCCGTACGCTGCTGTGCGTTGGTGGTGGTGGACACGCCCTCGAGGATGCCGACCTTGTCACCGGCCTTGAGTTGCTTGGCGAGGTATTCGCCGACCAGCTTCGCGCCAGCGCGGTTGTCCGGGCCGACGAAAGGTACGACGATGCCTTTTTCCTTCAGGGCGGCATCATCAAGCTTGTTGTCGATATTCACGACGATGATGCCCTTGTCGATCGCTTCCTTGACCACCGGCACCAGCGCCTTGGAATCGGCCGGCGCCAGCACCAGCGCATCGACCTTCTCGACCATCATCTGCTGGATGATCTTGATCTGCGCGGCGGTGTCGGTTTCGTCCTTGATGCCGTTGGCGATCAGCGCGTATTCGGCGGCGTGCTGCTTCTGGTGCGCCTTGGCGCCGTCCTGCATGGTCTGGAAGAACTCGTTGGCGAGCGACTTCATGACCAGCGCGACCTTGGGCTTGGCATCCGCGGCGCTCGCGCTGCCCAGGGGCAGCGCTGCGGCGACGGCGATCAGTGCGAGCGACTTCAGGGTGCTGCGACGTGTGTTCATCTAGGTCTCCTTCGGTGTTTTTGCCCGGGCGGATGCACGGTGCGTCCGCCTGCGCTGATGTAATAGCAAACGTTTGCGCAAACGTTTGCGTGAAGTGTAGTGATTCCGTTCCGAGTGGCAAGAACTTTCGATGCTGCGGTGCAGAAAGGGCTTTGTTACCGGACTTGTCGGGGCGGGAACTTGTTGGTGCGAGTGCGGCTCAGAAGAACAAGCCCATTGCTGTGGATTGACCGTGCCCGCCTGGTTTCGCCTCTCGCCGCTGCGCGTTCTGCGCTCACGACTGTTGCGCCCCTTTGCGAACCGCTTGCTGGATCGCAGACTGTGGCGCCCGGCACCGCATACCTTGGGGCTAGGCGTGGCGCTCGGCTTGTTCTTCGGCATCCTGTCGCCGGTCGCGCAGATCTTCTTTGCGGCGCTGGCGGCCGCGCTACTGCGGGCCAACCTGATGGCGGCTGCAGTTGCGACGCTGGTGACGAACCCGCTGACCGCACCACCGATCTATCTGGCGGCCTATCGTTTGGGCGCAGAGGTGTTGCCGTGGATGGTGCCGTCGCTTGACGTGGCGTTGCTGCCGCGGCTTGAGGCGTTCAGCTTCGAGGCGCTTCAGACGATGTGGCAGGGAATGTCGCTAGGCTGGGCCGGTTTGTCGTTTTTTACCGGCCTTGCGTTGATCGCCTGTGGCTCGGCGGCGATCGGCTATCTGGCTGGCTGGGCGGTGATGCGGGGCATTGCGCCCCGCCGTGCGGCCAGTTTGCCGGTTGTCCGGCCCTGATCAGACGACCAGTTCTTCGACCGGCAGTACCGTGGTGCGCTTGACCTCTTCCAGCGCAAAGCTGGATTTGACGTCCAGCACGCCGGGGTGGCGCAGCAACTTGTCCATCACGAAGCGCGAAAAGTGTTGCAGGTCGGTCACCAGCACCCGCAACAGGTAGTCCATTTCGCCGGTCATCGCGTAGCACTCGGTCACTTCCGGCCAGCCTTGAACGGCAGCCTTGAAGCTGTCGGTGCCTTCGCCGGCGCGTTTGTCGAGCGACACGTTAACGAAGGCCAGCAGCGTCAGCCCCAACTTTGTGGGGTTGAGGATCGCGGTGTAGTGGTCGATGACGCCGTCTTCTTCCAGCCGCTGCAGGCGGCGCAGGCAGGGCGATGGCGACAGCGCAACGTTCTTGGCGAGTTCGACGTTGGGAATGCGGCCGTTCTGCTGCAGCACTTCAAGGATTCGGCGGTCGGTACGGTCGAGTTTGACGGCGTCTGTCATATTGTTGCTTGAATATAAAAAATGCTATTCAAAAGTTGCTCAAATTCTAATTGCTTGAGCAATAAACGCAACGAAAATTCGAGCGCGTTTGACTATTCTTCTTTCTGCGAGGCGCTGCCGACAGAGCGGCCCCCAACAGAGGAGACAAAATCATGCCGCTGAACCTTGTCCGGCCGCGGCCGGAACCGCGCGCCCTATGGGACAACCCCATGGGCACCGACGGATTCGAATTCGTCGAATACACCGCGCCCGACCCAAAGTTGCTGGGCGCGCTATTTCAACAGCTCGGTTTCAAGGCTGTTGCGCGCCACCGCTCGAAAGACGTGACACTTTACCGCCAAGGCGAGATCAACTTCATCGTCAACGCGGAAAAAGACAGTTTCGCGCAATCCTTCGCCCGTGTGCATGGCCCCAGTGCCTGCGCGATGGCATTTCGTGTCCGTGACGCCAAGGCTGCTTACGACCGTGCGCTGTCGCTCGGTGCCGAGCCGCACCAGCAGCAGTACGGTGCAATGGAGCTGCAGATTCCGGCGATCAAGGGCATTGGCGGCTGCCCGGTGTATCTGGTGGATCGTTACGGCGGCCCGTCGATCTACGACGTGGACTTTGTGGCGCTGGACAGCGAGGTCGAACACAAGGGGTTCGGCCTGACCTACATCGACCATCTGACGCACAACGTGCACCGCGGCCGCATGAAGGTGTGGTCGAGCTACTACGAGAAGCTGTTCAATTTCCGCGAGATCCGCTATTTCGACATCGAGGGCAAGCTCACCGGGCTGAAGAGCCAGGCGATGACCAGCCCCTGCGGCCAGATCCGCATCCCGATCAACGAATCCTCCGACGACAAGAGCCAGATCGAGGAATTCCTGCACGCCTACAACGGCGAGGGCATCCAGCACATCGCGCTGGGCACCGACGACATCATCGCCACCGTCGAAGGCATGAAGGCCAAGGGCATCAAGTTCCTCGATACGCCGGACACCTACTACCTGTCTCTTATACACATCTCCGAGCCCAAGAGACCGGAGCCTATCGCGTATGCCGTCTTCTGCTTGAAAAGGGGGGGGGGGGG
>CAMFLH010000334.1 GCA_945957295.1 uncultured Uliginosibacterium sp.
CGCTTCGGCATCAACCCTGCGCGCAGCTACGCGTGCGGCGACGAGTTCAGCGATTTCAGCGCTGCGGTAGCGGCCGGCATGCACCCTTTCATCGCCGCCTACGGATTCGAGGATCACAAGCGGCTTACGAAGAAGT
This sequence comes from uncultured Uliginosibacterium sp., assembly GCA_945957295.1. Taxonomy (GTDB): domain Bacteria; phylum Pseudomonadota; class Gammaproteobacteria; order Burkholderiales; family Rhodocyclaceae; genus Niveibacterium. The sequence continues at coordinate 137 of CAMFLH010000334.1, forward strand.
TCGACGTGCCCGAAGAGCTGATTTCCCGCACGCCGGCCGAGATCTGCGCACGCGTGCGAAACGCGCTGGATCTGGCATCAACCGGCAAGGATTGAGCGCTTCGGCGACGGAAAATGTCCGCCGCACGACCGCTGCCTTTGCAATCAGTCCGCTTGTGAAACAAACTGTCAGGTCATGACGACCCGACACAGTCACGCCGGCAACCCCAACCCGCTCCATTCGCTGATCGAGCCGCGCGCGCTGCTCGAAATCGCAGCCTTGCCCGCCGGCCTGCCGCTGCTCGCGAGCGCTGAGCGCGGTGACGGGCATCCGGTGCTGCTGTTGCCCGGATTCCTCGGTGACGAAGGCTCCCTGCTGGCGCTGAAGTACTTCCTGCGCAACCGTGGCTACGATGTACAAACGTGGGGGCTGGGGCGCAACCTCGGCTTCCAGACGCGTCACGCCAACGCGCTGCAGCAGAAGATCCGCTTCATGCACTTCAAGAGCGGGCGCAAGGTCAGCCTCGTTGGCTGGAGCCTCGGTGGCATGTTCGCGCTGTACGGCGCCAAGGCGGCACCCGAATGCGTGCGCAACATCATCACGCTGGGTAGCCCGGTCAGCATGGGCCCCGAGGGCAGCCAATCACCGCCGCTGGTGAAAGCGATCTACCGCCTGATCGCCCACCCGCTCGGTACCCACGGCCACCTCGCGCAGCCGAAGGCGCGCGATTTGCGCGAGCAGAAGCGGATGCCGATTCCGATGAGTTGCCTGTACTCGCTCAGCGACGGTGTGATCCCGCCGCAGGAAGCGACCATCGACGGCGACCCCGCGCTGCACGAGAACATCCGCGTACCCGGCAGCCATCTCGGGCTCGCATTCAACGCGGTGGTGCTGAACATCGTGGCCGACCGGCTCGCACAAGCGGAAGGCGATTGGCACCCTTACGAACCGAGCGGGCTGACAGGCCGCCTCTACCGCTTGTTGACCCATAAGTCCCTGCCGCTCTGACGCCATACCCAGATCATGCGACAACTCAGCGAACACGATGCCGCCTTCCTGTACTCGGACTCGGCGCACGCCAACTCGAACGTCACGCTGATCCACATCTACGATCAGTCCACGGCCCCCGGCGGGCGGGTTCGCTTCAAGGACATCCTCGCGCATATCGAAGGCCGACTGCATCGCTCGCCGATCTTCCGCCAGAAGCTCAAGCGCCTGCCCTTCGATTTCGACTTCCCTTACTGGGTCGAAGACGACAACTTCGATCTGGAATTCCATGTGCGCCACATCGCGCTGCCCAAACCGGGCGACTGGCGCCAGTTCTGCATCCAGGTGTCGCGCATCCACGCCCGCCCGCTGGACCTCAACCGGCCGCTGTGGGAGATGTACGTGATCGAGGGGCTGGACAGCTTCGTCGACCTGCCGCCCGGCAGCTTCGCCCTCGTCACCAAGCTACACCATGCCGCGCTGGACGTTGAGGAAGGCAGCGAGATCACTTCGCTGCTGCACGACACCACGCCGAAGCCGCATCCGCCCGAACCGCCGGAGCCCTGGTTCCCCGAAACGCCGCCGGGCGAGATTTCGATGATGGCGCGCGGCCTGATTGGCAGCGTGTGGCCACCGAGCCGGCTCGTACGACCGGGCCTGAACCTGATGCGCACGCTGGCGCCGATGGTGACCACCTTCGTCAACGATGTATTGAATCGCCCGGCACGGATCGCGCTGACCCGTTTCAATGCGCCGGTTTCGCCCTACCGCGCCTTCGAGACACGCCGCTTTCCGCTCGACGATTTCAAACGCATCCGCGATCTCGTACCTGGTGCCCGCATCAACGACGCTGTGCTCGCCGTTTGCGGCGGCGCGCTTCGGCACTTCCTCGACATGCAGGGCGAACTTCCCCAGGTAAGCCTGTGGGCGATGGCGCCGGTGTACATGCGCGATGCCGAGCACGAGCCCGGCTCCCGGCGCGAGGTGGCGTGGATTCGCGTTCAGCTCGGCACCGACATCGCCGACCCAGTGCAGCGCCTGCGCGCGATCCATGAACAGACCTCAAGCGAACTGATGGAACGCGGCGTCGGCGCGCGAGAGCTGACCGATAGTCGTCTGCATGCCTCCGCCGCAACGCTCGCCTTCACCAGCAAATTCCTGACCCGTGCAGCGATGGAAGTCGACAAACGCGCGCCGCGCGCCAACTGCACGATCACCAACGTGCCGGGGCCGGACGAGGCGCTCTACCTGATCGGCGCACGGATGACGTACTTCTCCGCGCTGATGCCGATCACCGACGGGCAAGGCCTGGTATTTGCCGTGACCAGCTACGACGGCAAGATCATCGTGTCGCCGACCTTCTGCCGCGAGCAGATGCCTGAGCCCGAAGTCTTTGCGCAGAGTATCCGCGACAGCTTCCAGGAATATCTGGCGATTGCTGACACCCGCCGCGAGGTTAAAAAGACCGCGCCGGCACGCAAGAAGACAACACGGACCACGCTGATTCGCAGCGGCCGGCCCGAGGCGACGATTTCGTCACGCCCCGCTACACCACGCAAGCGCGGCGCCTCCAAGGCCAACGACCACGCCGCGAAGGATTGATCAGCGCAGCAGCGCGACGTAGATGCCGGCCAGCACAGCAGTGGTGATCACGCCGCTGATGTTAGCGCCCAAGGCCTGCGGCAGGATCATCGCCGTCGGCGATGCGTCCGCTGCAATCTTCTGTACCAGTTTGGCAGTGGTCGGCACACAGCTCACGCCTGCAACGCCCACCATCGGATTGAAGCGGCCGCGCGTGAAGAAGTACATCGCATAGCCACCAGCAAGCCCCCCCAGCGCCGACAGCAACAAGGCCAGCATGCCCAGCAGCAGAAGCTTCAGTACGACCGGATCGAGCAAGGTGCCGGCTTCACACAGCACACCGAGTGTGAGCCCGAGGAAGAAGGTCGCGCCGTAGAGGATCTGTTCGCCCAGCAGCACCGTGTAGTGCTTGAGGCCCGCCTCCCGCACCGCCACGCCGATGAACAGCGACAGGAACAGCGGCGCAGCAACTGGGAACAACAGGCACAGCAGCACGCACGCAGCCACCGCGAAAATCAGCTTGTGCCCCGAGCTGATCTGCTTCACGGGCGCGTCATTCATCGAAATGCCGCGCAACCGCTCAGGCACCAGTGCCTTGATGATCCACGGATACGCGCCGTAGGTCAGGCCCAGGTACAGGTAGCCGACCACGGTGATCGGCACGAACAGCTCACGCGCCAGCACCAAGGACGCAAACAGCACCATTGGCC
>CAMFLH010000335.1 GCA_945957295.1 uncultured Uliginosibacterium sp.
GTATAAGAGACAGGGGCTCGATACCGCGATGCTTGGCACGGATCGCGGTGCGGTTATTGGATGGAAATACGGCCAGTGGATCGAGACGCTGACAAAAACTGTCAACGCTTACCTAGCAGGAACTCGTGCTGAACAATGATGAATGCAGAGAATGAACTCTTTCGCCCACGCAAGCTGTCGGCACTTGAGGCACAGTACGAGGCGCAGCGTATTGCCTTTGCGCCCGTCGTATTTCAGTGCGTGCGTATTGCCTGGAAGCGCGGAATGCTCGATGCGCTGGCCGGCGCCGCGAAGGATGGCTTGACAACGGATGACCTCGTTGACGTCGCCCGGCTGTCGCGTTACGCGGTTGGCGTGCTAATGGAGACAGTGCTCTCTGCTGGCGTTGTGTCGCGCACCGACGATCGCTGGTGTCTGACCAAGACCGGGCACTTTGTCGTCTCCGATCCGTTGTTCCGGGTCAACGCCGATTTCGTCCATGATGTGTGCTACATCGGTCTTGCTGATCTGGAGTCCTGCCTTGAGCAGGAGAAACCGCTCGGTCTCAAGGCATTAGGGGACTGGCCCACTATTTACGAGGGGCTGTCGATCTTGCCAGAGCCCGCTCGCAAGAGTTGGTTCGACTTCGATCATTACTATTCGGACTCGGCATTCCCCGATGTTCTCCCGCACGTTCTGGCCCACGCACCGGCCCGGTTGATGGACATCGGTGCCAACACTGGCAAGTTTTCGCGTATGTGCTTGCAACAGCAGCCGTCACTTCACGTAACGATGCTGGACTTGCCAGTGCAGCTTCGGGTTGCGCGCCAGACGCTGTCCGACGCGGGGGTACTGGATCGGGCAACCCCCCACGAGATTGACCTCCTCGACGAAACCGCGCCGTTCCCGGGGGGGCAGGATATCGTCTGGATGAGCCAGTTCCTGTGTTGCTTCTCTGAGGACAAGATCCGTAGCATTCTTGAGCGAGCCGCAGCTGCGCTTGCCGACGGCGGCAGGGTCCTCGTGCTCGATACGTTCTGGGACCGCCAACAACACGAGGTGGCGGCGTACTGTCTGATCAACACCTCCCCGTACTTCACGGCTCTTGCGAGCGGCAACAGCAAGATGTACGAGTCTCGCGCGTTCATCGACTGTGCGCGGCGTGCAGGGCTGCAGCTCGCGGATGTACGCGACGGCCTCGGCATCTGCCACTCGCTGCTGTCTTTCGTCCGTAACTGATTTCAAGTCCTCTGGAGTCTCCGAAATGAAGACGTTCCCCATGCTGTTCCGAGTTACTTTGGCGACGATTGCCGTAACGGCAATGGCCGTGCTGGCGACGCCCGCGCAGGCCGGCCGCAGCGCCCCGCTGGTCAACCCGCCAGCGGTGGCGATTCCCGCTAGTGCCGGGAAAGCGCTGACTGAAGTCGAGGTCCGCGATGCAATTGTCAAAGGCGGCGCCGCGAAAACCTGGATGTTGAAATCCGAGCAACCGGGCCGACTGGTTCTGGCTGTGGATGTCCGTAGCCGTCATGCCGCGGAAGTCGCGATCACGTATGACGCAAAGTCCTACCGCGTCGAGTACTTGTCCAGTGTGAACCTCAACTATCGGAAGACCGAAACGGGTGAGGTGATCCACCCCACTTACTTGCGGTGGATAAAAGGCTTGATGGCCGAGATTAACAAAGGCCTTGGAATCCAGTCCGCGCCGGGCGAAACGAGCGATGTCGACGAACTGTGATTGATGCCGGCGCACTTGCACGTCAGTCTCCAACTGCTGTTCCCAAGCGGGTTCTTGTCGTTGGCGGTTCGCAGAGCGGCCAGCTCGACCGGATTCTCGATCGCATCGTCGCGCCGCTTGGTGCGGGCGGGGCGGTGAGCGTCGACCGCTGGCAGCTTGATGGCTTTGAGCGTTTTCCGTTTCCGTGGGGGTTCTGGGCTTTCCTCGACGTCTTCCCGGAATCGGTGCAACAGGATGCGCCGCCGCTTCGGTCGGTGCCACCGCTTGCCGACGACTACGATTTGATCGTGCTCGGCTATCAGGTCTGGTTCCTTTCGCCCTCGTTGCCGGTCACCGCGTTTCTTGACCATCCCGCTGCGCAACGTCTGCTTGCTGGTAAGCCCGTCGTCGCCGTTGTCGCTTGCCGCAACATGTGGATGGGGGCGTGGCAGAAGCTTCGCGCGCGCCTAGTGGCAATCGGGGCGCGTGTCGTTGACCACGTCGTGCTGGTCGATCAGGGGCCGACGTTGGCCACCTTCATCACGACGCCGCGCTGGCTGTTGACGGGGCGTCGCGACCCGATCTGGGGTATGCCCGCCGCAGGCGTTTCGGATGCGCAAATCGAAGGTGCTGCGCGCTTCGGTGAGGCGCTGCGTCTGGCACTTGAAGTGGATCGCGAACAGGGTTCTGCGCCCCTGCTGCATGGCTTGGGCGCGGTGACCGTCGAACCGCGTCTTGCGCTATCGGAGCGCGCAGGCGCTCGTGCCTTCGGCGTGTGGTCGCAGATCGTCCGAGCAGTGGGCAAGGCCGGGCAGCGCCGCCGCCGCCCGGTGCTGCTGTTGTTCCTAATCTATCTGGTGCTGGCCATCGTCACGATCGTGCCTTTGAGCCTGGCCCTGCAATCCTTGCTTGCACCGCTGCTGCGCAAGCGTTTCGACCGCATCCGCGCGGAATTCGAGGCGCCGTCCGGCAGTGGCACAGAGCGTATCCAGTCTCATGTTTGAACCGTCCTACGCGTACATCACCCGCATTGCCAGCGTGCTGCCCAATGCGCCGATCGACAACGAGCAGATGGAAGACGTGCTTGGCCAAGTCGGCCCCGAGCGCTCGCGCGCACGCCGTGTCGTGCTGCGCAGCAACGGCATCCGCTCGCGCCACTACGTGCTCGACCCGGAGACCGGCGAGCCGCGCCAGAGCAATGCGCAACTCACCGCCGATGCGGTGCGCGCGCTGGCGTCGGCCGATTTCGACCCCGCGACGATTGACTGCCTGGCGTGCGGCACTTCGCTACCTGACCAGTTGATGCCCAACCACGCGGTGATGGTGCATGGTGAGCTTGGCATTCCAGCTTGCGAAGTGGTCGCAACGGCCGGGATCTGCCTGGCCGGCACGTCTGCGCTGAAATATGCGTGGATGTCGGTGATTTCGGGCCAGGCCGAGCATGCGGTGGCGACCGGCAGCGAGGTGGCGTCGATGATGATGCGTGGCCGCAATTTCACGCCGGAGCGCAACGCTCGCGTTGCCGAACTCGAGGCCCGGCCGGAGATCGCATTCGAGAAGGATTTTCTGCGCTGGATGCTGTCCGACGGCGCCGGCGCGATGCTGGTGGAACGCAAGCCCCGCGCGGGCGTACTGAACCTGCGGATCGACTGGATGGAGCTGTCC
>CAMFLH010000336.1 GCA_945957295.1 uncultured Uliginosibacterium sp.
CTCGAGCGCACCCTGGAACGCGGATGCGTGCGGTTCGTCTTCGGGAATCTCCGTCAGCGTGCCGATCTGGTCGAGGTCTGCCTCGATGAAGCCCTCGTCGGCGAGTGCGTTGAGCGCCGTGCGAACGGCCGTGTCGTCGTCCGGAGCCGTCAGCATGACGTGGATGTCGACGCCTTCGCCTTCACGGATATAGGCCTTGCCGATGATGATGAAGACGAGCGGCAGATCTGCGATGTTGTCGTTGTCCGGCGTGGTATTCATGAAATGCCTCTTGGCTGCGGCGTCGATCGACTGCCAGGGAGAAAGAATCGGCGATCCGTGACCGCTTCAGGGAGTTAAGCGATTCTTAAACGCAAGCGACGCCGAAACATACGGATTTTTCTCAAACGGAAACCAGATTTGCCGTTTCAATCGCTCAAACCCCCGTGCTACAGGGGTTTCGGCGCGATGGGTCTCAAGAAAATCGCGTGGAAGGTCTTGACTGTGACCCCTTAAGACAGTAAACGCCACGCCATCAGAGCCGATGTGAGGTTGGCTGTTTCGGAATGACTCGTTCTGGATGACACCTCAAACAAGGCCCTTATATCGCACGCGAAGCATTGATTGCAGCATGCAAGACGTCGCAAGGCGTCCTCTGCTTTATCGAGGGCTTTCTCCTTTTTTGAGGGGGAATAGCCCTGATTTTGCGCATTGATGGGACCCGTGTAAACGCCCGAGAGGGTAACGAGACAAGACTTAAAGGGATGGGTATATGCCTACCGTAAACCAGCTGATCCGCAAGCCCCGTCAGGCACAGGTAAAGCGCAACAAGGTTCCCGCTCTTCAGCAGAACCCGCAGAAGCGCGGCGTTTGCACCCGCGTTTACACGACGACCCCGAAGAAGCCGAACTCGGCTCTGCGTAAGGTTGCCAAGATTCGCCTGACGAACGGCTTCGAAGTCATCGGCTACATCCCCGGTGAAGGCCACAACCTTCAGGAACACTCCGTCGTGATGATCCGCGGCGGCCGCGTAAAGGACTTGCCGGGTGTGCGTTACCACATCATCCGCGGCGTTCTCGATACGCAGGGTGTCAAGAACCGCAAGCAGCGCCGTTCGAAGTACGGCGCGAAGCGTCCGAAGTAAGAATTCCATGGGTCGGCGGGCTAGTCCCGCCATCGGCCGTTAAGAAAACAGTTGAGAGACGAATAATATGTCCCGTCGCCACAAAGCAGAAAAGCGTGAGATCAACCCCGATCCGAAGTTCGGTGATCTCGTCGTTACGAAGTTCATGAACGCCATCATGCTGGACGGCAAGAAGTCTGTTGCCGAAACCATCGTTTACGGCGCATTCGATGCCGTCGAAGGTAAGGCAAAGCAGGAGCCGCTGAACGTCTTCCATCAGGCGCTCGACAACATTGCTCCGCATGTCGAAGTCCGTTCGCGCCGCGTCGGTGGTGCAACGTACCAGGTTCCGGTCGATGTTCGTCCGGAGCGCCGTCAGGCACTCGCCATCCGTTGGCTGATCACTGCTGCCCGCAAGCGCAATGAAACGACGATGGTTGACCGCCTTTGCGGCGAACTTCTCGATGCCGCCAACAACCGTGGTTCGGCTGTCAAGAAGCGCGAAGACACCCACAAGATGGCTGACGCGAACCGCGCGTTCTCGCACTATCGCTGGTAATCTCGACAAGGAAGGCAGACCACCATGGCCCGCGAATATAAAATCGAAGACTACCGCAATTTCGGTATCATGGCGCATATCGACGCCGGCAAGACGACGACGACCGAGCGCATCCTGTACTACACCGGTAAGTCCCACAAGATCGGCGAAGTCCATGACGGCGCTGCCACCATGGACTGGATGGAGCAGGAACAGGAACGCGGCATCACGATCACGTCTGCTGCGACCACGACCTTCTGGAAGGGCCGTGACGGCAAGACCCGCCGCTTCAACATCATCGACACCCCCGGCCACGTGGACTTCACCATCGAAGTCGAGCGTTCGCTGCGCGTTCTCGACGGTGCGATTGCCCTTCTCGATGCCAACGCCGGCGTAGAGCCGCAGACGGAAACCGTCTGGCGTCAGGCTGAGAAGTACAACGTTCCGCGCATGATCTTCTGCAACAAGATGGACAAGACCGGCGCTGACTTCTACCGTTCGGTAGAAATGATCAAGACGCGTCTTGGCGCCACCGCTGTTGTCATGCAACTCCCGATCGGCGCTGAAAACGACTTCGTCGGCGTTGTCGACCTGATCGAGATGAACGCTCTCGTCTGGCGCGATGAATCGCTCGGCGCGCAGTGGGATGTCGTTGAAATCCCGGCTGACCTGAAGGCCAAGGCTGAAGAATATCGCGAAAAGCTGATCGAAACGGTTGTCGAGATCGACGAAGAAGCGATGGAAGCCTATCTCGAAGGCAACCTGCCCGACAACGACAAGATCCGCGAACTCGTTCGTCGCGGCACCATCGACGTCAAGTTCCACCCGATGTTCTGCGGCACGGCCTTCAAGAACAAGGGCGTTCAGCCGCTGCTCGACGCCGTTGTCGACTACCTGCCGTCGCCGCTCGACATTCCGGCGATCAAGGGCATCGACTTCAAGACGGAAGCTGAAATCGAGCGTCACGCCGATGACAGCGAGCCGCTTTCCATGCTCGCATTCAAGATCATGAACGACCCCTTCGTTGGTTCGCTCACCTTCGCACGCATCTATTCGGGCAAGCTCGAAAAGGGCGTTTCGGTCCTGAATACGGTCAAGGACAAGCGCGAGCGCGTCGGCCGCATGCTGCAGATGCACTCGAACTCGCGTGAAGACATCGAAGAAGCCTTCGCAGGCGACATCGTTGCTCTGGCTGGTCTCAAGGAAACGACGACGGGCGACACGCTCTGCGATCCGCTGAAGCCGGTTATCCTCGAGCGCATGGAATTCCCGGAACCGGTTATCCAGATCGCGATCGAGCCGAAGTCCAAGGGCGACCAGGAGAAGATGGGCCTCGCCCTCAACCGTCTGGCTGCTGAAGACCCGTCGTTCCGCGTCAAGACCGACCAGGAATCCGGCCAGACGATCATCGCCGGCATGGGTGAACTTCACCTCGACATCATCGTTGACCGTATGCGTCGCGAGTTCAAGGTCGAAGCCAACGTCGGCGCTCCGCAGGTTGCGTATCGCGAAACGATCACCAAGCTGCACGAAGAAGACTACACGCACAAGAAGCAGTCTGGCGGTACCGGCCAGTTCGCACGCGTCAAGCTCGTGTTCGAACCGAACCCGGAAGGCGACGACTTCAAGTTCGAATCCAAGATCGTCGGCGGTGCTGTTCCGAAGGAATACATCCCGGGCGTTCAGAAGGGTATCGAAAGCGTTCTGTCTTC
>CAMFLH010000337.1 GCA_945957295.1 uncultured Uliginosibacterium sp.
CAGCCTCGCGTGTGTCACCCTTCCGTGCAGTAGAACCCGTCATCCGTTGCCATGTTTGCATTCGCCATTCTTTTCGCCTTATCTGTCGCGCTCGCCGCGGGCGTGGCGTTTGTGTTCCGCAGGAATCCGCGGAAATGGTATGGCCACATGCTCTGCCACGCTTGCGGCTATCGCTGGAAGACGCGACGACCGACGCCGTCGCGTCAATGCGGGAAGTGCTGGGCCGAGAACGTCGTTCCGGTCAGCGAAGCCGAACCGCTGGGCATGAAGGATCGCGATACCGCCAAAGCCGAGCCGGCTGAGCGCCAGGTCTTCCGAAACCCATCAAACCGCTATCTGAACGCTTCCGCCCGTGCGAGCAGCGCATCGAGGTCCGGTTCATTCGAATCGCGGGGCGCGCCGGGGTGGATGATCGCGACCTGGCAGCTTTCGGCCGCCTCCACCAGCTGCCGGTAGGTGCCGGCGGCGATGTCCTTGATGTAGGCCTGTTTGTTGGCGTCGTAGGCGAACATGCGCGGGTTGATGTTCTGGCACTCGTTGCAGCTGGGGCAGCGGGCAGTTTCGATCCAGGCTTCGTCGCGTGAATGTTCGACTGAGGCTGGGGGTTGCTCGGACGGGGCTTCGTCCTTTGTGGCAAGTGTGGCTGTGTCTGGCGTCGCGTTAGCTGGCGGCGATACAGGCTGATCGGGCGCCACGCCGTTTCCCATGTGCGCGTCATGCACCCCGGCATGTTCCTGCAGACGGCGCCATAGCAAGAGGCAGCGGCGTGTCGCCTGCATCAGGCGGGCGTCGACGATCACGCGTTGCAAGGTGTCGTGCGCGTCGACCGCCAGCAGATAAGGTACCCGCTGGAGCGCTTCGTCTTCGGTGAGCGTGAGCCATTCCGCCACCGGCAGCATGTCGTCGTGCCAGGCCTCGGGCGCGACGAGGGCGAAATGCGCCGCGTAGCGTGGGTCGCAGAACACGAAGTCCGCAAACGTGAAGGCACACGCTTGCTGCATACGTTGCTGCGCGGCATCCGCGTAGCTGAGCGTTTCGGTGGACCAGTCGCGTTCGGGCTGCGGGTTGTTTTCCAGCGAGAAGCGGGTCGCCCAGTTGCTGCCGGCCGCTGCGTCGTAGCTGAACGCCGGGAAGGCGCGTGATTGCATCGCCGCGGCGGCGCTCAGGTAGGGCGGCAGGGCATCGCGCGATTCGGCCGAACCTGCGAACACGCAGAACAACGCCGGCCCGGCGCTGGCCAGGCCGCATGCAATGCGGGCGCGCAGGGCGAACAGATCCGAACTCGGTGCCTGCAGTACAAACATGCCGCCCAGCCCCATCGCGGTGGTGGCGAGCCGGGCGCTGCGCACGCCGAAGGCGAAGTGGCCGGTGCCGATGGCGCTTTCGTCAAGCAGCGCGGTGATAAGTACCAGCACTTTCAGCGGCATGCCGGACGAGAGCAGTTCCATGAGGTTTGCGTTCTCGGGCGCATCGTTCCGCTCAGCGGGAATGCAGACGAGGTAGTCCGGGAAGCGTGCGAGGTCGTCTGCGCTGAGCGCGCTGGCATCTTGTGCGGCAAAGATCAGATCGTGTTCGGCTTCGACGTAGGCGCCCTCGACTTCCAGCTCGGCAATGCCGATCGCCTTGACCACGGCAGCGAGTTCGTCGAGGCGTGCGCGGTAGGCCGCGGCGGCGCTCGCACAGTCGTCGAACACGAACGCGTGGTAGGCGGCGTCCGCATCCTCACTGCCCGGCGGCGCGAAGAAGCGCTGCGATTCGAGCACCTTCAAGGTCTGCGCAAGGCGCGCGTGGCGCGCGGAGGGTAACTCATCGCGAGGCACACCCTTGCCGATCACGCGCGACAGTGCCTCGAAGTCGAACTGTGCCTGGTGTGGCGCACCGACCGAGGCCATCAGACTTTGTGGTGTGCGGCCAGCCTGTGAATGGCTGTGCGCTGCGCGAAGGATATCGGAGAGCTTGAGCACGAGCCGGCTCACGCGGGCGTGAAAGGCGTGTGCCTTGGCGCGCTGCGCGGCGTGCCAGGCCTGGGCCAGCAGGCGTGCCGGCATGTCCGGCGTACAGCCGAGCACCGGGCCGTCGCAGTGCAAGGCACTGCCGGCGTGCTGCAGCACTTGCTCCAGCGTCTCGCCTTCGCGTGCGCCCAGGTTCGCTGCCGCGGTGTCCCACAGGGTTTGCAGCGTGTCGTCGGCGCCTGCCGAAACGGCGCGGCGGATCTCCTGTTCCAGTTGCAGCGCATGGCGGCGCAGTCGCTCGCCTTCGAAGCCGCGCGGGGCGACCTCGCCGAGCATGCGGTCCACCAGTGTGGCGAGGCTGTGCGCAAAGTCGGCGCCTTCGCCATGGTCGTCGAGCACCAGCGGGAAGTCGTAGCGCAGCGCATCGAGATCGCGATAGGGCGCGAGCAGGGCGGGGCGCAGCGCTGCCTTGGCAATCGGCGTCAGGGCGCTGCCCTGGATGCGGCCGGTGAGGTGGAAGACCAGCTGGTCCTGATGCTTGGCGTGCATGTCCATCGCAGGCTCCAGATCGGATGCGTGGGGGTGTCCACTAGCGGCCGCCGGCCGCCTCCGCTTCGGTTTCGAGGTCGGTTTCCGGCCACACTGTGTACTTGTCCAGCTCACGGTCGAGCCCGGCCCGTATCGCGGCGGGGGAACGCAGTTGGCCCGCGTGGCGCAGGTCTTCGTAGCGCGGGGCGTTCGGGTTGCAGTAGAGGATGCCGACCGGGATCGGGTCTTCGAGCGAGGCGAGCTGGCGTGCGCGGTCCAGGTTGCTCGGGTCGTGTTCGCAGTGATTGCGATAGACCTTTGCCAGCGTGGGGCTCAGCTGCACGCCGTTTGCGTGCGTCAGCATCATCGTTCGCATCGGGTCATGCAGCCATGGATCGAAGGACTTCGGCATGAATTCCGGGCAGCGCTGCAGCACCCGCACGAGCGAGAACCCGGGGTGCCGGAACGCGGCGAGCAGGATGCCGTAGAGCACTTCAGGCACCCAGTCCACCGCCTGCGCAACGAAGGATGCGCCTTGCACACCGAGCGATACGGTCAGCGGGTTCATCGGCTCCAGTGCGGCGCCAAACGGCGTGGTGTTGGTCTTCAAGCCGCGTGGCGAGGTGGGCGAGGCCTGCTTCTTCGTCAGCCCGTAGACATGGTTGTCATGCAGCACCACGGTCAGGTTCATGTTGTAGCGCAGCGCGTGGATCCAGTGCGCCGCGCCGATGCTGCAGCAGTCGCCGTCGCCGGTACTGACGAACACATTCAGATCCGGCCGTGCCATCTTGATGCCTTCGGCCACCGGGAAGGCGCGGCCGTGGATGCCGTGGAAGCCGTAGG
>CAMFLH010000338.1 GCA_945957295.1 uncultured Uliginosibacterium sp.
TGTTGGGGTAGATAGTTACTTTGGTAACTATTTTTGCATGAGCCCGGCGACTTGTCCAAGCAGTGATTTGCCGATCGTCCGGGCGCCGTGGCTGGGCGATCTGCTAGGCTCGCGCCCGTGCTGCCTGAACCGGAGTCTGACGTTTGTCCGAGTATCGCCCTGCCAGTGAGGCCCAGACCTGTTACCACTGCGGCCTTCCGATTGCGCCGGGGACGCAATTCTTCGTCACCATCGACGGGGTGCCGCGCGCCATGTGTTGTGCGGGGTGCGAAGCCGTCGCGAGTGCCATCGTCGCCGGCGGGCTAGGCGATTACTACCGGCATCGTGATGCGCTGCCAGAGGCTCGCCGTGAGGCGATGCCGGCCGAACTGAAGGACCTTGGTCTCTTCGACCATGCCGAGTTTCAGAAGGGCTTTGTCCGCGAGATCGGCGCGCATGAGCGCGAGGCCGACCTGATCCTCGAAGGCATTACCTGTGCGGCGTGTGTCTGGCTCAACGAACAGCATCTCGCACGCCAACCGGGCGTCACCGCGGTACAAGTTAATTACGCCACGCGGCGTGCGCGGGTGCGCTGGGATCCGGCTCAGACAAAGCTGTCGGCGGTGCTCGCCGCAATTGCAGCGATTGGGTACCGCGCCCACCCCTACGACGCGCGCAAGAGCGAACAACTTGCGGTGAAGGAGCGTCGTACCGCGCTATGGCGTCTTCTGGTGGCGGGGCTGGGCATGATGCAGGTGATGATGTACGCCTACCCGGTGTACATCGCGCGCGACGGCGACATGACGCCGGACGTGCTGTTCCTGATGCGCTGGGCCAGCCTCGCGCTGACGCTGCCCGTCGTGCTGTATTCGGCTGCGCCGTTCTTTCAGCACGCGTGGCGTGACATCAAGCTGCGCCGTCTTGGTATGGACGTACCGGTCGCGCTGGGGGTGGGCGCCGCCTTCCTCGCGAGTCTGTGGGCGACGCTCGTTGGCGGCGGCGAGGTCTATTTCGATTCGGTCACGATGTTCGTGTTCTTCCTGCTGTGTGGGCGCTTTCTAGAAATGGTCGCTCGACAGCGCGCTGTGCGTGGCGCAGAAGAACTTGGCCGTGTCGTGCCCACCTTTGCTGCGCGTTTCACGAACTGGCCTGCGAGCCAGACAGAGGATGTACCTGTGATGTCGCTCGCCGCCGGTGACGTGCTGCGCATCCGGCCGGGCGAGGCCATCCCGGCAGATGGTACGGTGGTCGAAGGTCAGAGCGAGGCTGACGAGTCGTGGCTGACCGGGGAGAGTCGGGCGGTGCCGAAGACGGTGGGCGACCACGTCGCCTGCGGCAGTATCAACGGTAGCGGCCCCCTTGTCGTGCGGGCGGAGCACGTCGGTGAAGAAACCCGCATCGCCTCGATTCGCCGCCTGATGGAGCGCGCATCGGCCGAGCGCCCGCGCATCGTGGAGCAGGCGGACGCGTTTGCCGCGCGTTTCGTGCTGGTGCTGATCGTGCTCGCAGCGGGGGCCGGGCTGTATTGGTGGGTTGTCGAACCTGCGCGCGCAATCTGGATCTTTGCTTCGGTGCTTGTCGTGAGCTGCCCGTGTGCCTTGTCGCTCGCGACGCCGGTTGCGTTAACCGTCGCGACCGACGCGCTGGCTCGCGTCGGGCTACTCGTGACGCGCGGCCACGCTATTGAAACCCTTGCGCGGGCCGACCTCTTTGCGTTCGATAAGACGGGCACCCTCACGCAGGGGCGGCTCGCGTTGTCGGACACCCGTCAAGCGCCAGGCCAAACGAACGCGTTGGCGCTTGCGTCGGCCTTGGAGCAAGCGTCCGAGCACTTGATCGGCCGCGCGCTTGTTCGCGCCAACGGCGCGCGCCCAGCCTTTGAAGTCAGCGCGCTGCGCTCGGTCGCCGGGCGCGGTGTCGAGGGCTCCATCGCGGGTGAGCGCCTGCGAGTCGGCAATCGCAGCTTTGTCGAGGAGCTGGCCGGACCCGCGCCGGACTGGCTCGATGCAGGCGGCGGTCTGACTGCGGTATATCTCGGTGGTCAGTACGGCTGGCGCGCGCAATTTGTGTTCGAAGATGCGATTCGCCCGGACGCCGCAGCGCTGATCAGTGGGCTAAGGCGCGACGGCGCGACGCTCGCAGTCCTCAGTGGCGATGCGCCCGACGCAGTGCGCGGCGTTGCTGCTCAGCTTGAGATTCAGGATGCCCACGGCGGCCTGTTGCCGGAAGACAAGCACGAGGCGGTGCGCCGGTGGCAAGCGGATGGGCGTACGGTCGCGATGGTTGGGGATGGCATCAACGACGCGCCGGTACTTGCTCAAGCCCATGTTTCGGTCGCGATTGGTAGCGGCACCGAGCTCGCACGTACACAGGCCGACCTCATCTTGCTCGGCGAGGCCCTACGCCCACTGTTGGTCGGGCGCCATCTCGCGAAGCGCACGCTTCGCGTTATCCGGCAGAATCTCGCGTGGTCCTTTGCCTACAACGTGCTGGCGATTCCGGCTGCAATGATCGGTTGGGTGACCCCCTGGATGGCCGGTATTGGCATGTCGGCCAGTTCGCTCCTCGTTGTGTTGAACGCGTTGCGCCTGCGCCACACGCGCGACCACCACTGAATCGGCCCGGGGGAGGGGCGTACGAGTGGAAATTCTCTATCTGTTGATTCCTCTGTCGGTCGTGCTGGTCTTCCTGATCGGCGTGATCCTGTGGTGGTCGGTGCGCTCCGGGCAGTTCGACGACCTCGAAGGGCCCGGTTACCGCGTTCTGATGGACGACGATTCCGCCCCAAAACCTGAAAATCCGGCCCCGAAGGATGATGCGTTGCATCAAACGCAACAGTAGTGACAGGGGGCCGTTGACCTCTGTCAATGCAGCGAGGCAGCTCTCCGCGGATACTGCGTGCAACTGAGTGAGTGGGGCCGCGAAGCCCGTCAGGCTTGCATGTCCCCGCTCGGTACTGTCTCTCTGTTGGGGTTGGGGGTGCGCTGTTGCGCACCCTTTTTTTGTCGACCCTCCGTCACAGCGCTGTTAAAATTTGCAGTGCAACACTACCGCCAGTTGATGGTGGTCAAGAAACAGGCGGGAACTCCCAATAACATCGCTCGCACGATGCACCCGTTTGGTTTCAAGGGGGGTGGTGCGTCGTTCTTACATTCCGCTGCTGAGGAAAATCCAGATGCAATCGCAAGCGACTTACAACTATGGAGTCGTGCGGCAGTTTGCCGTCATGACCGTGGTTTGGGGGATAGTCGGCATGCTGGTTGGGGTCATCATTGCTGCCCAACTCGTATGGCCGGAATTGAATTTTGCCGAGTGGTTCCATTTCGGCCGTTTG
>CAMFLH010000339.1 GCA_945957295.1 uncultured Uliginosibacterium sp.
GGCTGAAGAAGCGCTTTGCCGCCAACGCCGAAGTCATGAAGGTCACCGAGTTCATCCACTTCGGCTGCACCTCGGAAGACATCAATAATGTCTCGCACGCGCTGATGCTGCAGGAAGCCCGCGAGGCGGTACTGCTGCCGGCTTTCGACAAGGTGGTCGACCGTTTTGTCGCGCTGGCGCACCAGCACGCCGAGCTGCCGATGCTCTCGCGCACGCACGGCCAGACCGCCAGCCCGACCACGCTGGGCAAGGAAATGGCCAACATTGCCTACCGCCTGCGTCGCGCGCGCAAGGCCTTCGCCGCGGTGGAGATGACCGCCAAGTTCAACGGCGCGGTCGGCAACTACAACGCCCACCTGTCGGCTTACCCGGACTTCGACTGGGCCGCTTTCAACCAGCGTTTCATCGAATCGCTGGGCTTGGTGTTCAACCCCTACACCATCCAGATCGAGCCGCACGACTCCATGGCCGAACTGTTCGATGCCATCGGCCGTGGAAACACCATGCTGATCGACGCCTGTCGCGACATCTGGATGTACATCTCGCTCGGCTACTTCAAGCAGAAGCTCAAGGCCGGCGAAGTCGGCAGCTCGACGATGCCGCACAAGGTCAACCCGATCGACTTCGAGAACGCCGAAGGCAACTTCGGCGTCGCCAACGCGGTGCTGCGCCACTTCAGCGAGAAGCTGCCGATCTCGCGCATGCAGCGCGACCTCACCGACTCGACCGTGCTGCGCAACATGGGCATCGGCATCGGCCACACCGTGCTGGGCCTGGAATCCTGCCTGCGCGGTCTGAACAAGCTCGAAGCCGATCCGGCCAAGCTCGCCGCTGATCTGGACGCCGCTTGGGAAGTGCTGGCCGAGCCGATCCAGACCGTGATGCGCCGCTACGCCGTGCCGAACCCGTACGAGCAGCTCAAGGCGCTTACGCGCGGTACCGGCATCACCAAGGCTGCGCTGCAGGACTTCGTCAAGACGCTGGCGATTCCTGAAGCCGACAAGCAGCGCCTGCTCGACATGGCGCCGGGTAGCTACATCGGCGAAGCCGCCGCGCTGGCCAAGAAGATCTGAGTATTCATAGATTCGACCACGCCCCGGCGCCGCGCGCTGCGGCGTGGTTTTTCATTTCTGCATCAGGAATTCGCCATGAGTTTTGCCGATACCCTCAAGCAACTTCCCAAGGTTTCCCACCTCGAAGCGATTCAGTTGATCGACGCGGAAGGTGCAGTCGTCGCCACCATCGAGAACAAGCCGGGTCAGGCCGGTTCGCTGGCGGTGTACAACCACCTGGCGCAATTGCACGGCTCGATCAACATCGAAGCAGCGAAGAAGGGCGTCGAGCTCTACGCTGAACATACCGAGGATGCGCGAGCGAATCCGGGCAAGCATCCGAACATCGATCGCCTGATTGCGATCGCCGACGGCGCGGCGGGGGCTTTGCGCGTCAAGCATGTATTCGCCGTGTAAGTAGATGGCCGCGCGGGGGCGTGGCTTTTGAGCGAGGGAGGGGTGGTGACGATAGAGCGCAACGTGCTGGGTGGGCCGCTGCAAGCGTGCAGCTACGACCCATTGACCGGTTTTTTCAGAACCGGCTGTTGTGAAACAGGGCCAGATGACCTTGGGCGGCATGTGGTGTGCGCGCGCGTGACTGCCGAATTCCTCGCGTTCTCGGCCGAGCGGGGCAACAACCTCTCGCAGCCTCGTCCGGAGTTGCGGTTTCGCGGCCTCAAACCGGGTGACCGCTGGTGCCTCTGCGCACTGCGCTGGAAGGAGGCGCTGGAAGCGGGTGTTGCGCCGCCGGTCGTTCTCGAAGCAACGCACGAGTCGGTCCTTCGCGTGGTTTCGCTGCTTGATCTGACGCGGCACGCGGAGTCGGCTTAGGGCATGCACCTGCTTGGACAGCTATGCATTTCTGTGGTGCAGCAATGATTGCTATGTCTTAGGGCTGTTGTTGGCAGTATGAGAAGGAAAATGCCGCAGTTGTTTATTGTTAACTGCGAATTTTTGACAGCCAACGCAATAATCTTCAGCAAAAAAACGGACCGCAACTAGAATTCCGTCGCTAGTTGCGGTCGGCGGACGATCAATCCGCTCGATCGAGTTGTCTGGCGCCACCCCTGCCAGGCGTTTGATCACCTCTACCCGAGGTCGTACGGATGTTTGCCTCCCCCGTTGTCGCGTCGGCGCGTGCTCTTGCGCCGCTTCGCCCCCAGTTGTTGCTTATTTTCGCCGCGCTCTGTTGGGCCGGTAACTTCGTGCTTGCGCGCGGTGTCAGTGCGCAAGTGCCTCCGATCTCGCTCGCGGTGGGTCGCTGGTTTGTTGCCGCGGTGCTGCTTGCACCCTTGGCATTGCCGCGCCTGCAAGCCGGGCTGGCACCGCTGTTGAAGATGCGCGGACGCCTGCTGGGCTTGGCTTTCCTCGGCATTGCAAGCTCCAACACGCTTGTCTACGTCGGACTGCAAACCACGCCTGCAACGCACGGCGTGTTGCTCAATGCGCTGATGCCCATCATGGTGGCCCTGCTGGCAGCCGCAGTCTGGCGCAAGCCTTTACGGCCCGGTGCCTGGCTTGGCATGGGCGTGTCGGTGATCGGTGTGCTGTTTATCGTGACCCGCGGTCATCCAAGCCATATTTTCGCGATGGACTCTGGTGTCGGCGATCTGTGGGTCGTGGCGGGTATGGCGTGCTGGGCTGGCTACACGCTCTTGCTGCGCAATGTTGCGCCCGGCGTCGACAAACTGGTGCTGCTGTGGGCTTCGATCGCGCTCGGTCTGCTGATGTTGCTGCCTGCCTGGATGGGCGAGCTCTGGATGCGCGGGCTTCCGCACCCGAGCGGGCGGGCGTTTGCGGGCATCCTGTACCTCGGTGTGTTTCCGTCGGTACTCGCGCTTTTCGCGTACATGCGTGCGGTGGCCGAGATTGGCGCGGCACGCGCAGCGGCCTTTCTGCATCTGATTCCCGCGTTCGGCACCCTGATGGCGGCGCTGTTTCTTGGTGAACAGTTGGCGCTTTACCACTACCTTGGCCTGGTCGCGATTCTTGGCGGGCTGGTCTGGACGCAACAGGCTTCGGGGCGCAACAGTCTCTGAAACGCGACACCGGTCACGCCCAGTGCGGCTCGACGCTGCGCCGCAGGAATGATTTCGGTATCATCCCGTGGTCATGAGCGACCTTCACGCACTTCCTTCGAAGCCGGAGCGCGAGTACTGCTGTCTCTTATACACATCTCCGAGCCCACGAGACGTAGAGGAATCTCGT
>CAMFLH010000340.1 GCA_945957295.1 uncultured Uliginosibacterium sp.
TGACCAAAGGCGGATTGCATGGCCGCAGCGCCAACGGACGCCGCCAGCAGACCCGACCCGTGCAGGGCATTGATTCCGATGTGCGCCTGAATCGCGCCCTCTGGATGCTGGCCGATGGCCTGCGCCAATTGAAAGCCTGAACCGTTCCCCCGCCGGAGGGGCGGCTCCCCTCCATTCCCTTGTTTCACTCGATTGGAGATACACCATGAACGCCATCACCCAAACCGAAGCCCGCGCCGCCAATACCGCCGCAGCTATCCCGCTGGAAGCAGCCGACCCGACCAAGAACCTGATTTTGGTTTCACTGTCGCGGCTGGTGCTGCGCCCCACGGGCCGCAACGTACGCAAGACCCCGCGCATGTCCATCCCTGAACTGGCCGCGAGCATCCAGCGCGTGGGCCTGTTGCAAAACCTGATCGTGATTCCCGCCACCGATGGCGAGCATTACGAAGTGGTGGCCGGTGGGCGTCGCCTTGCAGCCCTCAAGCTGCTGGCGAAGAAACACCGCATCGCCAAGGATTGGGAGGTGCCTTGCTTGCAGGTGGCCGATGGCACCGCACGCACGGCCAGCCTCACCGAGAACGTGCAGCGTGAAGCCATGCACCCGGCAGACCAGTTTGAAGCCTTTGCGGCGCTGGTGGCCGAAGGCCGACCCATCGAGGATATTGCGGCGGATTTCAGTGTCACGCCGCTGGTGGTGCAGCGTCGCTTGAAGCTGGCGAATGTCTCGCCGCGCCTCATGGCCGACTATCGCGCCGATGCCGTGAGCCTTGACCAGTTGATGGCCCTTGCCATCACCGACGACCACGCCGCGCAGGAAGCCGCGTACTACGATGCGCCGCAGTGGCAACGCCATCCCTCGCACTTGCGCGAGCGCCTGACCGAGCGGGAAATCGACGCCTACCGGCATCCGCTGGTGCGTTTCGTCGGACTGGACAGCTACGAAGCCGCAGGCGGCGGCATCCGCCGCGACCTGTTCGCGGAAGGCGATACGGGCGTGTACCTCAACGACGCCGCGCTGCTGGAACGGCTGGCGCAAGACAAGCTGGCAGGCATTGCCGCCACTGTCCGCGCCGAGGGTTGGGCGTGGGTCGATGCCACGTCGGGCGTAACCCATGCCGACTTGCACGCTTTCCAGCGTGCGCCGAGGGAACGGCGCGAGCCGAACAAGCGCGAGGCCGCACGAATCGAGAAGCTGCAAGCCAAGATGCAGGAGGTGGCCGAAGCCGTTGATGCCGCGACGGACGCCGACGACGAGGACAAGGCCGACGCCTTGCAGGAGGAAGGCGAAATCCTGGGCGAGCAGTTGCAGGCACTGGAAGATGGTTTGCAGGACTACGGCGCGAATGTGAAGGCCGCAGCCGGTGCCATTGTCAGCATCGACCGCAACGGTGAGGCCGTCATTCATCGCGGCCTGATGCGTGAGGCCGAGGCCAAGGCGCTGCGCACACTGGAACGGCTGCGCCAAGGTTTCAGCGACCCCGACGCCGCAAATGATGATGAAGGCGAGGACGACGAGCAGCCCAAGGCCGCAGCGATTTCCGACCGGCTGGCCCAGCGCCTGAGCGCCCACCGCACTGCCGCGCTGCAAATCGGGGTGGCCTGCCGTCCGCAGGTGGCGCTGGCCGCGCTGGTGCATGGCATGGTGCAGACCGTTTTGTTTGATCGCCGCTATGGGCATGACCTGCCGCTGGGCGTGTGCCTCACAGTGCAAGACCGGCTGGAAGGCATGGCCCCGGACTTGCTCGAATCACCCGCCGCCGTGGCGCTGCGCGAAATGCAGCAGGCGTGGGCCGAAAGGCTGCCGCAGGACGATGCCGAATTGTTCCCCGCGTTGCTGGCGATGGGGCAAGCCGAACTGATGGCATTGCTGGCCGTTTGCGTGGCCTCTACGGTGGACGTGGTGACACCTCGCGCCACGCCGAATCAGCCCGGCGCTGAACTGGCGCAGGCCGTTGGGTTGGACATGGCCGCATGGTGGAAACCGACCGCCGAAGGCTACTTCAAGCATGTTTCCAAGGCCGTGATTCTGGATGCCGTGGGCGCGTTTGCACCGGAATCCGTCACCCGGCTGGCGAAGCTCAAGAAGGCCGACATTGCCAGCGAAGCCGAGCGACTGGCCGATGGCACGGGATGGATGCCCGCCATATTCAAGGCCGCAGGGCCGCAGGAGGTGACACCGGAGGACGTGCCCGAAGACGGGGCGGAGGACGCCGCCGCCGTGGCGGATGAACCCGCCGAGGCATTGGCTGCTTGACCCTCACCGCAGCGAAGCGCCCCGGTTCAGGCCGGGGCGCTTCGCCGCAGGGAGCCGAATGATGCCCACCATCAACACCACCAGCCGCCCGCGCATGGCGGCAATCTACGCCCCCGGCACAGTGCGCGCCCGCCGCTGGCACGGCGATGGCGACGTGCGCGGCTACCGTCCGCCTTCGGGCTGGACGGCCCGCGCCGACCTCACCGACATTCACCCCGTCACGGGCCGCGCCTTGCCGCGTGCCGTATGGTGGATCATCGAGACGAAGGAATAGCCATCGTCAGCACCGCGCCCAGGCCGTTCCGCCCTGGGCGCGGTGAACTTCAAAAATCCGGGCGCGGCGGTGGCCGTGCCCGGTGTTGAAACCGAACATCACGCCGCCGCCTTCGCTGGCACTCAGGCGGCGGCGTTGCAATATGCGGGCGGCACGCCCGATTCCTCATCCAACTGCCTTCGCGCCTGCGGCACTGCGCGCTGCGCTTGTCTCCAGGGGAAAGCCCTGCGGGCCATCCCCGCCGCGCGTGGCTTGGCGCCCCTCGATACCGCCGAACCGGCGGCGCCGGATCGGCCAAGGTCAACGCCCCGCCGCTGGGCAGTGCTCGGTGGGTGCGCCGGGGCTTGCTGCGGCAGGTTGTGCGAATGCGTGCCGTCCACGACGCTGGCGGTTCGTTGCCTGTGTGTCACAAAGGATGGTTCACGGATAGCCGCTCGGCCTTGCTTTGAGGCTCTACACCGCGCTGTGAGCATGGCCGCCTGCATGGGCAGAGGCATGTTCCTGCTGGTCGTTGGGAATGGTCTTTCCTGGGTCAGGAGGCGTGCCGCTGAAACCTTCGTGCGGGGATGCCGAGCTGGCCATGTCTCCTTTCGGATTGGGGTGGTTCGGCCCAAGGCGTCCTTGTGTTGTTGTGAATCCTGGCGGGGGCGCGGCTGCGCCTCGGGCTTCATGGCTGCAACCGTCCGGCGAAAACAATTTCC
>CAMFLH010000341.1 GCA_945957295.1 uncultured Uliginosibacterium sp.
ACAGCGGTATTTCAACAAGCAGAAAACTGTCTAGGGAATCCGGGGCGATTCAAAGTCGCTGTTCCCTGATATCGTCGGACTCGGTCGATTCTTGCGCTGGGAGTTTGAGGCACTGAAAACTGAAATCTATTGACTCGGGAAACCTCCCCTCAACGCCCGGTAGGTTGGGCTGAACATGGGAAGCCCAACGCAAGCATCGGTTTCGTGAGGCTCCACGGACTCCTTCCGGACAGGCACCATCACACGAACGACAAAACCTGCGCAAGAAAAGCAAAGCCGCCCACGAGGGCGGCTTTTGCATTCCGGTTGCTGGGCGTTCGCCCCAGCCCAATATCTAGCTCGACGCCTCAAACACGAACCGTATGGTCCCCATCCCCACATGCCCCGGTCGCAGGATGCAGCCGGACCAGGCGCGCTGGTTGGGGCTGTCGGGCGGGTAGCCGGGTTCCAGCGCGATGCCGGCGTGGGCGGTGTATTGCTTGCCGCCGCGGGCGGGGATGCCGGCGAGGAAGTTGCCGCTGTAGCACTGGATCGCGGGCTGGTCGGTGTAGACCCGCATCGTGAGCTTCCAGTCGGCGGAGGCGAGTTCGGCAGCCGGCACGGTGGCGTGGCGGCAGTCCTCGTCGAGCAGGAAGCTGTGGTCGTAGCCGGCGCCGTTACGCAGTTGTTCGTTGTCGCGCACTGCGTCGGGCCAGGCGCTGCCGATGCGGCAGGGCGAGCGGAAGTCGAAGGGTGTGCCCGCGACCTCGGCTGGTTCGCCCAAGGGGGCGAGCGTCGCGTCGACGGGCACATAGCGCTCGGCGGCGATCTTCAGCGTCTGGGCGCGGATGTCGCCATCGGGCGTGACGCCGTCGAGGTTGAAGTAGGCGTGGCTGGTGAGCGCGATCGGGCAGGCCTTGTCGACTTCTGCCGTGAAGTCGATCTGCACCGTGCCGGCGTCGGTGAGTGCGTAGCGCACCTGCACCTGTGCGCGGCCGGGGAAACCCTGGTCGCCGTCGGGCGAGTCGATGGCGAGCACCAGCTCGGTGGCGCTGTGCGAGACGAGTGACCAGCGCTGGCGGTCGAAGCCGTCCGGGCCGCCGTGCAGGTTGTTGGGGCCGTTGTTGGCGGCGAGCGCGAAGGTCTCGCCGTCGAGCGTGAAGCGGGCGTCGGTGATGCGGTTGGCGTAGCGGCCGATGATGGCGCCGAGGTAGGCGCTTTGCTGCGCGTAGTCCGCGGCGCTGTCGCAGCCGAGCAGCACCTCGCGGTGCCGGCCGCCGGCGAGCGGCACTTCACAGGACAGCCAGGTGGCCCCGATGTCCATCACCGCGATGCGCAGACCGCCCGGGTGCTCCAGTTTGAAGATGCGTGCCGCAGCCGTGTCCATCATGCTTCCCCTGCTCCATTCGTTGCCCGGCACACGTACACCGTGGCCGGTTTGCCTTCCGGCGAGCGGTACTGGGCCGCCACCGCCGTTTCCACCGCAGCGACTTGCGCCAGCGGCACCAGCGCGACCACGCAGCCGCCGAAGCCGCCGCCCGTCATGCGCACGCCGCCATCTTCGCCGATGACTTGCTGCACGATGTTGACCAAGGTATCGATCGGCGCAACGGTGATCTCGAAATCGTCGCGCATCGAGGCGTGCGAGGCGGCCATCAGCGCACCCATGCGGCGCAGCGCGCCGGCGGCCAGCGCGTCGGCAGCGGCCAGGGTGCGGGCGTTTTCGGTGACGACGTGGCGGGCGCGGCGATAGGTGAGCGCATCGAGCCCGGCCTTGCCAGCTTCCAGCGCTACTTCGTCGATGTCGCGCAGCGCCTTGACGCCGTAGTGGCGCGCAGCGGCTTCGCACTGTTCGCGGCGGGTGTTGTACTCGCTGTCGACCAGACCGCGGCGCACGTTGGAGTTCAGGATCATCACCGCGACGCCTTCGGGCAGCGCGACGGCACGGGTTTCCAGCGAGCGGCAGTCGATCAGCAGCGCATGGGCGGCCTGGCCTTGCGCGGAGATGAGCTGGTCCATGATGCCGCAGTTGCAGCCGACGAACTGGTTCTCGGCCTGCTGGCCGTTGAGCGCGAGTTCGGTGGCAGACACCGGCAGGCCGAACAATGTCTTGAAGGCCTGACCAACCGCAACTTCGAGCGCCGCAGAGGACGAGAGCCCCGCGCCTTGCGGCACGTTGCCGGAGATGACCAGATCCGCGCCGCCAAGCTTGAGCCCACGGGCGAGCAGGAACTTGACGACGCCGCGCACGTAGTTGGCCCACATGGCGTCGTC
Organism: uncultured Uliginosibacterium sp.; assembly: GCA_945957295.1. Classification (GTDB taxonomy): domain Bacteria; phylum Pseudomonadota; class Gammaproteobacteria; order Burkholderiales; family Rhodocyclaceae; genus Niveibacterium. The sequence continues at coordinate 2,254 of CAMFLH010000341.1, forward strand.
GCGCGGCACGATTTCGGCGTCGAGCGAGAACTCGTCGAGCGCGTCGGCGTAGTCGGCGGCGATGACGCGCACGGTGCGGTCGGCGCGCACGCGGCCGGTGACCGCGGTTTCGTAGTCGATCGCGCAGGGCAGCACGAAGCCGTCGTTGTAGTCGGTGTGCTCACCGATCAGGTTCACCCGGCCGGGCGCGCGGACGGTGATGCCGCCGTCGCCGAAGTGCTGGGCGAAAGTGTCGCGGGTGCGTTGTTGCGGGGTGCTCATGCTGCACTCTCCAGGAAGTGGACATCGCTGACGGCGCGGAGCTTGTCGGCGGCCTGCTCGGCGGTGAGGTCGCGCTGCGCCTCGGCGAGCATCTCGTAACCGACCATGAACTTGCGCACCGTGGCCGAACGCAGCAGCGGCGGGTAGAAGTGCGCGTGCAGTTGCCAGTGCTCGGCGCTGGCTTCGTCGCCAAACGGCGCGCCATGCCAGCCCATGGAGTACGGGAAGGAGCACTGGAACAGGTTGTCGTAGCGGCTGGTGAGCTTCTTCAGCGCGATGGCGAGGTCAGCCTTCTGTGCGGTCGAGAGCTCGGTGATGCGGCGCACATGCGCGGCCTTGGGCATCAGCAGCGTCTCGAAGGGCCACGCGGCCCAGTAGGGCACCACAGCAATCCAGTGTTCAGTCTCGACCACGGTGCGGGCGCCATCGGCCACTTCACGCGCGGCGTAGTCCAGCAGCAGCGGGCGGCCGTTCTTCGCGAAGTACTCCGCTTGGGTGCGCTGCTCGGCGGCGGCTTCGTTCGGCAGGAAGCTGTTGGCCCAGATCTGGCCGTGCGGGTGCGGGTTGGAGCACCCCATCATCGCGCCCTTGTTCTCGAAGACCTGCACCCAGGGGTAGGT
>CAMFLH010000342.1 GCA_945957295.1 uncultured Uliginosibacterium sp.
TCATGCGTCCGACCTTGATGCTCTTTGGCCTGGTCGGGGGCATGCTCCTCACCCAGCCCATCGTCGGGATCATCAATGTGTCGTTTATGACGGTCGTTGCCGGCGTTCAGTCCGACTCACTCACGGGCATCGTATCGTTTCTTACCTACGTCGCGATCTACACCATCACGATGACGACTGTCGTGCACATCGTCTTTTCGTTGATCCACTGGATCCCCGACAACATTCTTCGCTGGCTCGGTGGTCACGCGAGCGGTCTGGCTGATGCACAACGCGTCGGAGACCAAGGTCACGACATCCTCGTCGGTGGCGTGCGAGAGGTTAAGCAGGGTGCGGGACTGCCGCCGCTTCGAGGGGGCTCCGTAGATGCGGTAGGCCCGACGCAAGCCGGCTCGCCAGGAGCTCATCCTTCGTACCCAAGCAACAAGGACCTGCTGGGGGGATAGCCACAGTGACTTAAGCGCGCAAACGAACGCGAATTTGCTTCATACATTTACATTCTCTGTCGTGCGACAGCCGCGACAGAGAATGTGGGGGCTGCCCGGGCTTGCCCGGTGCTGCGTAGCGGCAAAGCCCCTCCGAGAGCCAAATCGACCCTCTGGTGACAAATGCAAATTGAGAGACCGGACGACGCATGTTTTGGCGTCATCAAAGCGGCACGACAACGACTGAAAGCTCTGCCGGAGAGCAGGGGATCCACGGCCACGATCAAAGATTACGAGATCGAGTTCAATCGGTTGGTCGGTGAATCTGCGGCGCGCGATCACAAAGATCTGTGGGCGTCCGCATGCAAAACGGATAGCAAGCGAACGTACTATCGGCGGAGAGCGGCTCTGAAGCACGTACTACGCAGGCAACTGCAAGAGACGTTGGCTCGTCAGGATCAGTTTCAGCGCGCAGGCGACGCGGCCGCCTGGTACGAGGAGGTCGGCTATCTGGAGGGCCTGATTGAGCTTGCAAACGTTATTGAGGATGCGAAGGGGCAATGTCCGATAGCGGCTCCGAAACCGCGGCATTCCAAGAGGCAGGATCTACGCGGTCTCCCAGCGGATTGGCGAGAGCGAATGCTCAAAGGGATGAGTGCCTCGAAGTACCGCGTTCCATATCTCGTTGCTGCTTTGTCGGGCTGTCGTCCTGAGGAGCTTCAGAACGGCGTCGCTGTGCGACTGATCGACGAGAAGATCGAGCTGACTGTCGTCGGCGCAAAAGTCAAAGGTACCCAGGGCCAGCCAATGCGGACAGTCACTTATGCGCGCGAGGGGCACCCGCTGGTTGACGAGCTGGCGAAGTTCCTCAGGGAACGGGCGGTGGCGAGCGCTACGATTTCCGTCGAGAGCAAGGTCGCCTTCACTTCAGCTATCCGGCGCTTGGGGAGGAAACTATGGCCGGGCAGGAAATCCGAAATAACGCCGTACTGTCTGAGGCACCAAGCAGCCGCAGACTGGAAGGCGTATCTCGACGGCGATCAAGTCTCCGCGGCGCTTGGGCACGCCGTAGATGCGACGGCATCGAACTACGGTCAGGCACAGATGAGTCGTGGCGGCGGTCTTCGTCCAGAGCACGTGCTAGCCGAGCGCGCCATCAAGCCGACACGAACCGACTTAGGTCACATTGTCGCAAAAACACCCGAGCGCAGCCGTCGCTAGCAGAAGTTAAGTCACATTTGCGCATCCACGTGTCCTCATCACGGGAAATATGGGTCACATGGGCGAACTTAAGTCACAGTGGCGAGACCGCCACATTCCAGACGCGGCGTGACTGCGACACTGTGACCCTGCAGGCCAGCTGACCGCTTCGTATAGATGCCAGCGAGGCGAACGACCGTGAGCCAATGTGGCCCATTTCTGGCGGGTCTAGGAAGCTGGTCACCGTGACCTAAGTGCCTATTCTGGTGCAATTGACCAATGATTCCCTCGGGAGGGAGCCGAGCGACGATCATGCTGTAGCTCCGCTGCGCATTTTTCTCGTCCCATAGGGGGCGTAACCGTCAATCGCCCCCTATGGGCGGTCTGCAGTGTGCTTACGTTGCCAACTCCCGACTACGAATGTCGCTACGCGGAGAGGCAAAGCAGTGTTGTCCAGGGCTCTGTGCCTGCAAGACACCCGCGCTCGCGCAGCCCACGTGCCACGAACCAACCCTGCGTGCCCACGATTACAAAGGCTGTCGGTCGGTGCTCCTCGTCAACAATGCGGTGCCATTGCGCGATGTCGATCCCCGAGGGGCTCGGCCAGGGCTCGGGGTGGGTGTGCCACTCGCCCACGTAGCCGACCGTCCCCCTGCTACTGCGCCAATGGCGCTGCGCGAGCTGGAAATGCCCAGGGTCACGGCGGACAAATTCCGTGCGCGTCCGACGATCACCTCTCATAGGGCCCGTTGCTTCGACAATCTCAAGATGCGGACCTCGCCGTACCCCAAGGAGAATTCCGCCGGCCTCCAGGTCGCGCACGCGCAGTTGCCTGAATCGATTCAGCGTCTCGGCGATTGCCTGCGGCATGAGCAGCCGACAGGGGGCCTCAGGCGATTGTGCGAAGATCAGCTCCTGCTGCAGGCCGGGCATCTCTGCAACCGATCGGGTGAATGGTCCTTAATGCGCGAGACCTCCGCATGTGATCGCGCACGGCTGCGGAAGCGCGGATGGACCGTCCCGGTGAGCCAGTCGCCGACCGCCTCCGCTGCGAGCGCGGCCGCGCTCATCGCCGCACTGACTGCGTACGGAGTCACAGCATGGCAGCCCACCAAGCGCAATTCCGCATCATGTACCGCGAAAGGAAAGCGGAGCTTGTGTTCGCCGTGTTTGCCGTGCACAAAGAGGCATTCCCAGCACGCATGATCTCCATGGGTTTCCACCCACAAAGACTGAACGCCCTCGCCTTCGCCGGCAATCCAACAGTAAAGAATCGGAGGCAGGTCACGTGATCTGCCTCCCGCTTGGTGCAAGCGGTTGATCGCCCGCCCGAGCGCTTCTTCACCCGTGGCGTCGATCACCAGGTCAGCCGCGAACAGCTTCGTTTGCCGGCGAGCGTCCGCACACACCGCCTCAATCGTGAGCCAGGGGAATTCCGACCGCAGCCGGTAAGCCAGCGCTTGAGCCT
>CAMFLH010000343.1 GCA_945957295.1 uncultured Uliginosibacterium sp.
GTACAAGGCCGACGCGGACCGCATTCGCATCTGGTAAGGCGTTACACGTAAGAAAAGGCCGCCCGAGGGCGGCCTTTTTCATTGGCTGGGCGCTTCGCCGATGGCCGCCAGCAAGCTGCGGTAACGGATACGCTCGGCTTCCGGCAGCAACGCGGAATATGCGTCGCGCAGGCGCCGTTTTGCTTCAGCAAGCTGTGGCTGGGCCGCATCAATCGCGCGCAGCGCGCGCAGCGCATCCGGGTGACGGCTGCAGCCCACCTGCGCCGGCACTAGCGCGGGCGCCTCGGTAAGCGGGAAGTAGCGCAACTCGTCGATGCTGGGATCGCTGAGTCGCAGTTGCTCCACCTCAATCGAATAGCCCAGCGCGAGTTCAAAGCGGCCTCGCTGCATCAGCCGCAGCAGGCCAGCCACAACGCCTTGCTCGGAAAACTCGAGCACTGCATCCGGGCGCTGCTTGTGTGCCGTTGCGATGACACCGTCGATCGTGGTGCCGAAGCTGCGTTTGGGCACCACGCCCAAGTGGAGCTTGCCCAACGCCAGTGTGCCGCCGAGCGATACAGCGCCGTTCTGCTCAACAGGCAGCGCGCCTGCTTGCGCAACGCTGCGCGGCACGATCAGCACCACCGGCAGCTGAAGCTGGGAGGGCTGCTGCGCGAACTGCATGAAGGCGTCGCGTTCCGGCGTGCGCAGCATCGACAGCGTGCACACGGGTTGTGCCGCCTTCATTAAGGCTGTCTGACGCTCGGCGCCGCTGACCTCGATCTCATGGTGGAAGCCGGGCAACTGGCCGATCAGCGCCTGGAGGAACTGGTCGCGTAAGCCTTCGCCACGATGCGGGCCGCTGACGATGTGGTAAGGCGGAAAGTCGAGGATCTGCCAGCGGATCACGGGCAATGGGTTGGCGGCCAGCGCCGGCGCCAGGTGAAGCCCGAACATCAGAAGAATCCCGCAAAGACGATGTGTCATTCGCTACGCTCTCCCGCCGCGTTTCGCAGTGCGGCCTGCAGTCCGGAAAGCTTACGCCCGGCCGTGCTTGCGCGTACAGCGCTGCCGGGAGCCAGTGGTCCGAGCTGTTGCTGTAGACCTCGCCGTGCTTGGTCCGACGGGACGGTCGTGACATCGGCGAGATGGGCGGCGGGGCGGGTGGTAAGGTGTCGGCTCACTGCCATCGGATTCACCATGACACCTGACGCCGCCGCGCACCCGTATTCCCGCCTCACGCCCGACACGCTGCTCGATGCAGTGGAGTCCGTCGGTCTGCGCGCCGATGGCCGACTGCTCGCGCTCAACAGCTACGAGAACCGTGTGTGGCAGGTGTGGATCGAAGATTCGGCGCCGCTGGTTGCAAAGTTCTACCGGCCGGAACGCTGGAGCGATGCGCAGATCCTAGAAGAGCACGCGTTTGCGACGGAGTTGGCGGAGGCCGAGATTCCGGTTGTTGCGCCGCTAGTATTCGATGGCCGCACGCTGCACGCACATGGCGGTTTTCGCTTCGCCTTGTTCCCGCGCCGTGGCGGCCGCGCGCCGGAATTCGACAATCCGAAGGTGCTCGAATGGATCGGCCGCTTCCTTGGCCGCATCCACGCGCGCGGCGCAACGCGCGATTTCGCGCATCGCCCGGCGCTGACGATCGCGAGCTTCGGCGAAGCCCCGCGCGACTGGATCGCAGCGCACGACTGCGTGCCGCAGGATCTGCGCGAGAGCTGGACGACGACCGTCGAACATGCGCTGGCCGGCGTGCGCCGCTGCTACGAACGGGCGGGCGAGGTCGCGACGATCCGCCTGCACGGCGACTGCCACGCGGGCAACATCTTGTGGACCGATGATGGCCCGCATTTTGTCGACTTTGACGACGCGCGCAGCGGGCCGGCGATCCAGGATCTGTGGATGCTGCTGTCCGGCGAGCGCGCAGACCAGCAACGCCAGCTATGCGATGTGCTGGCCGGCTATGAAGATTTCGCTGAGTTCGATCCGCGCGAACTCAACCTGATCGAAGCGCTTCGCACACTGCGTCTGCTGCACTACGCCGCATGGATCGCGAGCCGCTGGGACGACCCGGCGTTTCCCGCCGCCTTCCCGTGGTTCGCCACGCAGCGCTGGTGGCAGGACCAGATTCTTGGTCTTCGCGAACAGATCGCGCTGATGGACGAAGCGCCGCTGATCGTCTGAGGCGGCTCAGGATTCGCTGCGTCGCATCGAGTACGCGCGTTCCACGCGTGCCACTCGCACCTCGAAGCCGGCATACCACTCGGAGCGCCCCATCCTTTGTGCGATCTGGTGTTCGGCGTTGGCCTTCCAGTCCGCGATCGCCTTTTCGCTTTCCCAGTACGACACCGTGATGCCAAGGCCGTCGGCGTCGCGTGTGCTCTCCGCGCCGAGAAAGCCGGGCTGCTGTCCCGCCAGCTCGACCATGCGTGCGGCCATGTCGGCGTAGCCGGTGTCCGCGGTGCTGCGCTGGTTGGTGAAGATCACCGCCCAGTAGGGCGGTTGCGGGGTCTTTGCAAAACGCGCTTCGTTCATGCCAGCCATGCCTCCAGGGGGTCGCCTTATTACCCACACGGCTAATAAGGCCTTGTTTTATTACTTTCTTGTTGTCGCTTATGCCTGCTCGGTCGCGCGAACAGGGCGGCACATTCGTACAATGCGCGCCTTCTGAATATTTTGCCCAGTTGCGACCATGGCGGCCTACATCACCGAGAAAGTGCTCAGCGTGCATCACTGGAACGACACGCTGTTTTCCTTCACCACTACGCGCGATCGCGCGCTGCGTTACGAGAACGGCCAGTTCGTGATGATGGGGCTGGAAGTTGAAGGCCGCCCGCTGACCCGCGCGTATTCCATTGCGAGTGCGAACTACGAGGAAAGCCTCGAGTTCTTCAGTATCAAGGTGCCGAATGGCCCGCTGACCTCGCGCCTGCAACAGATCCAGCCCGGCGATGACATCCTGGTCTCGCGCAAGCCGACCGGCACGCTGGTGTTGCACGATCTGTTGCCCGGCAAGCATCTCTATCTGTTCTCCACCGGCACCGGTCTCGCACCCTTCATGAG
>CAMFLH010000344.1 GCA_945957295.1 uncultured Uliginosibacterium sp.
GATCGACTGGTCCGCCTACACGCCGCCGAAGCCGGACGTCACCGGCCTGCGCGCGCTGCGCAACATGGATCTGGCCAAGCTCGCCGAGTACATCGACTGGGGCCCCTTCTTCCAGACCTGGGACCTCGCCGGCCCCTTCCCGGCGATCCTCGACGACGAGGTGGTCGGGGCGACCGCGCGGCAGGTCTATGCCGATGCGCAGGCGATGCTGAAAAAGATCATCGACGGCCGCTGGCTCACCGCGCACGGCGTGTTCGGCATCTGGCCGGCCGCCCGTCGCGGCGACGACATCGTCGTCTACACCGACGAGTCACGCAGCGCGGTGCGGCAGGTGTTGCCGCAGCTGCGCCAGCAACACGAGCGCCCGGACGGCAAGCCGCACTGGTGCCTTGCCGACTTTCTAGCGCCGGAAGGCGGCAAGCCCGACTGGCTGGGCGGCTTCGCCGTGACGGCCGGCGTTGGCATCGAGAAGAAGCTCGAAGAGTTCGCCGCTGCGCACGACGACTACAGCGGCATCATGCTCAAGGCGCTCGCCGACCGCCTCGCCGAAGCCTTCGCCGAGTACCTGCACGAGAAGGTCCGCAAGTCCGACTGGGGCTACGCCGCCGACGAGTCGCTCGACACCACCGCCCTCGTCGCCGAGCAGTACAAGGGCATCCGCCCGGCGCCCGGCTACCCGGCCTGCCCGGACCACACGCAGAAGGGCCCGCTCTTCGATCTGCTCGAAGCCCCGCGTGCGACCACGCTGCAACTCACCGAAGCCTTCGCGATGACGCCCGCCGCGGCGGTGTCCGGCTTCTACTTCAGCCACCCCGAATCGCACTACTTCGCGGTGCCGAAGATCGGCCGCGACCAGCTCGAGGATTGGGCAAAGCGCAAGCACATGAGCGTGGAAGAAGCGGCGCGCTGGCTGGCGCCGCTTCTCTGAATGTCGGCAACACCAATGAGGCCTCTCTCGACTCTCCTGGCACTGCTGTGCGTGCCCTGTGTCAATCTTGCGTACGCGCAGCGAGCGACTACCGATGTTCAGGCGAGCGACACCAGGAACGCGATTAGCGCCGCGGTGCTGAACGCTCCGCCGCGAAATCAACGCCGCGTTGTTCTCAGTGCGCAAGCGACGCCTGAGCGCTATCGCGCCTACGTGCAGGAATGGGCGAAGCGGATTGAAGCGGCCAGCAGGCAGGACTATCCGCAAATTAATGCCGTCCGGCGCAACGGGGCGACGGTGCTGACTGTGGGGCTTGGCCCGGAAGGGCAGTTGCTCAGCGTCGCGGTCGCGCGCACATCCGGCATAGCCGCGCTTGATGCTGCTGCGATCAAGGCTGTCGCGCAGGCCGCACCAATCGCGGCGTTTCCTGACGAGATTCGTCGAGATACTGATGTCCTGATGATCAACCGGGAATTATCGTTCTCGACGGATTCGCGCTTAGTGGTTGGAGCCGTGGCGCCGGCCGCTGATGCGTCGGCCGGCGCTGTGCGCCATCTGATATCGCAGGCACACGCGTCCCAGGGGTGCGCTGTTCCGAAGTACCCGCAGGAGTCGGCGTATGCCAACGAAAGCGGAGCGGTACTGCTTGCATTCAAGCTCTCCGTAGACGGTGCGGTGATCGAATCGATGATTCAGCGATCGAGCGGCTATTCTCGGCTAGACGCTGCGGCGCTTGAGGCACTCTCGCAGTGCACCTTCCGACCGCTCTTGTCGGAGGGGGTGCCACGCGAGGGGTGGGCGCTGCTTGAATTCAAGTGGGTACTTGAATAGTCGTCCTGCAGCCTGGGAAAAACGTGACAACTAACGCGCGGACGACTCCCCGGCGGTGGCCCTATGGTGAGGCCGCCCTAAAGCCCTGACGTGGGCTCGCTGACGCTGGCCTGTGTATGCTTTCGGCTTCCGACGAGGAGGCCCGACCATGCGCCGTTCTTTTGTCCTGCACGCTGCCGCGCTGATGCTGGGTGCACTGGCGGTTATCCCGGCATCTGCCGACGATGCGGTGATCGCACGGGTGCTGGAGCGTATTGATGCTCGCCAGATCGCCGCGGACATCCGCACTTTAGCCGCCTTCGGTACGCGCCACACGATGTCGGAGACGGCGTCCGAAACGCGTGGCATCGGTGCCGCCCGGCGCTGGATCAAGCAGCGACTCGACACCTGCAACGCCGAGCGCAAGGGGCGGCTCGGCGTGCGCTTCATCAGCCATGTCGAACCTGCCGGCAGGCGAATCGACAGGCCGACCGAGATCGTCAATGTCGTGGCAACGCTGCCGGGGTTCGACCCCGTCGGTCGTGAGCGGGTCTACCTCGTCAGTGGCCACTACGATTCGCGCGCCAGCGATGTGATGGACGCGAAGGCCGATGCGCCAGGCGCAAACGACGATGCGTCCGGCGTTGCAGCAGTGATCGCAATGGCGTGCGCGATGGCCGATCAGCCGACCCGCGCGACGATCGTGTTCGCAGCGGTGGCGGGCGAGGAGCAGGGCCTCCTTGGCGCCGACCGGCTTGCGCGCGACGCGGCTGCGGCGCATACCCGCATCGAAGGCATGATCACCAACGACATCATCGGCAGCTCACTGGGCGACGATGGCGTGCGCCGTGCGGACGCTGTGCGGCTCTTCGCCGACGGATTGACGCCCATGCTCAAGACGATGCTGGCTAACGAACGCAACCGGGCGGGTGAAGACGCCTTCGCGAAGCAGGCTCGCGAGCAACTCGCACAGATCGCTCGCATCGGTGGTGAACACGACACGCCGACGCACCAGTTTGCGCGCGCCGTAAAACGGGCGGCGGAGCGCTGGCAGCCGGGCTTTGTGGTGCAACTCATCGCGCGGCGTGACCGCTTTCTGCGCGGCGGCGACCACCTCCCCTTTCTCGAACGAGGCTTTCCGGCGGTGCGCTTCACCGAGCCGGTGGAGGATTTTCGACACCAGCATCAGGATCCTGTCTCTTATACACATCTCCGAGCCCACGAGACCGGAGCCTATCT
>CAMFLH010000345.1 GCA_945957295.1 uncultured Uliginosibacterium sp.
ACGCGATAGGCTCCGGTCTCGTGGGCTCGGAGATGTGTATAAGAGACAGCGTTTGTACTGTGCAATACATCGATCATAGACAACGCTTTGTATTGTGCAATACAACTTCGTACCACAAACCGATGATTGGGGGTCTTGAGGTCGTCTGGGGGAGGATAAAAACGGGGGGAGATGGCCTGCATGGCACGACGTTCAGCCGTTCAGGAGCTCCCCGATCGTCGGCGCATAGGCGCTCCGTACCGCGCCGCTGCGTGACCGTGTGCTATCCATTCCGCATAGTGAATTCTGCGTCCATGCCGCGGCATGTCAATTGCATGCCCAAGCCGACACGCCAATTTGGTCACATTTCCTTACGAGTTCAATTGGAGCGCCCGATAAACTAAATGCGGTGACCGCGAGGCTAAGCCGGTCTTGCGTTGCGCCAAGATTCACGCCCAGGAGGTCGCGAGATTGCCGGGTATGCCAGCACGCGCTACATTGGGTGCGTTTAGGTCACCTCTTTAATGATTAGAACGCGATGACTGCACCATATCCAAAAGGTGATCTGCGCCGCATGCTCGCAGTGCTTGCCGCGATCGATACACCGCAAGGCGCAACGCTTGTACGCATCGCCGAACGCACAGCCCTGGACAAGAAGACGGTAATACACCTGATTGAGCAAGCGGTGACGCAGGCAGGGGTGACGATCTATAAGACCGGGCCAGTTTATGAGATCGAGGACTGGGGGCCAGTAATCAAACGATCGGGCGCAAGACTCGCCTTGCAAGGTGCATTAAATGCACCTACACTAAAACCCTAGTTACAACATTCGCGTTCGGAAGGAGGTCGCAATGGACATGGTGCGGATTATGACGATCGTTGCGGCGATTGCGATCGTCGCGGTGATGGCCCGTCTGTTCTTCTGGGTCAAAGCGGGGGGCCTCTATTACCGCCAATACCCGGGTGCCAAGCTCATGGAAGACATGGCCAAGGCGGGACAACTCGACGTGCCGGCGATGAACGAAGTCATCCGCCGCGTCGGTGGCGCCGAGGACCAACGTGCGGTCGTTGCCGAGATTCGCCAAGAGCGCGGTCTCGACAGACGCGCCCTGAGGAAATGAGGCCAGGCACCATGACAGATGCAGTGAAGATGCGCCCCAGTCGCAAAACCGCGGAACGCCTCGATCGGCTAGGGCTTGCGATCGAGGCGGGATATGTAGTCATGACCGACTTCAGTGAAGCCGGTGGCGCCTACATCCACCATACGGAGATCCCGATCGCAATAGCGGGTTTGTCGATGGTTTCACCCGTCTTCGCCCGCGGCCGGTTTCCAAAGTTCTCGTTCATTGATCTGATCCACAAGCGCCCCTCAATGGATGAAGACGAGGTCGTTGCCTTCGCGGAGGTGTGTGGCATTTCCGTGCAGCCGCCATTCTGGGGCAACGGCGTACCGTTTGGTCTGCACCTATGGGACGTGATCGACCGGTATGCGCTGCATCCCTTCTTCGAGCGTGTTGCCCGTCCATTCGGCAACGCCGGGGAGCACTTCTCGATGCGTCCACGCGGCTTCGCATGGACGCAGGACTTTGAACCGGAGATTCCTGGCGAGCTGGCCAAGTGGCGCGCGGCCTATCGCAAACTCGACACCCCGCACCAGTTGATGGTCGCGACCGTCCTCCAGCTCTACCGACAAGGGGAGGACAAGTTCTGGATGGTTCGGGTGCCGAAGGCCTGGCACTCGACGGATGGCATCGTCGCATTGCGCGAAGCGGGCTTCTTGGCCGATTGGGCGCGGCTCTATGCCTTGTACCCTGGCTGGTAAGCCGCCGCGCCGGTCGAGGGCCTACTTGCTCGCGGCGTTGCCCAGCACGCATCCATATTGAATGGCAGAGCGAGAGATGAACTACTTGGACTCGATGACCGATGTGCTTGTTTTGCAGATGCTGCCTGCGATGGGATTGGCGGTCGCTGCGAGCCTTGCTTGGTATGCGCTCTGCCGATGGATATGCCGCGAACAGGAACGCGCATGGTACGCCGCGATCCGAGAGACCCCAGGCGTTAGCGGGATTCCAACGGCTGCGGAGATCGCGGTCGCTCATGCGCAACTGAACATCGCGCGTCGAGGTAGGGGTCGTCTCAGAAAACGGAAAATAAAGCACGCTAAGGCGTAACTACCCTCGGCTACACCGCGTCGGCACCACGCGGCTCTTTCTCCCCTTGCAGCGAAGCAATCAGCGGGCAAGAAACGTTCCCTTGCCGCGCATGGCAGGCGAACACAAGTTCGGATAGCACGGTTTCCATGCGCGCCAGGTCGGTCATTTTTTCGCGCACGTCCTGAAGCTTGTGCTCGGCCAGGCTGCTGGCTTCCTCGCAGTGGGTGCCGTCATCCAGCCTCAGCAGCTCTGCGATCTCGTCGAGGCTGAATCCGAGCCGCTGGGCTGATTTCACGAAGCGCACCCGCGTCACATCCGCCTCGCCATAGCGGCGGATGCTGCCATAGGGCTTGTCCGGCTCCGGCAACAAGCCCTTGCGCTGATAGAACCGGATTGTTTCCACGTTGACCCCGGCCGCCTTGGCGAAAACGCCAATAGTCAGATTCTCCAAATTTTTTTCCATATCGCTTGACTCCGTACATTGGTACGGAAGTAAGCTTAAGCTATCCAATCCAGATTTGAAAGGACAAGCGTATGTCTGAACCTCAAAACGGGCGCGGGGCGCTCTTCACTGGCGGGCTAGCCGCCATCCTCGCCTCGGCTTGCTGCCTGGGGCCGCTGGTTCTGATCGCCCTGGGGTTCAGCGGCGCTTGGATCGGCAACTTGACGGTGTTGGAACCTTATCGCCCGATCTTCATCGGCGCGGCGTTGGTGGCGCTGTTTTTCGCCTGGCGGCGCATCTACCGACCGGCGCAAGCCCTGTCTCTTATACACATCTGACGCTGCCGACGAATTAGACGGTG
>CAMFLH010000346.1 GCA_945957295.1 uncultured Uliginosibacterium sp.
TTTCTGGCCGTTGCCGAAGAGCTTCACTTCGCCCGCGCTGCGGAGCGGTTGCATATCGAACAGTCACCACTGTCGCGCGCCATCAGGGAATTGGAAGAGGAATTGGGCGCGCAACTGTTCGTGCGTACCAGCCGCAGCACGCGCCTGACGCTGGCGGGCAAGCTGCTGATGGAGAACGCGCCTCGCGTGCTGCTGGCGCTGGACCAGGCGCGTGAGAGCGTGAAGGCGGCAGCCAATGGCTTTCACGGCCGGTTGCGCGTGGCGCTGTCCGACGGCATCACCCCCTCGCGCCTGCCGGCGCTGCTGGCGCGCTGCCGCGAGGAAGACCCGGAGATCGAGATCCGCCTGTTCGAGGTGCCGCTGGCCCAGCAACTCAGCGGCCTGCGTGACGATCTATACGACGCGGGCTTCTCGATGGCCGACGAGGTGGGCGACGGCATCATCATCGAACCCGCCTGGGAGGACGAGCTGATGGTGGCCATGCCCGCGCGCCATGAACTACTGGCCCACAGGCGGGTGCCGCTGGATGAAGTGCTGCAACATCCCCTGGTGTTGGGCGACCCGGCAGTTTGCGAAGGCCATGCCAAGCAGATCGACCGCATCCTGCGCAAGCAGGACCGAGAGCCCTTGATCGAACAGTACGTCGCCACGTTCGACGTGATGATGACTTTCGTGTCGGCCGGCCTGGCGCTGGGGCTCGCAGGCGCCGCGCACATCGCTTCCAGCCGCGAGCCGGGCGTGGTAGGCCGACCGCTCGCGGGAAAGTCGCCCATGCTCACCACCTATCTGCTGCGCCGCGACGCCGAGCCGTCGCAGGCGCTGGCCCGCTTCATCGAGCGGGTCGAAGCCCTGGGGCCGGGAGACGCTTAGCCGTTGGCCCCGTTTCACTTCGGAGGATTCAAGCCATGAACCTATCCAAGATTATCGCTTTGTCGTCGCTAGCAGTCCTGCTGGTTGCTTGCGGCAAGTCTGAGCCGCCCAAGCCCGCCGCCATGCCCACCGTGGAAGAGCTGGCTGCTGACCCCGTGCGCTTGCGGGAACTGCGCCAGCAGTGCAAGACGGATCGTCCGACGATGGGCGACGTGCTGTGCAACCGCGTGGCCGAGGCGACGAACCGGCGCTTCCTGGGCGACGGCAAGGTGCCCTATACGCCGCCGAAGGAACCGCCGAAGTTCTGATCGTCGGCCGGCGCGCAACGCACCTGCGCGTGCCTGCATCTTTTTGCGCGCTGCGCCTCAGCGCGCTCGTTGTGGCGGTCTTTCGCCCCAGTTCTTCCCTGTAAGAAACCATGCTTTTTGCGGCATCAACCTGCCGATAACGGTCTTTGACCGGCACGCCCGGCGGCACTGATCCTCACGAAGGCGGCACATGCCTGTGCCGCGATCGGAGGCTGGATGATGCAGGGAACGAACGTGCTGTTCGGTCAGATTGTCGTGGTGCTCGGCATCGTGACCGCCGGAGTGTGGAGCGCCACGCAATGGACAGCCGCTGCACTGGGCTACCAGCTACGCCTGGGCTCGCCGTGGTTCGATTTCCTCGGCACGCCGATCTATCGCCCGTGGCAGCTGTTCGAGTGGTGGTTCTTCTTCGACGCCTACGCGCCGCGCGTCTTCGATGTGGGCGGGGCCATTGCGGCGGGCAGTGGCCTGATCGCGGTGCTGGTCGCCATCGGCATGTCGATCTGGCGCTCGCGCCAGTCCAAGCTGGTCACGACCTACGGCTCGGCACGCTGGGCCAATGCGGAGGACATCCACAAGGCGGGCCTTGACCAGCCTGCGGGTGTGTTCCTGGGCTTGCATCGCCAGCAGTACCTGCGCCACGAAGGCCCGGAACACGTCCTGACTTTCGCGCCCACGCGCTCGGGCAAGGGCGTGGGCCTGGTGGTGCCGACGCTGCTGTCCTGGCCCGCGTCCGCCGTCATCCATGACATCAAAGGCGAGAACTGGCAGATCACCGCCGGCTGGCGCTCGCGCTTCTCACACTGCCTGCTGTTCAACCCCACCGATGCGAACTCTGCCGCCTACAACCCGCTTCTGGAGGTGAGGCGCGGCGCGCATGAAGTGCGCGACGTACAGAACATCGCGGACATCCTCGTCGATCCCGAAGGTGCGCTGGAGCGGCGCAACCACTGGGAGAAGACTTCGCACGCGCTGCTGGTCGGCGCCATCCTGCATGTGCTCTACGCGGGCGAAGACAAGACGCTGCGCGGCGTGGCGAACTTCCTCAGCGACCCGGCCTGTCCATTCGAGCTGACGCTGCACCGGATGATGACCACGCCGCACCTCGTGAACGAGGAAGGAGGTGGCCCGCATCCGGTGGTAGCCTCGGCTGCACGGGAAGTCCTCAACAAGAGCGACAACGAACGTTCGGGCGTGCTGTCCACAGCCATGTCGTTCCTCGGCCTCTACCGCGACCCTACGGTGGCCGAAGTCACGTCGCGCTGCGACTGGCGCATCGCCGACCTGATCGCCGCCGAGCACCCGGTCTCTCTGTATCTCGTGGTGCCGCCTTCAGACATCAGCCGCACCAAGCCTCTGATCCGCCTGATCCTCAACCAGATCGGCCGGCGGCTGACCGAATCGCTCGATGGCTCCGACGGCATCGCCCGCCGCCACAAGCTGCTGTTGATGCTCGATGAGTTCCCGGCACTCGGGCGGCTCGACTTCTTCGAGACGGCCTTGGCCTTCATGGCGGGCTATGGCATCCGCAGCTTCCTGATCGCGCAGAGCCTGAACCAGATCGACAAGGCTTACGGCCAGAACCATTCGATCCTCGACAACTGCCATGTCCGGGTGACGTTCGCCACCAACGACGAGCGCACCGCCAAACGGATCTCCGAGACGCTCGGTGTTGGCGCCGATCTAAATTTGACCCACCCTGCCGATTGAACTTTGACCCAGGGCTTGGGGCCGGCATCGGCTGATGCCGGCTG
>CAMFLH010000347.1 GCA_945957295.1 uncultured Uliginosibacterium sp.
CTGCGCCCAGTCCGGCACCGCGAAATCCGGTTTGTACACCGTTTGCCGATAGCGCCGGATGCTCTTGGCGTCGCTGGGTTTGTTGACGATCAGGCCGATGCCGTTGCTACCCTTTTCTGCCGTCCAATACACCGGGTTCTTATTGTTGCCATACAGGAACACCTTGTCGCCGACAGTGACTTCGAAGTAGTAGCCAAAGACGCCGATCTCCGGGTAGGTGTAGCTACCGGCCCAACGCTCGAGATCACCTTCTGTCGCCTTCGTAAGCGGCACGCGGGTAACTTCGGTGTAAGAGAGCTTGTCGTAGTTGCCCTCCATCGCGCGCTTCTCGATCACGAGATTGGCGGCGGTGACACCCGGTTTGGCGGTGAATCCAAGCTTGACGGCGGAGCCGCTCGTAACGGCGCCGAACGGTGCCTTGTAGCTTGCATCGCGCGAGTCGAAGCTCACGCTCAAAGCGACGGGATCAGTCACCGCGGCGGCGCCGTGGTCCACGAAGGTCTTTGGCCCGATCGTCAGCGAAGCGACGCCAGCGCCATTGAACGCGACCTTCACCGTGTGTTCGCCGGTGAACGCAAAGTTCAGGTTACCGGCGCCGCCAGTGTCGCTGTCCGCCGCCAGGGTGTAGGCGGTTTCAGCGGCGACAAGGCCGGTGGACGCCGCGGCCGGCTTGCCGAACGAGGTCGCCGCGGTCCAGCCCGCGTCGGCGATCTTGAATTCGTTGGTGCCGGTGACAGCCACGTTCGCGTAGTAAGCATCGCAGCTGTATTTGAGCTGGTATTCCCCAGTGGCCGTCCACGAGTTCATACCACCGCGGATGTAGAGCGCCGTCGCCCCCAGCGGTGCGGCGGGGCAATCGGTGATGGTGAGCGTCGGGCTGGTCTTGGATTTGGTGAAGTCCAGCACGAAACGTTGCTGGCCGGAGAAGTTGTAGTTGATGTTGCCGCCGCCCAGCGTCAAATCCGCGGCAATGCCGGAACTGGGCTTGGCGCCGCCGAAGTCTGCATCGCTCGACCAGCTTTCGTCGGCAACCTTGAAATCGTTGCTGCCGCTGATCTCGGTGACGAGTTCGTAGTGATTGCAGCTGTAGGTGAACTTGTGGTCTTCGATCACACCCCACGAGTTAAAGCCGCCGCGCAGGTATAACGCGCGGTCGCCGAGCGGGCTGGCGACGCATTCGGATGTAACCGGGGGCGGGTTGGTCGGGGTGGTGGGGCTTGTTGTTGTCGGCGTATCGCCATTTGAGCCGCAACCCGACAGCAAGCCGCCGGCTGCGCACAGCACGAGCACCGCGAGGGTGCTGCGCGCCGTTGTCAGCCTGGTGCGGCTGTTCGTACGTTTCATTGTTCAACCTCCTTAGGTGTGTTTTGGGGCCCGGGAAGGTGGGGGGCGCCAATCCGTTGCACGATATTTTTATTGAAACGTTTCACTATCCTAGTGAAACGTTTCAAAACAAGCAATCGGCATGGTCCAATCCGGCGACTTCGGCATTTGTGACAGGGGGCGGGGCGAAACACGGATTCGTGAAGCCTCAGGCTGTTGTACGGCGAGATGCGCTTTGTGGCCGAACGACGACGAGCGCGTATCCCGATATCAGTCGCGTTGTGCCACCCGTTTTGGTGGGTTGATCTGAGATCGAGGTCCGCGCTGCCGCAAAGGGTGTTGCTTGCTCAGACCCGTTTGGAAGGCGAACCTGGCCGCGCGTTGATCAACGAGGCATTGCCAAGCGCACAGGCGTCTCCGGTAGAGTTCCACCGACGCGGTGTTGCTTTTGGGGAAGGCGAACTGCGCAGGGCTGGTCGCTTCGCGGCAGACCGGACATCATCGGACCATCAGGTGATCCTCGCCGGGGCGGCAGCGCGTTTCGATTCGCCGCGCGCATCCACCGGGAATTTCGCATCACAGCGCTGATTGGGGGGCGGTAAATGGGGACGAGCGGGGATGAGGTCGTGCCGGGCGAGATCGCGGCCGACTTTTCGGGCGTCGACCGTAACGCGGTGCTGCAGGCGCTGGCGGCGGTGCTGCCGCCAGCATGCCTGTTGAGCGAACTGGAAGACCTGCGGCCCTGGGAGTGCGACGGTTTGGCTGCGATGCGCCAGCTGCCGATGCTGGTCGCCTTGCCGGAAACGGAAGCGCAGGTGGTAGAGATCCTCAAGATCTGCCAGCGCATGGGCGTGCCGGTGGTTGCGCGCGGGGCCGGTACGAGCTTGTCGGGCGGCGCGATGCCGCACGCGTTCGGCGTGCTGCTGGCAATGGCCAAGTTTCGCAAAATCGTGCGGATCGATCCGGTCGCGCGTATCGCGGTGGTGCAGCCGGGCGTGCGCAACAAGGCGATATCGGAGGCGGCGGAGGCGTACGGGCTTTACTACGCGCCAGACCCCAGCTCGCAGATCGCCTGCACGATCGGCGGCAACGTCGCCGAGAACGCTGGCGGTGTGCACTGCCTGAAGTACGGCCTCACGGTACATAACGTGCTGCGGGTGCGCGGCGTGACGATGGAAGGTGAGGTGGTCGAGTTCGGCAGCCACGCGCTCGATACACCGGGCTACGACCTGCTGGCGCTGCTGAATGGTTCCGAGGGCATGCTGGCGGTGACGACCGAGGTGTCAGTTCGCCTGCTGCCGACACCGCAGCTCGCACGCTGTGTGCTGGCCGCGTTTGCGGATGTCGTCGTGGCGGGTGAGGCCGTCGCGGCCATCATTGCCGCGGGGATCATTCCGGCCGGGCTGGAAATGATGGACCAAGCGGCGACCGCGGCGGTCGAGGCCTTCGTGCATGCCGGTTATCCGCTCGATGCGGCGGCAATCCTTCTGGTGGAGTGCGACGGCACACCGGAGGAGGTGGCCGAGGAGGTGGCGCGCGTCAGCGAGGTGCTGCAGCGCCTGTCTCTTATACACATCTCCGAGCCCACGAGACGTAGAGGAATCTC
>CAMFLH010000348.1 GCA_945957295.1 uncultured Uliginosibacterium sp.
GCGGCCACGCCGGGCCGCCCCCCCGCTCGCCCCCTGCCGCCCGCCGGCCGGCGCGCGTTTTCAGAGCGCCTTGTCACCTTGTTGCTCGACATGGGCGTCAGCAACATCGACGCCTATCCTTGCCGCGTCGTCAACGCGGTGACCGGTGAGGTGCGCGAGGACTTCCGCGCGGTCAACGTGATCGGAAAGATTGCATGCGTCGATCGTGACAAGTCGGAGTTCGAGGATTTCGGTGATGGCAGCAATCGCATCCTGATCTGGGACTACCTGACGCTCGACGAAACCTGTATCGGCGGAAACCGCTTGTTCCCACTTGCCGAAATGCCGGTGCAGCTGGTCGTCCATCGCGACGTCAAGGCGGCCATCGAAGCAGCCGGTTTTACCGGCATGGAATTCGTGCCGCAGGGCGATCAGTCCTTCAAGCCGGCTGCAATCGGGCTCTAGTCCGCAGCGGGCGGATCGAGCGGGCGCAGGCGCGGCCCGTCACCCTGCTTCCGCGCGATGATCACGATCTCGCGCCGGAAGCGCCGCGGAGTGAGCCGGTATGCCAAGCGGAGCAATGCTGCCCGTCGGCCTCGTTTGTTGGCGTGGTAGCGATAGGTGACGGACTCGACCACAAAGCCGCTTGCCCGCAGGAAATCGCCGACTTCCCTGGCCGAGTATTCACGCACATGCCCCATGTGGCCCAGCATGCGCAGCTTGCCGAATTCATGGGCGGGGTCTGCGATGCTGCGGCCGAGCGCCAGACGCGCGAGGTTAGGCAAGGCGTAGAAATTGGGCGTCGTGAGCAGCAGCGCCGCGCCGGGCGCGAGCACGCGATGAATCTCGCTCAGAACGAAGGCCGGATCGATGCGCAGGTGTTCGAAGGTTTCGCACAACAGCGCGACAGAGAACTGCGCGTCGGCAAAGGGCAGCGCTTCACGCTCGATATCGCAGCGCCGTACATCCAGATCGAATGCACGGATGAAGTCGCCAACGCGCTGGGGCTGGATGTCCACGCCGACCGCACCAATACCGGAGAGCTTCAGCAGTGCGCTCATGTGACATGGCGCCGCGCCCAGTTCCAGCACGGGGCCCTTCGGGGCGAGGGATTCGATCAGCGCGAGGTCGGCGAGGTAGCGCAGTTCGTGCTGGCACAGGTCGTCGACATGCCAGTCGCGCGCGGCGCTGCTCTGGCCGCTGACAACGGCCCGCAGGGCCTGGATAGCAGTGAGTCCCACGTGTCCGCACTCTCGATTCGGTTTGGATGAAGCATAGCTTCCTCTCAGTCGCCAGCGCGTGTTTCGTTACTTGCCTGGGCGGCAATCAGGCGCAGGCGGGCTGCGGGTTGCGTCGGTGCAACGCGGCAAGCCACCAGCCGTGATTTCTTTCGCAATCGCTACCGTACTTTTTTATCAATTCCCACGTCGGCGAGTGCGCCGAGGGCACACCCGAAAAACGGCATGCCTGAACGCGCTACGGCAGATCGTCGTGTGTGGGCGACGCTGTCTTGCACCGAGCTTGTGCAGACATGACGAACGAGAATTCCGGTTTCCTCAAATACGGCGAATTTGTGCTGCTTGTCATGTAACGGGAAGACGAAGCAGCATGGACATCGCTTGCTCGCGCTTCGGGCGCCGGGCCATGTGCGCCGGGGGATGGCGCGCCGTCGTGCGGGAGTCGGATCGGCATTCCCGTGTTGTCAGTCGGAGGGGCCATGTCGCATCAATCCGGTGTTCTCGATCTGTCCGCCTATCGCGCCTCGCCCGCCGAGCGCCGCCGCACGCAAGACCTGCTCGACCTGATACCGGCGCGCGGTGAGCTTGCGCTCGATATCGGCGCGCGTGATGGCCATTTCTCTCACCTGCTCGCGCAGCGCTTCGACAAGGTTGTCGCGCTCGATCTGCAGCGGCCCCGCATTGATCATCCACGTATCGAGTGCCTGCAAGGCGACGCGGCGGCGCTACAGTTCGCGAGCGAGTCGATCGACTTCGTGTTGTGTGCCGAGGTGCTTGAGCATATTCCGCCGCATCTGCTGGGCGAGGTCTGCGCTGAACTACAACGCGTCAGCGCCGACAAGATCCTGATCGGTGTGCCCTACCGCCAGGATATCCGCGTCGGCCGAACCACCTGCCAGGCCTGCGGCGGCAAGAATCCGCCGTGGGGTCATGTGAATAGCTTCGACGAGCCCCGCCTCGCGGCGCTATTCGATCAATGCACCGTCACGGCAACGAGCTATGTCGGGCAGACCACGGATTCGACCAACGCGCTGTCGTGTCTGTTGATGGATCTGGCCGGCAATCCGTACGGCACCTACAAGCAGGAAGAGCCCTGTATTCATTGCGGCGCACGGCTTACACCACCCCCGCCGCGCGATCTGCCGAAGAAAGTACTGACCAGGCTCGCGTTCTGGTCTCGCGCAGCGACGACGGCGCTGCAAGCGCCGCGGCCCAATTGGATCCACATGTTGCTCACCAAGCGCAACGCGCCGCCGTACCCGGCGATGTACGGCCTTGCCTGATCGGTGCGCAGTAGTGAGTCAGATCGGCGTTTTCCTCTTGCTGGCGCTGCCGCTCTTGCGGGTGTTGACCGGTTCGTCGCGCAGGTACTTGGCGTTATCGATCTTTCCGCCACGTGCTGCGTTCGCGGCGTCGTTGGCGTCAGCCATTTCGACCGCGCCCAGCGAGCGCTCGATCTGCGCCACGATCTCTTGAGCCGTAGCGGCGTCCACGCGCAGCAGATCCTTGCGCGCCACCACGTTCACCCGCGTCAGGTTGGGCGATAGCGGTTCCAGCTCGACCGATACACTCAGGTTGCTCACGCGCGCCTTGGTCACCTGGCCGCCATCCATGCTGGCGACCTCGTCCACCTGCAGATACATGCGCTTGGACGCGATTCGTACTGCGG
>CAMFLH010000349.1 GCA_945957295.1 uncultured Uliginosibacterium sp.
GTCATGCACGATTACACCGCAATCGTCCGCGGGCAGGAAGCGCCCGCAGACGACGCACCAATAGCCGCCGCGATCCTTCTGCTGCGGCGTGCCGACGGATACGCGGAATCCGTCACCCGTCGGCAGGTTCGAATCGCGGCTCACATCAGCTCGCAGGCTGCGGCCGAGTCGTCGCCCCGTGCGCGCTCGGCTGGTTCTCGGACTTGATGCTGTAGACCGAGAACGGGAATGGGCGGTCATGCGGCTTCGCCTCTGCTCTGTCCGCGGTTGCAGCGCGATACGTCAGGATGTCGGAGCAGTGCCACGAACCCGACGGGCTCGAATCCTTTGGGTAGGCCAAGCCAGCGCCGCAGGTGCAACGCGATTGCGCGGCGTACACGAGGTCATCATCGGTGAAGGCCGCCGACCGATCGCCCTGGTTGATCCGCGCAATACGGCTCTCCACCTTGACCGCAGCAGCGATGTAGGCCGCTTCCTTCTCCTGCGCCGCCAGCTTCGTGCGCAGTTCGTAGCCCATCAGCGGCCAGATCTTCGCCACGGCGTTCTGCCGTGCGATCTTGCGGCCCACCTCTGCGTCAAAGTTCTCGGGTGACGCGCAGGCCGACTCTCCGGTGACGGTGAAGCCGTTGCGCAGCACCAGGACGCAGAAGGTGAGCAGGCCAAGCGGCTCCAACCCGGCAGGCAGCGGCAACACAATCCCCGCAGCGGGCGGCTCGCCCCGTTGCGCACGCCAGCCATCAGCCGCCGTGAAATAGTGCTCGCTGGCGATGGCCGCCTCGATGTCCGCCGGCGTGATGCGCGGCGCCGTCAGGCCCTTCGCCTGAATCTCTTGCTCGATCTGGTGGTCGTTCATGCTGCTGCTCTCCGATTAAGTTGCTCGCCCCGCCACCGCTTCCAAGCGCGCCGGGGCGACAGCGCGCTCATGCAGATGCCTTGCCCGTAGCAGCGCCATCGGCCGCCGCGCAGGCGTAGGTGTGGTTTGGTTGCCATCACGCCGACAATCTCCGCTGCTGACGCCTACGAAACTCCAGATGAAGCAAAACCCGTTCGGCTTTCCACTTCTGGAATGCGAGCCGAGGCGTTATCGCCTTCGCGTGATAACCAAGTCCGCAGCAGTGCCACAGTCCGAAGAGCTGATAGACGTGCGGCTTCATCACCGCCCCCTGCTCCGCTCACTCTTCCGCACGCGCCGGATCGTGATCCCGTGCAGCGCGCGCATCATCCCGGCCTTCATTTCGAACACCCGCGTTTCCGTCGGTGCGCTCTTGAAATCCTCGACGACGAACTGGCCGTCGCGGTCGGTGTAGGTGAAGTCCGCGATGTAGTCGCAGTGCCACTCGCCCCCAATACCTTCCACCTTGAGGCGGTAGCGAACGTGCGTCTTGAGGTCGCTGATCTCGCCCAGGCGCTCAAGGTGGCGCAGTTCGAGGTAGCGGCGGCCCTCGCCCTTGCTGTCGAACACAATGCCGTCTATCTGCACCTTGACGGCGTTGTACTTGTTGCGGCTGCGTACCTGCTTGACCTTGCCGGGCTGCTCGACGCCGGTTGCTCCGCGGCGCTTGCGCATGATTGCGGACAGCGAATCCTCGTCGAGTCGTAGAACGCTCATTGCTGGCCGCCTTTCGCTTTGGGATGGTTGTCCGGCCATACCGCCGGAAAGCCGAGCAGTTCGGCCAACTCGCACATGGCAAGCTGGGTGTGGTAGCGGCCTTTGGCCTGCAGCACCTTCACCGCCGCTTCCTTGAGCGCTCGATACGCTGGCGTGCGCGGCGACTTGAAGCCCAGCGCCTCCATCAGAGCGCGATGCGCCTCGCCGGCGTCCTCGATGCGCTGCTGATTCAGGGTGAAGCTGTCGCGGTCGATGCGAACCGGGCCGACGTTGAACGATGTGTGCTCTTCGATGTGCCAGCCAGCATCGATCATCGATCCGTGGACGTACTGCTCTTCGCGTGCGTTGCACTCCACGGTTCTGATGCACGGCTCGCCTGGCTTGAATTCCCTGTGCTCGAACGGCGATTCATTGGGAGTCATTCAGCACCATCCTTCGGCTTGGTGTACGGCCGCAGCATGATCGGGTCGATCAGCACGCGATCCGTCTCGACGTACTCGACCTCGATGCGGCACTTATCCTCACTGCGCTCGACGATCTTCACCACGCGCGCAACGCGTCCGCTCGGCGTCAGCACCAGCGCGCCGCACTTCGTCACACGATCAAATTCGTCCTTGGTCACGCCACTGCCCTCCCTTTCTGCTGGGCTGCCCACTCTCGATTCACTGCATCCATCAGCCGAGCCCGTGCGGCCTTTCCGCGCTGGCGCTCCACCGACTCGAAGTACTCCGCACGGCGCGGCTTGCCCCACTGCATCACCTGGCGCACTTCGCAGGCATGGCGGTGCGCCTGTGTCCATGTCGGCGCCGGGATGACTGCGCAGGCCTCGCACATGCACGCCACACTCATGGCTCAACGCCAATCCTCTCGCAATGCTCCATGAAGGGTTTCCGCACGAAGGCGTGGAAGCGCGGTCCAGCGGTCGGATCGGTATCCAGATCCTTACGCGACCCAATGCGGCACTCGGTTTTCAGCCACTCGGCGGCATGCCCTTCTGGATCAGGTGTTGTCGCGGAAGAGGTCGCCTGCAGCGCGACCCATTCTTGGAAGACCGGCGACTTGCACCAGCGCACGGCGAGTGTGCAAAGCGGGCCGATAC
>CAMFLH010000350.1 GCA_945957295.1 uncultured Uliginosibacterium sp.
TGTACGCCTCAGTTTGAGGCAAGAATGTGTCTAGGAAACGCGGGGCGATTCAGATAGCCATCCTAGGACCTCGAAGCGGCGGAGCCCGCCGCTCCAGTTGCCGAGAGACTTCGCCCGACTCGCAACACCGCGGTTTGGCGCGTTGAGCGTGGTGCTATGCGATATTGCCGAAAGAACTGTTTTCTGCCTATGGGTTCGTCGTCACCGCGTGCGCTGTTTTGTTCGCGGTGACGCACGCTGTGACGTTTCGCTGTGGCTTCACCTCTTTCGGCTGCACGAGCGCCCGGCTCGCCGCGCCAACAATCTGCCGGCTCAATCCTTCAACCAGCGACGACGCCGAGCGCGCGTGTTGCCAGTGCAGCGGTACATCAATTGAGCTGTCGGGCACGAGTTCGACCAGCGTGCCGTCGGCAAGGTAGGGCGCGAACAGCGATTCCGGGTTCAGGCCCCAGCCCATGCTGCCGAGCGTGGCGGTAATGAAGGCTTGCGGCGCGGGCAGGGTTTGGCGGGGGAGTTCGACGGCGAGGTGGCGCGGTAGCGCATCGCGCCCGGCGGGTGGCAGTTGCAGCCAGCAGCGGGTGGTGACCGCCGCGACGACGCGGCCGCAGCGCAGCCAGTCAGACGTGTAGTCCTGGTCGTCGAACGCGACATCCATCAGCGCCGGCGCCTCGGCGGCGAAGAGTCAGGTGCTGACTGGCTTGCCGGTCCAGGTGCTGAGCTTTGCGGCAGCGATTGATGCGCCCACCTGGTCGTTGGACTCGCCCAGCGTGATCGACGAGAAGCCGCCCAGCGACAGCGAGACGGAGTACCGGCCGCTCGTTCTGCCTTCTTGCGCGTACACATCGGCAAGGCTGATGTTGCGCACCTGATCGAAGCGGCACAGCACGCCTTTGATGTTTGAAACGCACTTTGTTTTGCGGTTGAGCGTGAGCGCCTGAAAGCTGCCGCGGATGGTCAGCTCGTCTTCAGACTCGGACAGCACTTCGAAGTCGCTGCCGTCTTCGCTGCTGTCGCTTGGGTCTGGGAACAGCGGGGCGTCGTTGGCGATCCAGCGTGGTGCGCGAAAGAACATGAAGGCAAGCGCAAGAGCGAAAGCCGCGATGCCGAGCGAGAACGTCGAGGTAATCAGCGCGGCGATCACGGCGGCGCCCGCCAGAAAGTAGAAAACGCGGTCCATCGATCGAAAGACTCAGTGCCGGACTTTGGGTTGTGCGCGAGCGGGTTGCAGGCGGTGGAAGTTTAGCGTGTCGCCCGGCGGGGTGTGGTTGCCGCACGCCTCCCCGGCAAGGGCTTTCCGAGAGGGCGTGGGTGGAGGGCTGCGGCGTTCAGTGCCCGGCGGCCGGTGCGCGGGTGATCTGCGCCATCCAGGCAAACAGTTCATCGAGGTCGTAGTCGCCACTGTGCGGCACGCCCCAGGGCAGCGCGAAGTCGACTGGGTGGCCTTGTTGCTGCAGCGCCAGCGCAAGGATGGTGGGGATCGCGAACGAGGTGTCGCGGTCGGCGGCGCCGTGGCGGATGCGCCAGAACGCGGCGTTGGTGGCGCCGGCCGCGCCGAGATAGCTCAGCGGGTTCATCATGCGCACCGTCTGGGCATCGGCGCGCGTTGCGCCGGCGATGCGACTGTTCGCGAGCGAGAACTCGGTGAAGTGGCGCGCTTTGACTTGTTCCGTGCCGAAGAGGTCGTTCTCGCCGCTGCCGAGGTCCACCGCATCGAAAGCGGGCGGCGTTTTCTGGCGCGCCATTCCGCGCACATAGGCGGCGAAGTCGATGTCACTCACCGTGGCATCTTCCAGCTTCACCCCGGCTGTCGCGCCGACCGGCTGGCCGGCCGCCTGGGCCTGCTGGGCGGCGGCGATCAGCAGGCGCTTCACATAGTCCTTGAACGGGCCGTTGCCCTGGGCGTCCAGCGTCAGGGCGCGGCTGTCGGGCCCGCGCAGCGCGAGGCTGTTCAGGTAGGTGGGAAACTGCGTCTTCAGCGCGTTGGAGAGCGCGATCTGGTCGGCGGTGAGCGTGCCGGCAACTTCCTTGCGCTCGACCTTGAAGTCGAGCATCGAGATCGAGATGCCCTTGTAGTCGTGAACGCCGTCGAACTGCCATTCGTAGGCGGCGTCGGCGTGCTCGAGGTTCGTGATCGGGCAGTAGGCCGACACGGCGAAGATGTCGTCGCGCGCCGAGGCGGCGCCGAGCGCACGCAGGGCGGCCTCGAAGTCGGCGCTGTTGCCGCTGGCGCCCAGCAGCGCCGAGAGCGCGCCGCCGGCGCTGGTGCCGTTGGAGATGATGCGCTCGGCGCTGCCCGGCATGCGGGCGTCGTTGAAGCGCAGGTAGCGCACCGCGGCTTTCAGATCGACGATGGCGGCGGGCGCCTTGCCGGTGTAGCGGCCCTCAGCGTTCTGGTTGGTGCGGCCCCGTGCGCCGGGCGCGGCCACGACGTAGCCACGCAGCAGTGCTTCTGCGATGGTGTTCGGGCGGTTGGGCGGGCCGGGCATCTTGCCGCCATCGAGCGAGCCGGGTCGTGCGGGCATGTAGCCGCCGACCTGATTGGGCAGAAAGATCGGTGCGGTCTCGGCGGTGAAGGCGCCGATCCGCTCGCCCCTGAAGCTGTCTCTTATACACATCTCAGAGCCCACGAGACGTAGAGGAATCTCGGATTACGTAGTCGGCGTGGAAAGTGGGGGGGGGGGGGGGGGGGGGGGGGGGGGGGGGGG
>CAMFLH010000351.1 GCA_945957295.1 uncultured Uliginosibacterium sp.
GTCGGTGAGGGATGCGCGCTGGCGAATGCTCGGCAGGAACTCGTGGCGCTCCCACGAGGACAGATCGCGGCCGACGGTTTCGGCGAGCACGCGGTCGACGCGTTGGGCTGGGGTGCGCGGCGTCACGCTTCCCTCGCTTTCAGCATGGCGTCGGCCATCTGGTAGCAACTTGTGGCGCAGTGGTCTCTTAGCCACTCGATGGTTGTGTGCGGAGAAGCGCAAAAACCTTCCAGCGCCTTTGCGGCGAAGTAGTCGCGCAGGGTCATCCCGGTGAAGATGTGAACATCGACTTCACCGTCTGGCACTACGCGGTTGCGTACTGGATTGAAACTGCCGCCAGGGGTTTTGATGGTGAGCGGAAAAGCGAGCCCACCATCGTTACGTTTCTCGCTCATGCCGCCACCCGCATCGTCCGCACGCCGTCAGGGCCTGCCGGCATAACCACGCCGCGGCGCTCCATTTCCTCGATCAGCCGGGCGGCGCGGTTGTAGCCGATGCGCAGATGACGCTGAACGACGGAGATTGATGGCTTTCCAGTCGTATTCACGACTTCAACCGCCTGCTCGTACAGATCGTCAGTCTCGGCTTCCACCTTGTCGACCAGATCGCCGCGTTCTTCTCGGCGCATGCCGCCCAGCGCATCGATCAGGCATGGGATCAGGCGGGCCAACTCCATCGCCATCAGCGTGAAGTCAGCTTCGAACTGCGGGTCACCTTCCGCCGCGGCCTTCTCTGCCTGCTCCTGAATGATGTCGAGGAACGCGAGGCGCTTGATCTCGAAACGCTCGGTGAGCACGAACGAAATGCGGTCGTCGAAGGTCAGTGCCAAGCGCGTCGGCACCTTGCCGGCGGCCAGGTGCGCCGGGATTTCATCGCCTTCGAGCGGGTGGTGCGTGTAACGCACTGCGGCCTTCTCGTTGGTGATGGCGCGCAGCTCGCAATCGCGGTCGATCGTGAAGTTCGCCGGTCCTTCGCCGGCGGCCAGCCAGTCAGCCATTGCCGACTGCGGCGAGCGCTCGGTATCGAGCAGGCACAACGGCAGTTCATCGAGGGTGTCGTGCAGCAACTCGACCACGGCATCGGCCTTGCTCGCGGTGGTGGCGTCGATCACCAGCCAGCCGGCAGTCGGATCAATCCACGCGTAGGTGCGACGGCGCTGCGTGAAGGCGCGCGGAAGCAACTCCTGCGTCACGGCCTCGCGCAATTCCTTCATCTGCTTGCGGCCGGGCTTGAATCCCTGCTGATCTTCCAGTTCCTCGGCCTTGTCCAGCGTCACCTGCGTGATGACGCTGGCCGGCAGCAGCTTGGTTTCGGTTTCCATCGCGATCAGCCAGTGGCCCGCGACGGACAGCACCATGCAATCCGTGCCGGTGGGCGATACCCAGCCGTGCGAGGCCAGATCCTGAGATCCGCAACGGACGAACGGCTTGCGCTGCAAAGCCTCTTCCAGAGCGGCAACGGTCATCTGCCAGGCGACCGGAAGCCGGTAGAGCATCATGTTCTTGAACCACATGGTCATTGCCTCATCGTTCAATTGGAATGGGTGAGGGGTTCTGCATTGGCGCCCCTCGTCGCCTTCCATACCCCTGCGCAGGCGGTTGCCCTTGTGCGTCCCGTTCGCGCCTGCAGCAGCCGCGCGACAACCCATGCAGCCAGGCGGCCGCGCGGTGGCTGAAACCGAACGGGATCAGGTCAGGAAAATGTCTCGGAAGAGTTGGCGCCGACGGCGCGCGCACTCGCGCGGGCCCTGGTGCGGCACGTAGCAACTGCGGTGGTACTTGCGTTCCGGGCTGCCGAAGCTCTTCGTGCGCGACGCCTTCGCTTGCGTCGGCGCGTGGCGGAAGGACATTGACATGCCGGCCAGCGCAAGCGCTGCGACGATCCGAGACAGGAAGAGCGGGCGGGTTTTGCTGGTGTCCATCGCTCAGTCCTCGCTTTCGCTGTCGCCGTAATACACGTCGGAGAAGTCCGTCTTGTCGACGATGACCTTGGACTTGCAGGTGTAGAGGTTCACCAGCAGGCGATCGAAGCCATAGAACGGGCCGATGAATAGCGACTTCTCGGTTGATTCGCTGCCATCTGCTTTGATCGAATAAACCTCGCCGTTGTAGGTGGAGAGGTGATACGCGCACGAATACTTGCTCTTTGCTTCGTGCGGATCGATGTAGATGCGGTAGAACTCCGAGTCGCCCCCGACGCCATGCGACTTCTCGACAATGATCGTCGGCTGACTGCCGAACTCGTCTCGCTTGTAGTCGTCCGAGAACTTGTCGATCGCGGAAGCTACCAATTCGGACAGCTTGATCTCGGCCGGCGCGGGCTCAAGCAGGTTGTCGACCATCGGCATGATTGCGTCGTTGATGCGCTGGTCGTTGAGTTGGTTGATGCGCGTCGCGATGCCCTTGCGCACCAGATCCGAGAAGTTGCACAAGTCGTCGATCTTCGTCCCGATCGGCAGCGACTCTGCGATCTGGCGTTCAACGTCCTTTGCCAGATCGCCATACGCGCGCAGCGTGTTCCTGAGTGCGTTCGATACCAACCCGTCGACCAGTTCATTGATCTGGTCACGCACCTTGGCTGGCTGCAGTGCGTTCTGCACGGCCTCGGCGACCATGCTTTCGATTTCGATGTTGATTTGCATAATCACGCGGCCTTTTCGGAGTCTTTGATGGCGAAGTACACGGCCTTGC
>CAMFLH010000352.1 GCA_945957295.1 uncultured Uliginosibacterium sp.
ACGCTCATGCGTTCGGCATGGAGGGCAAGTCCTTACCGTCCGATGGGGTGGTAACCGGCACCGGTTTCGTCGACGGCCAGCATGTCGCTGCGTTCAGCCAGGATTTCACCGTCTGTGCCGGCACACTCGGCAAGGCTCATGCGAACAAGATTGTGCGCCTGATGAATTTCGCGCTGGCGCAGGGTATTCCTCTGGTGGCCTTCAAGGACTCGGGGGGGGCGCGAATCCAGGAAGGGGTCGATGCGCTCTCGGGCTACGGCGAAGTTTTCTACGCCAACGTACTGCTCTCTGGCGTGGTGCCGCAGATCGCGGCGGTGCTGGGGCCGTGCGCTGGCGGGGCGGCCTATTCGCCTGCGCTGATGGACTTCATCGTGATGACGCGGCGCAATGCGCAGATGTTCATCACCGGGCCAGAAGTCATCAAGGCCGTCACCGGGCATGAGACGACGATGGACGAGGTCGGCGGCGCCGAAATGCATGCGGCCGTGAGCGGCAATGTCCACTTCCTCGCGGAGGACGATGCGCATGCGATTGCGATCATCCGCTCACTGCTCTCCTACCTGCCAGCTAACAACACCGAAGATCCGCCACACCGGCTGGACCCCGGGCTCGATCTCTCGCATGACGACGCGATCGATGCGCTGATCCCGGATCAGGCGAACGAGCCGCTGGACATGCCGGCGGTGATCCGCCGTATCGTCGACGATGGCGAGTTGCTCGAAGTGCATGCGAGCTTTGCGCGCAACATCATCGTAGGGCTGGCGCGGATCGGCGGCGTGGTGGTCGGGATCGTGGCGAATCAGCCTCAGGTGATGGCTGGTGCGCTGGACATCAATGCGTCGGACAAGGCCTCGCGCTTCATCCGCTTCTGCAACGCCTTCAACATCCCGCTGGTCACGCTGGTGGATGTTCCGGGGTTTCTGCCCGGCGTTGAGCAGGAGCGGGGGGCGATCATCCGGCATGGCGCCAAACTGCTGTTTGCCTATGCGTCCTGCACGGTGCCGAAGATCACGGTGGTGCTGCGCAAGGCCTACGGTGGCTCCTACCTCGCGATGTGCAGTCAGGAAATGGGCGCCGATATGGTGTTCGCCTGGCCGACCGCCGAGATCGCGGTGATGGGTGCCGACGCGGCCGTGAAGCTGCTGTATCGCCGTGAAATCGAGCAGGCCGAAGATCGCGCCGAGAAGGCGGCGGAATACGCAGCCGCCTATCGCGCCGAGTTCGCGTCGCCTTACGCATCGGCGGCCCGTGGCTATATCACCGACGTGATCCAGCCCGCCGAAACGCGTGCTGCGCTGCGTCTTGCGCTGCGCAAGACGCTGGCCAAGCGCGAACGCCGGCCGGCCAAGAAGCACGGCAACATTCCGCTGTGAGTGGGCCATGACGCTTCCGATCACCGTTCAGATCTATCTGCTTGCCGCGGTCGTGAGCTTTGCCGTGGCAGGTCTGATTCACCTGCTTGTGGTCACGCTGGACGCGACGCGTCGGCGCGAGGTGTCGCCACCTTTGGCGGTAGATCAGCCGGCCACACCGAGAGCGACGGCACCCACGCCAGCCCAGGTCGCCGCGATCAGCGCCGCACTCAACGAAGTGCTGGGCAGCTACCGCATCGTCCGTATCGAAACCGCCGAGCGCGGCCACACCTGGGTGTCTGGTGCGCGCGCGGCACAGCATGATTCCCATCATCTGGCCCGTTCGCCGGGCCGATCTCCCAGTCAGTGAGGCAGAGCATGGAGCGCAGCTTCCGCATAACGGTAGATGGCCAGGTCTTCATGGTGACCGTCGAGGAACTGGATGGTGCGCAACCCGCACAGCCGGTACACCAGCCGGCAACAGCATTTGTGCAGGCTGCCTCGACTGCCGTCAGTGCCGCGACAGTTCAGGCCAGCGCAACCCCTGTGCAGGGTTCGGTCGTCAGTCACCTGGGCGGTACGGTCGATGAGGTCAGCGTGACCGTCGGGCAGTCGGTTGCTGCGGGTGACAGGCTTGCGACGATCGAAGCGATGAAGATGAAGAACGCAATCTTCGCCACCAGCGCGGGGACCGTGAAATCGATCGAGGTGGCTGCCGGCGATACCGTCTCGGCGGGGCAAGTGCTGATGCGGCTCGGTTGAAAGAAACGCGATGCACGACATCCTGAGCATGCAGCTGTTCCAGGGGGTGGCGACCCTGCTGGCGGCGGAACCGAAGATCGCGCTGGGCCGGATCACGTTAATCGTGCTGGGCTGCGTGCTGGTATGGCTGGGCAAGCGCGGGATACTTGAAGAGTTGTTGATGGTGCCGATGGGCCTTGGCATGGCGGCGGTGAACGCCGGTGTGCTGTTCATCAAGCCCGGTACCTTCGGCACCTTGTTCGTCGACCCGCTTGCGAATGGTACCGATGCGGTGATGAACCAGTTGCAGATCGACTGGCTGCAGCCGATCTACACGCTGATGTTCAGCAACGGCCTGATCGCGTGCCTGGTGTTCATGGGCATCGGGGTGTTGCTCGACGTCGGCTACGTAATGGCGCGCCCGTTCCAGAGCATGTTCCTGGCGCTTTGCGCCGAGTTGGGCACGGTGCTGGTCTTCCCGATCGCATTGGCGATGGGCATGACGCCGGGTCAGTCGGCCTCGGTGGCGCTGATCGGGCGCACGATGGCGGGGCGCGGCGGTTTGGTC
>CAMFLH010000353.1 GCA_945957295.1 uncultured Uliginosibacterium sp.
ATCAGGCAGGGGGCAAGGTAGAGCAGTATTTCATCGGCGAGGCCGGCAGCGATCACGGCGCCTGACAGGCGAGCACCGGCCTCCACCATTAGTTCGTTGATGCCGCGCTGGGCGAGTTCGCTGAAGAGCCGCGGCAGATCGATGCGGCCTGAGCCATCGATCGGGCTTGCAATCAAGACGGCGCCCGCAGCGCGCAGCGCATCGGCCTTTGGGCCTTCCGCGTTCGGCGTTGCGATCCAGACCTCTCCGCCATCGAACAAGGCGGCCGTGGGCGGGGTGTCGAGTCGCGCGTCGACGATTACGCGCTTGGGCTGGCGCGTCGTCGGCACATGCCGCACGTTGAGTTGCGGGTTGTCCGCGAGCACGGTGCCGATGCCGGTCAGCACCGCGCAGGCGCTCGCTCGCCAGTGGTGCACGTCGCGCCGTGCGGCTTCACCCGTAATCCACTGACTTTGCCCGTTTGCCAGCGCTGTTCGGCCGTCGGCCGACGCGGCGATTTTGACGCGGACCCACGGGCGCCCGCGCGTCATGCGAGAGACGAAGCCGGCGTTAAGTTCGCGTGCTTCGGCAGCGAGCAGCCCGCTTGCTGTCGAGATACCCGCATCGTTGAGGCGGCGCAACCCGTTGCCACTGACCAGCGGATTCGGGTCATCCATCGCCGACACAACGCGGCCGAGGCCCGCTCGCACCAGTGCATCCGCACAAGGTGGCGTGCGGCCGAAGTGACTGCACGGTTCCAGCGTGACGTAGGCCGTGGCCCCCCGCACGTCTTCGCCGCGTGCCGAGGCGTCGTTCAGCGCCTGGATCTCGGCGTGGTTCTGCCCGGCGGGTTGCGTCCAGCCTTCGCCGATGATGCGGCCGTCGCGCACGATGACGCAGCCGACGCGCGGGTTGGGCGAGGTGGTGTAGCGGCCGCGCTCGGCAAGTTGCAGCGCGCGGGCCATGAAGCGATGATCGTCGCCGCTGAAGCTCACTCGGCGGCCTTGGCGCGGCGCGCGCGGGTACTGACTTCGCGGATCACTTCGGAGAATTCTTCTGCATCTTCGAAGTTTCGATACACCGACGCGAAGCGGATGTAGGCCACCTTGTCGAGTTTCTTAAGTTCGCGCATCACGAGTTCGCCCAGCTTCTCGCTGGGGATCTCCCGCTCGCCGAGCGACAGCAGCTTCTCTTCGATACGGCTGATTGCCGAATCCACACTCTCGGCAGTGACGGGGCGCTTGCGCAGCGCGAGCTTCATGCTGGCGCGCAGCTTCTCGTGGTCGTACTCGGTGCGGCTGCCATTGCGCTTGACCACTTGCGGCATGCGCAGTTCGATCCGCTCGTAGGTCGTGAAACGCTTGTCGCAATGCAGGCAGCGACGGCGGCGGCGGACGATGTCGCCTTCCTCGTTCTCACGGGTGTCGGTGACCTGCGTGGACGGGGTGCTGCAGAAGGGACATTTCATGGCTGGCTGGGCGCTCGCAACAGGTTCTGGATGTGAAACGGGCGCCGCAATGCGGCGCCCGTCGAGTCTAGCGGTGTCGAGGCGTGCTCGTCACGCGCCGTAGACCGGGAACTTCTTGCACAGCGCGGACACTTCGTCGCGCACGCGAGCCAGCACCGCCTCATCGGCCGGGGCATCCAGCACGTCGGCGATCAGGTGTGCCACGCGTTCGGCTTCGATTTCAGTGAAGCCACGGGTGGTCATCGCCGGCGAGCCGATGCGGATGCCCGAGGTGACGAAGGGCTTCTCCGGGTCCTTCGGGATCGCGTTCTTGTTCACCGTGATGTGGGCGCGGCCCAGCGCGGCTTCCGCTTCCTTGCCGGTGATCTTCTTCGCACGCAGGTCGACGAGGAAGACATGGCTCTCGGTACGGCCGGAGATGATGCGCAAGCCGCGCTGTTCCGACAGCACGCGCGCCATCACGCGGGCGTTGTTGATGACCTGTTCCTGGTAGTGCTTGAACTCGGGCGTCAGCGCTTCCTTGAAGGCGACGGCCTTCGCGGCGATGACGTGCTCGAGCGGGCCGCCCTGCAGGCCCGGGAAGATGGCGGAGTTGATCGCCTTCTCGTGCTCGGCCTTCATCAGGATCACGCCGCCGCGCGGGCCGCGCAGCGTCTTGTGCGTGGTGGAGGTGACGACGTCGGCGTGCGGCACCGGGTTGGGGTAGCAACCTGCGGCGATCAGGCCGGCGTAGTGCGCCATGTCAACCCAGAAGATCGCGCCGACTTCCTTCGCGATCTTCGCGAAGCGTTCGAAGTCGATGCGCAGCGAGTAGGCCGATGCGCCAGCCACGATGATGCGCGGCTTGTGCTCGCGGGCGAGCGCTTCCATCGCGTCGTAGTCGATCTCTTCCTTCGCGTCGAGGCCGTAGGCGACGACGTTGAACCACTTGCCGGACATGTTCAGCGGCATGCCGTGCGTCAGGTGGCCGCCTTCTGCGAGGCTCATGCCCATGATCGTGTCGCCCGGCTTGGCGAAGGCCATCAGCACGGCCTGGTTAGCTTGCGAACCGGAGTTCGGCTGCACGTTCGCGGCGTCGGCGCCGAAGACCTTCTTCAGGCGATCGATTGCGAGCTGCTCGACCACGTCCACATGCTCGCAGCCACCGTAGTAGCGCCTGTCTCTTATACACATCTGACGCTGCCGACGAATTAGACGGTGTAGAT
>CAMFLH010000354.1 GCA_945957295.1 uncultured Uliginosibacterium sp.
CTCATGGCCGATGCGGTTGATCGCGCTGCCCGCCATGCGACTCGCGAAATCCGCCTCGCTCCACGCAAACAGCTCGACCAGCGTGGCCGCGTCGAGGCCGTTGCGCGGCGCGAAGTCCGCTTCGGGCGTGGTGCGCGAAAAGCGATTCCAGGGGCACACCAGCTGGCAATCATCGCAGCCGTAGATGCGATTGCCGAGTTGCGGCCGCAGGGCTTCAGGAATCGCGCCCTTAAGTTCGATCGTCAGATACGAGATGCAGCGACGCGCGTCGACCTTGTACGGAGCCACGATCGCGCCGGTCGGGCAGGCGTCGATGCAAGCGCTACAGCTGCCGCAGTGCGCGGCAACCGGCGCATCGGGCGGCAGCGCCAGATCGACGAACAGCTCGCCGAGGAAGAAGGTCGAGCCAGCACTGCGATCGAGCAGCAACGTGTGCTTGCCGCGCCACCCGGTTCCGGCGCGGCTCGCGAGCGCCACTTCCAGCACCGGCGCGGAATCGACGAAGACCCGGTGGCCAAACTCTCCGATCGCCTCGCCGATCCGGTCTGCGAGCTTCTGCAGCCGATTGCGCAACACCTTGTGATAGTCGCGCCCGAGGGCGTAACGCGAAACGTAAGCGCGCGTCGGATCGGCGAGTTGCGCTTGCGCATCGCTCGCCGCAGGCCAGTAATCGAGCCGCACCGACACCACCGACAGCGTGCCCGGCACCAACTCTGCCGGCCGCGCGCGTTTGGTGCCGTGGCGCGCCATATAATCCATCTCGCCGTGGTAGCCGGCCGCGAGCCAGGCTTCCAGCGCCCCCTCCGCATCGCCCAGGTCAACGCCTGAAATGCCGACTGCGGAGAAGCCGAGCGCCCGCCCCCATTCCTTGATCTGCGCCGCGAGCTGCGCCGCATCCGGAGAAGAATTGTGTCTGACCGCCTGCATGCCCCCGATGATAGCCGCTCCCCCGCCACGGGTTGCGCGCTTGCAGACGAGGCCGCCACCCGCGCACTTGGCGCAGCAATCGCGCCGGCGCTTGAAGCCGGACTGGTCATCTATCTGCTGGGCGACCTCGGCGCGGGCAAAACCACGCTGGTACGCGGACTGCTTGAAGCACTTGGCCACCGTGGTGCGGTGCGCAGTCCGACATACACCTTGATTGAACCTTATGCTGTTTCTAAATTAGACTTGTATCACTTTGATTTCTATCGGTTCACGGACCCGGAAGAATTTGTCGATGCAGGGCTTGAAGAGTACTTCGGTGGCCAGGGCGTGTGCCTGGTCGAATGGCCGGACAAAGGCGCGCCCTTTGTGCCGGCGCCAGACCTTGAAGTCCAGCTCGAGCCGGAAGGCGACGGGCGTCGCGCAAGCCTGCGTGGCTGCAGCGAGCGGGGCCAGCAATGTCTGAGCCGGATCACGCTTCCGTGCCGATGATGCAGCGCCGCCGTTTCATGAAGTTCGGCGGGGCGGCGATGACGCTGCTCGTCTCGCGCGTCGGTTTCGCGGCCGAAACCAGCATCCTCGCGGTGCGTGTGTGGCCGTCGCAGGACTACACGCGGGTCACGCTCGAAGGGCGCGACACGCTCAAGTACACGCACCAGATCGTCAAGAACCCTGAGCGCCTGGTCATCGACCTGGAAGGCGCCGAGTTCAACAGCGTGATCCAGAGCCTGCCGGGCAAGATCACCGAGAGCGACCCCTACATCAAGCTGATCCGCGCTGGCCGCAACCGGCCGGGCGTGGTGCGCCTGGTCATCGAACTGAAGGCCGAGGTCAAACCTCAGGTATTCACGCTTGACCCGGTGGGCCAATACGGCCACCGCCTGGTGCTGGATCTCTACCCCGCCGAGCCGATCGATCCGCTCCTCGCGTTGATCGAAAAACCCGATCCGATCGTTGCGGCCACCGGCGAAGCCGCTTCGCCGACACGGCCGACCGCACAGGTCGGCAACGGCGACGCGAGCAAACCGAGCAATCCCCCTGAACCGGCATCCTCCGCACCCGTTCAGGCCGCTGAGCCGGCCAAGCCGGCGCAGCAAGACAACAAGGAGGAGGTCAGCCCGGCCGACCGCAAACACCGCGGCGGCAAGGGACAGGTCACCCGCCTGGCCACGATCGCAATCGATCCGGGCCACGGCGGCGAGGACCCGGGTGCCGTCGGCAAGGCTGGCACCTACGAAAAGAACGTCACACTGGCAATCGGGCGTCGCCTGAAAGCCAAGATCGACGCCGACCCGCTGTTGCGCGGCATGCTGACCCGCGACGGTGACTTCTTCGTGCCGCTCGGCCAGCGCGTTGCGAAGGCGCGTGCAGTGCAGGCCGATCTGTTCGTATCAATCCATGCGGACGCCTTCATCAAGCCCGACGCGCGCGGTAGTTCCGTCTTCGTGCTGTCGGACAAGGGCGCATCGAGCACCGCGGCGCGCTGGCTGGCGCAGAAGGAAAACGCGGCGGATCTGGTTGGCGGCGTGAACCTTGGCGTCAAGGTTGCCCTGCTCGCCCGAACGCTGCTCGACCTGTCACAGACCGCCACGATGCAGGACAGCGCCAAGCTCGGTCGTGCCGTGCTGGGCGAACTGGGCGGCATCAACCAGCTGCACAAGGGCCAGGTTGAACAGGCCGGCTTTGCAGTGCTGAAGGCGCCGGACATCCCGTCCATCCTGGTCGAA
>CAMFLH010000355.1 GCA_945957295.1 uncultured Uliginosibacterium sp.
GCCATTGGCTGCTGCCTTTGTTGCGTGCCGCGCAGGCCGGGTTCATCGCCAGGCTGATCGGTCTCCTGCTGTGGCTGACCTGCCTTATGTACGCGGCCATGAGTCATGCGGACTTCTTCATTGACGTCCAGGCCCAGCGCTCCGAGCATCGGGTCATGGCGCTGGAGGTTGCGAATCTGTCGCCCGACTTCAAACCCAAGCGTAGCCTCCCGGCGATCCTGGAGGAGGCATCGGTGGTGCGCGTCAAGTGGATGCAGGCCCGGCTTGCGGAGACGAACTGCGAGGCCAAATGTGTGGCGCTGAATCTTCGCCAAGTCGCGCTCAGGTCACGAGTCGCGACGCTGGAAGCCGAAGAGGCGGAGGCCCGACGCTGGCAAGTCACGCAGGACCAGATGCAGCGACGCATGGAGGCCCTTCGTGAAGATCCAGTGACATCGAGACTCCAGCGAGACTTCGGCGTGACTCCGGCTGTCGCCAGCGCAGTCAGCGTGTTGCCTGTGGCAGTGATCCTGGAGGGCTTGGGGGCATTGTGCT
This sequence comes from uncultured Uliginosibacterium sp., assembly GCA_945957295.1. Classification (GTDB taxonomy): domain Bacteria; phylum Pseudomonadota; class Gammaproteobacteria; order Burkholderiales; family Rhodocyclaceae; genus Niveibacterium. Next base: position 535 of record CAMFLH010000355.1, read on the forward strand.
GGTGCCTGGTCTTGCAGGGGCGTAGAAGGCTTGTGACGAGCCCCGCGACCCGGATAGTCACGGCCGCAGCCGCCATGCCAGTGGCGAGCCAAGTCACGGAGACCGGTGATGGTCATGTCGACGCGTCGCCGATGACCGAATCCGTGTCGTTGAGGCATATTCCAGCGGTGATGCCGCAGACGCCCGACCGTGTGACCGACGAGGATCGTCACCATGACGTCGACCGGCGAGGGGGGCACGTGCTAGCCGCCAAGGTCTGGGTCGAGATCAAAGACGGCCGATTGGAGCCAACGGTCAAAGCCATTCGCGCGTACCTGAGAATTGGGCAGGACCGGGCGAGAGCGGTTGCGCGCATCGTCCGCAGTTGGCAGACCCTCGGGGCGAGCGCTTGAGTATCCTGGACGACGCATCGCAATTGCTCGTTCGCGCAGAGTCCCTCGTCATGTTGCTCAGGTGCGCGCAAGACGTCGTGGAACACCACCTCTACGGGCGCGCTTCAGCGACGGTAGGGCCTCGGAGGTGACGTTTGGAGCGCTGCTAACGCCGAGCGCTTTGTGCGATCAAGCCGGCCAGGCCGTCCGTACCAGGTCTCGATGTGTCGCCCAGCCCACAATGACCTGGCGCAGTTCTCGCACCCTGGGCGTGGGATCGACCTTGCCATCTCGGAGCTGAAGCGTTGCGCCTTTGCTGAGCAAGTAGTCTCGAAGGCCAAGGGCGTCTCTGTAGGCCTCCGGATCGCCGTGCCCCGGGTTCAACCATTGCACGAAGACCTCGTACCCCCTACTGAAGAAGTAGTCGTAGGTATCGGTCACGTCGGACCTGTATTGCGTAGAGCACAGCACGATAGAGGGGAGTACATCCGGCAGAAGATCCTCGACCTCCTTGTCCCGCTCCTCCGGCGATCCGCTGATCAAGAAGACCTCGACGGATTGAGCTGCGTTCACGTTTAACGTGCGCGGGTGTTTACCGGTCTTGACTACCGTGCCAAACAGTCGATTCCAGGTGGTGGTCTTGCCCGAGTTCCTGTTACCCAGTACGGCTACAAGAAGGCGATCTGCCATTTCTCTATCTCCCTCTTTTCAGGTGGTTGGATCAAATTCGCTTTGGCGAGATTTTGTCACCGCAGTTGAAGGACTATGTGTCTAGCGCCATGCGCGTGGATTTGCTCGCCGCGGCAAGAAAAAGAAGCAAAGGAATTGCCCAGGACGCGCGAGCGTCCTGGGCATTGTTCCGTGACCGCGTCGGGTCGCCGCCGTGAAGCCACCCCAGCACCAGCCCTTCACGCCGGCTGGTAGGGCATCGGCGTAGCGCTGAGCTTGCCTGCCAGCTTGTCGGCAAGGCTTGGCTTGGGGGACGCGGTCTGAGCTGTCGTCATCCCATCGCCGCGTTCCTCATCCTCCGCGAAGAACTCCTCCAGGATCGGGACAGCCTCTTCCGCGGATTCTTCGAAGGCACCTAGAGCAGTTCCTTCTCGTGCGGCTTGATCCAAGGCCAATTGATCGACCCCGCTGCCGCGCCTGGCCTCCCATTCCGCTCTAGCTTGGCGAATACCCTCAGCCATGCTCACTCCGGACCGCATCGTCAGGTCGACGTAGTAGATAGGCGCGCGATGTGACTGCGTCGTCGACTTGCCACGTAGCCGCAGCTCAAGCGGTAGGGTCGACAGGCATCCCCCCGACGCGGCTGCGAAGTAGCGCAGCCGGGTGGCGAGCGTGCGGATGCTGTTGAAGCCCGCCGTCCGGAAGACAAAGCTGCCCAACTCGTCGCCCGGCTCCGTGCCATCGACGATGCGAACATTGAGCCGGCCAAGCGGCCGGCACTGCCGCTGTGACAGTTCGCAGTTGTCCGGTGCGGGGCACGGTAGGGTCTGTATGCCCGAGGACGTGGATCGTTTGCAGGTTTCACCGTTGCCCGCACACAGTGGCCGCCCTGACTTGCGATCGAAAAGCGTGTAGCTGGCGCGCAGGCTCAGCTCGGGATCGTCAAAGAGCAATTGCACGGGGATGCAGCGAAGCTTGGACACTCGATCGGCGCCCGCAGGCGCCTTGCGTAGGCTCTCGTTGAGCGGATGC
>CAMFLH010000356.1 GCA_945957295.1 uncultured Uliginosibacterium sp.
GTATAAAACTCATCATTGTTCAGCTCCCCCAGGGGACAGCAGGAGTGGTAAGAACTTTAATTCCTTTGACTTTTTCCAACCGAAGAAGCCTGCGTGTTGCTTCCGCAACCGGGGATTCTGCAATGTGCCAAACGATGGGCACGCCGTTCGCTGCTTCAACTTGGTCGTTTGCCTGCTTTAGCCCAACTTGCGCAGTTGGAGGGCGCTTCAATATTTTTTGAGCGCGGGGATCGAAGCAGATCAAGAGGTTGGCTGGCCCGAAGCGTGGAGAACGGCGTGTAGTGCCAACCATCCCCATTTTCTTGCGGGCACGGATGGGTTGTGATGAGCGCATGTACTTGCGCTACACGACGGTGAGGAAGGACGGCAAGGTCCGTCGCTACTGGCGGCTTGTACGCAGCGTGCGGGTCGGCCGTCGTGTGATCCAGCAGACGGTAGCGCAACTTGGCGAGCTCGACGCGCGAGGCCGGCTGCAGGCGCGGGCGTTGGCGCGGCAGCTGATCGGGACGCCGGAGCAGGCCGGCCTGTTCGACGACGGCAAGCCCGATGTGACGGTCCCGGTGCGCTTGAAGGGCGTGCGTATCGAACGGTCTCGCCTGTTCGGCGATGTCTACCTTGCGCTGGCTCTGTGGCGAGGCGCGGGCCTGGCCGATCTGTGCGAGAGGCTGATGCCCTCTGGCAAGGAAGCGGTGCCGTGGTCGAAGATGGCGGCGGTGCTGGTGACGGCGCGGCTGTGCGAGCCGTCGAGCGAGCTGCACATCGCCGAGGACTGGTACCGTCGCACGGCGCTGTGCGACCTGCTGCAGCTCGATGGCGAGCTGGTCAACAAGGACCGGCTGTATCGATCGCTCGATCTGCTGCTGGAGCACAAGGCCGCGCTGGAAGCGCACCTGTCGCGGCGCTGCGGGGAGCTGTTCTCGATCGACAACGAGGTGCTGCTGTACGACGTGACCAGCACCTACTTCGAGGGCGAGGCCGAGAGCAACGCGCTGGCCCGTCGCGGCTACAGCCGCGACCACCGGCCCGATCGCAAGCAGGTCTGCATCGGCCTGGTGGTGACCTTCGACGGCTTCCCGCTGGGCTACGAGGTGTTCGCCGGCAACACCCACGACAGCCGCACGGTGCAGACCATCGTCGACACGATGGAAGCCCGTCACGGCGCGGTCGGCCGCGTCTGGATCGCCGACCGCGGCATGTCGAGCGCGGCGAACCTCGAATGGCTGCGCCAGACCGGGCGGCGCTACATCATCGGCGCGCCCAAGGTCGAGCTGCGCAAGTTCGCCGCCGAGCTTGCGCTCGCCGATGGCTGGCGGCCGCTCCGCGACGGCATCGAGGTCAAGCTGGTGTCCTGGCCCGACACGGCAGAGAAGGCGATCCTGTGCCGCTCGGCCGACCGGCGCAGCAAGGAGCGCGCCATGCACGACAAGTTCAGCGAGCGCATCGAAGCGGCGCTGGCCTCGCTTGCCGCGCGCATCGAGAGCTCGACCAAGCGGCTCAATGCCTCCCAGATCAACCGCCAGATCGGTCGCATCCTGCAGCGTAACCAGCGCTCCGCCGCACGCTTCCGGATCTTCCTGCAGCCCGCCGACTGCCCGGCCGGCGTGCGCCTGCACGTCGCGCACGACCCGGCATTCGACGACTGGGCCGCCGTCTCCGAAGGCAGCTATGTGCTGCGCACCAACATCACAGGCTGGAGTGATGAGCAGCTGTGGCGCGCCTATATCCAGCTCACCCAGGCCGAGGCCGCCTTCCGCATCCACAAGGACGAGCTGCAGGTCCGTCCCATCTGGCATCAGCGCGCCGATCGCGTGCAGGCCCACATCCTCGTCTGCTTCCTCGCCTTCGTCCTCTGGAAGTGTCTCGAGATGTGGCAGCAGCGTGCCGGCCTGGGCAACTCGCCACGCACCGTGCTCGAGGAGCTTGCCCGCATCCAGTCGCACGATGTCGTCCTGCCGACCACGACCCATGGCGAGATCCGACTGCGCTGCGTCACCCAGCCCGACCCCGCCCAGGCCGCGTTGCTCGACCGCCTCGGCATCGTCCTGCCCAAGCGCATGCGCGCTGAACTCGACTTGCCCCTCGCGATCACCGCTTGAAATCCGAAGCCGAACCAAAAATGTAGTGCCAAATTCTCGGCTAACTCATTGATTCTATTGAGGCAGCATGCCGATTCTGCGCAAGTTGGGCTAATTTTGCCCGTCTTGTCCTGCAAGACGATGCGGCTCCCGTTGCGCGCCGCGTTATCCCTGCGGCGGGAATCGCTCGAATGCCGGAAGCTCGTGAGCGCGCTCCATCCATCCGATCCGCTCGGCGACCTGGATGTGCGCACGCGGCGGAACGGAGGCGGGATCGTCGTACGTCGCGCTCTGGATGTCGACGATCCCCGGCAGCATCTCTTCGTTCACATAGAAGAGGCCGGTGCCGCAATCGGCGCAGAAATGTCGCCGGCCCTGGGCCGAGGATGCGTAGACCTTGGGCGTGCCCTTCGTCACCTTGACCGCAGCTTGGGGGTACATCGTCCAGCCGACCATCGGTGCACCGGCGTGGCGCCGGCAATCGGTGCAGTGGCACAGCG
>CAMFLH010000357.1 GCA_945957295.1 uncultured Uliginosibacterium sp.
TCTACACCGTCTAATTCGTCGGCAGCGTCAGATGTGTATAAGAGACAGGCCGGTGAGGTGATGCCGGTGAGCACCACATCGGCGGTGCGCAGACGCTCCATCCACGGATCGAGCAGTGCCGGGCGTGTCAGCGCCGCGAACAGGATGCGCTCATCGCGCCGCCCGCCACGCTCGCGCCCGAGCGAGATGGCCGTAGCGTACGGCGAGCCGTAGAAATGCTGGTTCTGCTTGCGCGCGATCAGCGCGCGGCGATCCGGCCCCACCACATGCGGCGTGGTGTCGACCTGAAAGCCTTCTTCAACGCAATCCGCCAGCAAGGTGAAGTGCGCCCCGCGGCATTGCTCAAGCCATGCACTGAAACTTGCAAGGCCCGCATCGTCGCCCTCAAAGCGCGGACCGGGGCTCAGATCGCCGGACTGCCAGAACCAACTGGCGAGACCGCTCGTGTCGAGGTAAAGGAGATAGCGCAGGGACACGTCAGACCTTCATGCGCGTGATGATGTCGTAGATCGGGCCGAGCACCGACATCATCACCCACAGCAGCAGTGCGCCGAGCAGCAGGGTGAGCAGCGGTTCCAGCATGGCCTGCACGCGCGCGATGGATTCGCGCACATCGCGTTCGTAGAAGTAGCTGACATTCTCGAGCGCCTTGTCGAGCGCGCCGGTGTTCTCGCCGATGCGCAGCATGCGTGTGACCAGCGGCGGGAACAGGCCGACGCGGCCGAACGCGGCGGTGACGTTCTGGCCCTCGGCAATGTGCTGTTCCACTTGTCCCAAGGCGCGTTGCACCAGCTTGTTGCCGGCGACATCCTGTGCGATGCGCACCGCATCGATGATCGCGATGCCGGAGCCGTACATCATCGAAAACAGTGATGCGAAGCGCGCCAGCACGATCTTGCGATACACGTCGCCGAACAGCGGTGCAGAGAGTTTCGCGCGATCGATCCGCACCTGCATGCCTGGGTGATTGAGGGCCAGCAGGCGCAGGCCGACCGCACTCGCGATGAACAGCCCCAGCAGCCAGCCACCGTAGTTGCTCACGATCTGCGATACCCAGATCAGGATGCGGGTGTGAAGCGGTAGTTGCTGGCCGGTGGAGAGGAACAGCCGCGAGAGTTCCGGCACCACGTAGATCATCGACACCCCGATGGCGGCGAAGATCACCGTCACCACGATGCTTGGGTAGATCACCAGCCGCCGCGTGTAGCTTGCCAGTTCATCTTCGCGTTTGAGCGATTCGTTCAGCGCGCCGAGCACTTCGGGCAGATTGCCGGTTGCTTCGCCGGCGCGGATCAGCGCGCAGAAAACCGAATCGAACGCACTCGGCTGTTCCTGCATTGCTTGCGACAGGCTACGCCCGCCCTCGATGCTTTCGACGAGGCCGGCGACGATTTCGCGGAAGCGCGGGTGCACCGTCGAGTCGCGCAGGTCGCACAGCGATTCGAGGATGGGTACGCCGGCGCGTGTCAGTTGTTCAAGGTGAAAGCAGAAGTGCATCAGCTCTCGGCGCGGAATCTTGCCGCGTCGCCAGGCAATGCTGGTCCGCGCCGCTTCGCCGTTGATGAAGTCGAGATCCATGCGGCGCAGCCGCAGTTCGAGGTCGACCAGGTTGATCGCCTCCATCTCGCCGCGGATCACGCGGCCAGTGCGGTTCATTGCGCGGTAGGCAAACACGGCCATGACGGGCGTGGCCTTACGACATGCGATCGGTCAGATCGACGACGCGGGCCAGCTCGGCCAGCGAGGTCGTGCCGTCCAGCACCCGCCGCACGCCGTCTTCAGCCAGTGTGCGGAAACCTTTTGCGCGCGCGGCGTTGCGGATCTCGCGCAGGGTCGCGCGGCGCGCCACCAGCTCGTCGAGGTCGCCGTCCATGCGCACCACTTCCATGATCGCGCTGCGTCCCTTAAAGCCCTGGAACTCGCAGCGGGTGCAGCCGCCTGGTTCTTGGATTGCAGCGGGCGCGCGGTCGGGCGCAATGCCCATCAAGCGCAGCTCGAAGGCTTCCGGCGCACGGGCCCGCTTGCAGTACGGACACAGCTTGCGCACCAGGCGCTGGCCGACGACGCCGATGATGTGGCCCGACATGATGTCGGGCTGGATGCCGATATCGAGCAGACGCGGGATCACGCCCAGCGCGGAATTCGTGTGCAGGGTGGAATAGACCTGGTGGCCGGTCATTGCGGCGCGGAAGGCCATTTCTGCAGTATCCGCATCGCGGATCTCGCCGACCAGGATGACATCCGGATCCTGTCGCATCATCGCGCGCACGCCGTTCGCGAAATCGAGCTTGGTGGCTTCCGAAATCGAGGTCTGGCGGATCATCGGCATCGGGTATTCGACCGGATCCTCCAGCGTCATGATGTTGATGCCTTCGTCGTTGATGTGACGCAGGATCGAATACAGCGTGGTGGTTTTGCCGCTGCCAGTGGGGCCGGTGACGAGGATGATGCCCTCGGGCCGCGCGATCATCAGCTTGAGCATGTCGAGCTGGGTTTCGGCCAGTCCCAGAT
>CAMFLH010000358.1 GCA_945957295.1 uncultured Uliginosibacterium sp.
CGCGATAGGCTCCGGTCTCGTGGGCTCGGAGATGTGTATAAGAGACAGCGCCCACCTTCAGTGCGGCTTCCACTTGCCGCATGGCACGGCCCTCGCGCACGACGCGCACTTCCACCCGCAGCTCGCCGGCCGGTACCGGGCCGATGAAGCTGGTCTGCAAGCCGCGCAATGGCCGGTCGGCGCCGGCCACATCGCGCATCGCCTGCACCGCCAGCGCGGCGCTGACGCCGCCAAAGGCGGTGCGGCCCTGCAGCCAGTCCTCCGGTAGATCGTAGAACACCGTGTTGCCAAGGTGTCGGCGGCTTTCGAGCAGGGCGGAGAAGGGTGTCAGGACCATGATTTGTGCGTGACCTCAGGCGAGTTTGACCAGCATCTTGCCCGTGTTCTCGCCGCGGAAGAGACCGATGAAGGCATCCGGCGCGGCTTCCAGCCCTTCGCGCACCGTCTCGCGCGTCTGGATCTTGCCGGCCGCAAGCCAGGCAGCCATTTCGCCGACGAACTGCGGGTAGTGATCCCAGTGATCGGAGACGATGAAGCCTTCCAGCCGCAGCCGCTTCATGATCACTTGCGCAAGGTTGGACGGGCCTTTGGGCGCTTCGGTCGCGTTGTACTGCTCGATCATGCCGCATACCGCGACACGGCCGTTGGGCTTGAGCAGGTTGAGCGCCGCTTCGAGATGCGCGCCACCGACGTTCTCGAAGTACACATCGATGCCCTCGGGCGCCGCGGCTTTGAGCGCGGCCGTGAGATCACCCGCGGTGCGATAGTTGATCACCGCATCGGCACCCAGTTCGCGCAGCCATGCGGCCTTCTCTTCGCTGCCCACGCTGGCCACCACCTGGCAACCCTGCAGCTTGGCGATCTGCACCGCGATGGCGCCGACAGCCCCCGAAGCGGCGGAGACGAACACGGTTTCGCCAGGCTGGATGCGGGCGATACGGGTGAGGCCGGTCCAGGCGGTCATGCCGGTCATGCCGATCACGCCCAGCCAGGCCTGCGGCGGCGCAAGGCGGGTGTCGACGCGATGCACCTGCGTCTCGGCGGCGACGAAGTGTTCGCGCCAGCCGAATGAACTCAGCACGATGTCGCCGACCTTGAACTTCGAACTGCTCGATTCGACCACCTCGCCGACGGCGCCGCCTTCGAGGGCCTTGCCGACCTGGAACGGCGGCACATAGCTTTCGCGATCAACCATGCGGCCGCGCATGTAGGGGTCGACCGACATCCACAGGTTCTTCACCAGCACTTCACCGGCCTTGAGCGGAGGCACCGGCGTGGCGGCGATTTCAAAGTTGGCGGCGCTCGGCATGCCGGTGGGGCGGGAGGCAAGACGGACTTCACGGGTAGATTCAAGGAACATGTTTCATCTCCAGGCCCCCGCGGATCGGCGAAGGGGCGTCAAGGCATCTGTGGGCGGGGCTGGCGTGCGGTGTTCTGAGGAGCAGCCTTGCTGCGCTCGCCAGCCGAACGGCCACTCTATCGAGCCCTGCAACATCAATCCAATGCATGGATAGAATGTTGATCATGATATTGGGTAATGGTGATGTATGAGGGATCTGAGCGGCATCGACCTCAACCTGCTCGTGGCGCTGCAAACGTTGCTGCAGGAGGCGCATGTCACCCGCGCGGCCGAGCGATTGGGCGTGACGCAGCCGGCCATGAGCCGCACGCTGGGCCGTTTGCGTGCGCTGTTCGACGACCCGCTCTTTGTGCGCACGCCCGGTGGCTTGCAGCCAACGCCGCGGGCCGAAGCGCTGCGCGAGCGGCTTGACGCCACGCTGGCCGACGTGGCCGGCTTGATTGCCCCGCCGCAGTTCGACGCCGCCAGCAGTCGTGGCGTGTGGCACATCAGCACCACCGACTATGGGGCCAACTCGATGCTGCCGCGGGTACTCGCGCGCCTGCACCGTGAGGCGCCCAACGTCGACATCGCGGTGGACATCTGGCGCGAAGACCAGGGTTTTCGCGAGCTTGAGCGCGGCACGGTGCAGCTTGCGCTGAGCTCGGTGGCGCAGGCGCCGGCCGGCATTCATGGGCGAGGGCTGGGCGACGACCACTTCGTGACGCTGTTGCGACGCGAGCACCCGGCGCTGGCGCAGCCTTTTGATCTGGATGCCTTTCTGCGTATCCCGCAGATCCTGATCCATCTGGGCGGCGTTGACCCGCGAGGCGTGGTCGACCTTGCGCTCGCGCGCATCGGGCGCGAACGGCGTGTCGCGGTCAGGGTGGCCAATTTCATGGCGGCGCTGGCGATGGCGGCCCAGAGTGATCTGCTGGTCAACGTGCCGCGCACGCTTGCCCGTTTGTACGCCGGGCCGATCGGCCTGGTGGAACGCGAGATTCCGCTTGCCTTGCCCCAGGTGCGCTATGCCTTGCTGTGGCACGAGCGCCTGCACCATGACCCGGCGCATAGCTGGCTGCGCACCCTGTTCTATGAGGAAATCACCGCCGCGCTCGCCGCAAGCCGTTGAACCTGTCTCTTATACACATCTGACGCTGCCGACGAAT